>JBGUQG010000086.1:0-4845 GCA_045130815.1 Christensenellales bacterium
CGTGGAATCCACCAGGATGGCCGGGGTCTCCTCCGGCCGGGGCTCGCGCTCGGTCAGGCACCCCGCCGCGCCCTTCTTCAGGCATTCGGCGATGAAATCATGGCCGTCCACCCGGCTGCCCTTCAGGGCGATGAACAGCGACCCGGGGACGACCTCGCGGCTGTCGCTGGTGACGCGGGCGACGATCCTGTCCAGGCCCGCCGCGTCGCCCATGTACAGGCCGCCCACCGCGTTCAGCGCGTCGCGCAGAGTAAAGGGCTTCATGCTTTCTCGGCACCTCCAATGGCGTCATCCACGATCCTCTGGCACAGCGTGCCGTAGTCGATGCCCACGGCGGCGGCCTCCTGGGGCATCAGGCTGGTGGGCGTCATGCCCGGCAGCGTGTTGATCTCCAGGAACCAGATCTCCCCGTCCGGAGTAACGATGAAATCCGCGCGGGAATAGGTGCGCAGGCCCAGCAGCCGGTGCACCTTCAGCGCCGTCGCGCCCAGCTCGGCCTCCACGGCGCCGTCCACCGGCGCGGGGCAGATCTCCACCGCCGCCCCGGCCTGGTATTTGTTGTGGTAATCGTAAAAGCCCTGCTTGGGGATGATCTCGATGCTGGGCAGGTTCCTGTCCTGCAGCACGCCCACCTGGATCTCCCGGCCCGCCACGTACTGCTCTATCACCACGCGGCCCAGCGGGCGGTTCTGCTCCAGCGCGTCGATCAGCTCCGCCCGGCTGCGGGCGATGGCCACCCCGATGCTGGAGCCGCTGTCCACGGGCTTGACCACGCAGGGCAGCGGCGCGGAATCCACGATATCCGCGAAGGTTTCCCGGTCGAAGCGGGCGATGCGCCACTGGGGCGTGCGCACGCCGATGCCCTGGGCCAGGCGCTTGGTCAGGTCCTTGTCCATGGCGATGGCGCTGCCCAGATAGCCGCTGCCGGTGTAGGGAATGCCCATCAGATCCAGCGCGGCCTGTATGCGGCCGTCCTCGCCGCAGGCCCCGTGCAGGCCCAGGAACACCACGTCGGCGAGCGCGCAGATCTCGAACACGCCCTTGCCCACCTTGCTGGGGCTCTGCCATTTCCGGGACGCGCGCACGGCGTCCAGGTCCGGCGCCTCCTCGGACACCCGGGCCTCGGCCAGGGGCGGCAGGTTTTCAAACAGCTGCTCCGGGGACCGGTCGCAATCCTCCAGGCCGAAGAACATGTCCACCAGCACGGCGCGATGGCCCAGCTTCCTGAGCGCTTTGCAGATCAGCGTGCTGCTGGTGATGGAAACGTTGCGCTCCATGCTCAGGCCGCCGCACAAAACCACTATCTTCATTGGCGATTCGCCTCCAAATTATCGTAACTCCCATTATTATACCACAAATATCGACGCCTTTCCGCCTCATTTCGTAAAGGCGCTATATTTAACAGTATGCCGCCCGGGCCCCCGGCGTGCGGATATGGGTTGACAAGCGCGGAAAGAAGCGATAGAATACCTGAAAAGCGCGGCAGTCCGCACTTTCGATTTGACCTGAAACGGAGGGATATTCATGGCTCTCGGCAATTCGCAGTCCATACTGGAAAAGCGGCAGGCCCTCAACGAGGGGGATGTGGAGATCTCCGAGCGCGCCTTCAACCTGATCATCGGCGGGATGCTGCTGTGGGGCTTCTTCCTGAACTACGTGACGGTGGCCTTCTTCGCACGCCAGGTGATGGCGATGGTCGCCGGAATCAACCCGTTCGTCTTTCTGATCGGCTATATCGTGCTGGTGCTGCTGGGCAACACCCTGGTGGTCAAGGGCGGCGCGGGGCTCAGCTTCGTGGGCTATACGCTGATCGCGGCCCCCATCGGCATCGTGGTGTGCCTGTCGGTGCAGGGCGTTCCGGTGGACACGGTCAAGAGCGCCGTGCTGGTCACCGCCATCGTCACGCTGTCGTTCATGATCGCGGGCACGCTGTTCACCGGCTTCTTCCTGAAGCTGGGCAGGGTGCTGTTCTTCTCGCTGCTGTTCACCATCGTGGGCAGCCTGGTCAGCCTGCTGCTGTTCCGGGGGCGCGGCCACATGATCTATGAATGGCTGGGCGCGGGCATCTTCTCGCTGTACATCGGTTATGACTGGGCCCGGGCGAACACCTGCGCCAAAACGGTGGACAACGCCATCGACCTGTCCGCGTCGCTGTACCTGGACATCATCAACCTGTTCCTGCGCATCCTGGAGATCATGGGCAAAAACCGGGATTGATCCCCCCTTCCGCCGCCGCGAAGGCGGCGGTTTTTTCGCGCTTCGGCACAATTGGGTTTGCACATTTAACAGGGTTATGCTATACTGTGTATTATGGGAAGTATGCAACTGCGAGGGGATACACATGGTCGAAGTACGAGAAGTCACCACGCGCTCAGAGCTCCGGAGGTTTGTGAACTATCCGAACGTGCTGTATAAGGACGTGCCCCAGTTCATCCCCGCCATGTACGGCGACGACCTGGACGACTGGAACCCGAAGAAGAACCCGGCCTTCTCCTATTGCGAGGCAAAGTGCTGGCTGGCCTGGCGCGACGGGGAGATCGTCGGGCGCATCGGCGCGATCCTCAGCCGCAGGGCCAACGAAAAGTGGGGCCTGAAGCGCATGCGCTTCACCCAGGTGGATTTCATCGATGATTTCGAGGTCTCCTCCGCCCTGTTCAGGGCCGTCGAGGATTTCGCCCGTGAAAAGGGCTGCACCGAGGTGCACGGCCCGCTGGGCTTTACCGACCTGGACCGCGAGGGCATGCTGGTGGAGGGATTCGACCGCCGCAGCATGTTCATCACCTACTACAACCATCCCTATTACAACGATCACCTGCAGCGCCTGGGCTACGGCAAGGATGTGGACTGGGTGGAAATGCTGATCGACGTGCCCTATGACGAGCACACGGTGAAGCGCCTGGACAAGCTGGCCGAGCGGGTGATGCGCTTTTCCAACCTGCACATCGCCGAGGTCAAATCCCGCAGGGATTACAAGCCGCTGATCGAAAAGGTGTTCCAGCTGGTGAACACCGCCTATTCCGGCCTGTACGGCACCGTGCCGCTGGACGAGAGGCAGATCAAGCGCTATGCCAACAAGTTCGTGCCGCTGATCAACCCGGAGCTGGCCTGCTTCGTGCTGGACGAGCACGACGACCTGGTGGGCTTCGGCGTGTCCGCCCCCAGCATGGCCCAGGCCCTGAAGAAGAGCCGCGGCAGGCTGTTCCCCTTCGGCTTCCTGGGCGTGCTGAAGGCGCTGAAGGTGAACGACACGCTGGACCTGTTCCTGGTGGCCGTGATCCCGGAATACCAGAACAAGGCCGTAAACGCCATACTGATGAACCACGTGCTGAAAGGCTGTCACAGAATGGGCATCACCAAGGCCGAGACCGGCCCACAGCTCGAGACCAACCACAAGGTGCAGAGCCAGTGGAACTTCTTCAAGACCGAGCAGCACAAGCGCCGTCGCTGCTATGTGAAGGCGCTGGACTGATATGCTGTTATCCGCTGAACATCTGGTCAAGGACTACGGCGAGCAGAAGCTGCTGGACGATGTGACGCTGTATCTGAACGCCGGGGACCGCGTGGGCCTGATCGGCGTGAACGGCGCGGGCAAGAGCACGCTTTTGAAGGTGCTCGCCGGCGTCGAGAGCCCGGACGCGGGCCGCGTGACCACGGACCCCAACGTGCAGCTGGCCTACCTGCCCCAGACGCCGGTGATGGACGACGGCAACACCGTGCTGGAGCAGGTCTTTGCCGACTTTCCCCCGGCCTTCCGCGCCCTGAAGGAGTACGAGGCCGTCACCATACTGAACCGGCTGGGCATCACGGAGCACGACCGGCCCATCGGCGAGCTGTCCGGCGGCCAGCGCAAGCGCGTGGCCCTGGCGGGCGTGCTGGTGCGACCGGCGGACATACTGATCCTGGACGAGCCCACCAACCACCTGGACGGCGACACCGTGCTGTGGCTGGAGCAGCGGCTGGCCCGCTTCACCGGCGCGCTGGTGATGGTGACCCACGACCGCTATTTCCTGGACCGGGTCACCAGCCGCATCGCGGAGCTGAGCCACGGGGCGCTGTATATGTACGACGCCAAGTATTCCGGCTATCTGGAATTGAAGGCCGAACGGCTGGAGATGGCCGCCGCCAGCGAGCGCAAGCGCCGGCAGCTGCTGCGCAGGGAGCGGGAATGGATCATGCGGGGCTGCCGCGCCCGCAGCACCAAGAGCACCGAGCGCATCGCCCGGTACGAGGCGCTGAAGGAAATGCAGGGCCCGGAGCAGGACAGCGCCGTGTCCATGGCCGCGGCGGCGTCGCGGCTCGGGCGCAAGACGATCGAGCTTTCCCACGTGTCGAAGTCCTACGGCCGGCGCAGCGTGATCCGGGACTTCTCCTACACCGTGCTGCGGGATGACCGCATCGGCGTGGTCGGCCCCAACGGCGCGGGCAAGAGCACGCTTCTGAACCTGATCGCGGGCACGCTGGCCCCCGACAGCGGCACGGTGGAGCGCGGCGGCACCGTGCGGGTGGGCTACTTCACCCAGGAGGGGCGGGAGCTGGACCCGAAGCAGCGCCCCTGGGACTACATCCACGAGATCGCCTCGGAGGTGCGCACCGTCGAAGGGCGGCTGTCCGCCACCCAGATGCTGGAGCGCTTCCTGTTCAACACCCAGCTGCAGTATTCCGTGATCGGCCGGCTGTCCGGCGGCGAACGGCGCAGGCTGTACCTGCTGGGCATACTGATGTCCGCGCCGAACATACTGCTGCTGGACGAGCCCACCAACGACCTGGACGTGACCACCCTGGCTATCCTGGAGGAGTATCTGGAGACCTTCCCCGGGGCGGTGCTGGCGGTGTCCCACGACCGGT
>JBGUQG010000087.1:0-7770 GCA_045130815.1 Christensenellales bacterium
GCCATCTCCTGGATCTTGGCGGGGATGCGGGGATCGTTGGCGTGCTCCTTGTAGGCCTTCAGCAGGTCCAGCTCGGAGTTCTCCTGGACGTTGACGCCCAGCTTGAACAGCGGCGCGATGGGCGCGTTGCAGGCCAGGAAGTCGAAGGGACGGGGGCCGAAGGTGATGATCTTCAGATCCTGCAGGCCCAGGATGGTGCGGGCGATGGGCAGGAAGTCGATGATCTCGTTGGCGCAGTACTCGGCGTCGCCCACCGGATACTCCGGAATGTAGGCCTTGATGCCGGAAAGCTTCAGGTTGTAGCTGGCGTTCAGCATGCCGCAATAGGCGTCGCCGCGGTCGCTGGAAAGCACGCCGATGTTCTCCTCCGCCGCCGCGATGTACATCACGGGGCCGCCGAACTTCCTGGCGATCAGGGTCTCGGGGCCCTCGGGGCCAAAGTTGCCCAGGAACACGACCAGCGCGTTGATGCCGGATTTTTTGATCTCCTCATAGGCCTCGTTGACGTTGCCGTCGATACCGCCCTCGATGATGGTCTGACACTCGTAGATGTCGAAGTTCTTTTCCTTCAGCTTCGCCACGATGGCCTTGCGGCGCTTCTCGGACAGGGTGATCGGGAAGCAGTCGCGGCTGACCGCCAGGATGCCCATTTTGACCTGCGGGATGTTGTTCATAAGTATCTCCTCCTTAAAAATGTGCGCAAATATTGACAATACGCCGGATAACCCAATAATAACATGGTTTATGCATGTAGTCAAGTGGAAAATGCGGTTTTGCGACGGTCAAATGTTGCTGTTATGCTGATCAGAATATTCCCTTCCCGCCGGTGTAGCTGGCGCCGTCGTTCAGCGTCAGCACCGTGTACTTCGCGGAGATCCAGCATTCCTCGCCGTAATGGCTGCAATGATACCAGCAGGTGCCGCCCGCGTCCTGCCTTGCGTCGCCCAGATAGCCCAGCACCTCGCCGCCGAACAGCAGGCCCAGGCTGTCATAGCCGGTGCCGGGGCCGTCGCGCAGGATCAGGTCGGTGCCCCGGTTCACGGCGCTGACCGTGCCCGGCAGGCCCTTCAGGTAGTCCCGCTGGTAGCTGAGGTATTCGGGCAGCAGGATGTCCAGGTATTCGATGCAGATGTAGCCCCGCTGGCCCTTGTAGGCGGCCTCCACGAACCAGCGGTCGTTGCCCTGAAAGGCCTGGTTGCCGTACACGGCCACCCACTCGCCCAGGGGCACCTCGCACAGCAGCGACGCCTTTGTGGAGGGCTGGCTGCGCAGGGACACGCCAGTCTTGCAGTTGACCACCTCGGCCTGCACCGGATAGCCGATGCCCTCCGGCTGCGCGGCGTCATCGACGTATTCCGCCTCCCATTCGTCTTCGCCTTCAGGGGCGTCGCCCTCCGGCTCCGGGAACAGGTCCGGCAGGCTGACCGCCTCCCCCGCCTCGGGCTCGGGGGTGGTGAACACCCAGGACAGTCCCTCCTCGGCGCAGGCGCAGCCCGCGCACAGCAGCGCGGCCAGCAGGGCGCAAAGCATCCTCTTCACGGGACAGGTACCTCCTTTACGCAAAGCCGCGCCGGAGCTGTGTCCGGCGCGGAGAAGGGCATCAGAAATCGGCGTTGCCGGTGGTGCGCGGGAAGGGCAGCACGTCGCGGATGTTGGCGATGCCCGTCAGGTACATGATCATCCGCTCAAAGCCCATGCCGAAGCCGGCGTGCTTCGCGGTGCCGTACTTGCGCAGCTCCAGGTACCACCAGTAATCCTCGGGCTTCATGCCCAGCTCCTCGATGCGGGCCTTCAGAACGTCGTAGCGCTCCTCGCGCTGGCTGCCGCCGCACAGCTCGCCCACGGCGGGCACCAACAGGTCGGCCGCGGCCACGGTCTTGCCGTCGTCGTTCATGCGCATGTAGAAGGCCTTGATCTCCTTGGGCCAGTCGGTGACGAACACCGGCTTGCCGAAGTGCTTCTCGGTCAGGTAGCGCTCGTGCTCGGTCTGCAGGTCGCTGCCCCAGCTGATGGGGTATTCGAACTTCTCGCCGGATTTTTGCAGGATGTCGATGGCCTCGGTGTAGCTGCACCGAACGAACTCGGCATCCCGCACGAAGGTCAGCCTGTCGATCAGCCCCTTGTCCACGAAGCTGTTCAGGAAGGCCATCTCCTCCGGGCACTCCTGAAGCACGGCGGCGATGATGTACTTCACCATCTCCTCCTGCAGGTCCATGTCGACGGAAAGGTCAGCGAAGGCGATCTCCGGCTCGATCATCCAGAACTCCGCCGCGTGGCGGGGGGTGTAGGATTCCTCGGCGCGGAAGGTGGGCCCGAAGGTGTACACGTTGCGGAAGGCCATGGCGAAGATCTCGGCGTTCAGCTGTCCGGACACCGTCAGCGACACGGGCTTGCCGAAGAAATCCTTGCTGTAATCCGTCTTGCCCTCGTCGGTTAGCGGCAGGGCGTCCGGGTCCAGCGTGGTGACGCGGAACATCTCGCCCGCGCCCTCGCAGTCGCTGCCGGTGATCAGCGGGGTGTGCACGTACAGGTAGCCCTTGTCGTGGAAGAACCGGTGGATGGCCTGGGCCGCCACGCTGCGCACCCGGAAGGCGCACTGGAACAGGTTGGCCCGGGGCCGCAGGTGCTGGATCGTGCGCAGGTACTCCAGCGTGTGGCGCTTCTTCTGCAGCGGATAGTCCGAGGGGCTCTGGCCCACCACGGTGCAGCGCTCTGCCTTCAGCTCGAAGGGCTGCTTGTTCTCGGGGGTCAGCACCAGCGTGCCCTCGGCCTCGATGGCCGCGCCCACGCCGATGGCGCCCGTCAGCGCCTTATAGTCATCCAGCTTGTCCGCCTCCAGGATGATCTGCAGGTTCCTGAAGTAGCTGCCGTCGTTCAGCTCCACAAAGGCAAAGCTCTTGGATTCGCGCATCGTGCGCACCCAGCCGTTCACCTTCACCTGCTGAACGTCCGCCGCGGGCATGTGGGTATACAGTTCCTTGATCAGATAGTGTGCCATGGGGTCCCCCTCTTTCAAGCCGTTATTAAACTATTCTTCCCTATTATAACGGATTCCATGTTAAGAATAAAGGGGGAAAGGCCCTGGGCGCCGATCCAACTTATCTTCGGCATCGGGAACGCGCAAGACAGTTTGCCTTTCATCGCGATCTGTGTTAAAATGTTTGCAGCAAAGCAGGGAGATGATCGATATGACAGAGCTGTCCGTCGCCGGGGCGCGGGATGCTTCCACCCGCCTGATCGAGGCGTTCAAGTGGCTGCACCGGCACCCGGAGCTGGCGCTCGAGGAGCGCGAGACCACGGCGTTCATCCGGGGGATATTGCTGGAAAACGGGGTGCGGCTGCTGGATACCGGGCTGGAGACCGGGCTGATCGCCGCGGTGGGCGGCGGCGAGGGGCCGGTCGTGGCCCTGCGTGCGGACATCGACGCGCTGCCGGTATGCGAGCAGACGGGGCTGGAATACGCCTCGGAGCATCCCGGCGTGATGCACGCCTGCGGCCACGACTTTCACGCCACGACCATGCTGGGCGCGGCGCTGCTGTTGAAGGAGCGGGAGGCCGGGCTGCCCGGCACCGTGAAGGTGATCTTCCAGCCCGCCGAGGAGGTCAACCTGGGCGCGGCGAGGATGGTCGCCACAGGGCTGCTGGACGACGTGCGGCTGTTCTTCACGTCCCACACCTATCCCTGGTACCCGGCGGGCACGGTCGGCGTGCGCCCTGGCCCGGTGATGGCCTCGGCGGACCGCTTCCTTGCAAGGCTCGTCGGCAAGGGGTGCCACGCGGGACACCCGGACCTGGGCGTCGACCCGATCCCGGCGCTGGCCGCCGTCGTTACCGCCGCCCAGACCATCGTCAGCCGCGGGGTGAACCCCTTCGACAGCGCGGTGGTGTCCATCACCCGGGTGGCGGCGGGCAACACCTGGAACGTCACCCCGGATTCGGCGGAGCTGGAGGGCACCGTGCGCGCCATGGACGAAGGCGTGCGGGATGAGGTCCAGCGCCGTCTGGAGCGGCTGGTCAGGGATACCGCGAGCGCCTACGGCTGCTGCGCGGAATTCGACTATCAGCGCGGCCCGAGCCCGGTGGTCAACGACGCCGACGCGTGCCGCCGCGCCGCCGACCTGGCCCGGTCGCTGGGGCTTCGCGTGGAGGAGAACCCGCCCTCGATGGGCGCGGAGGACTTCAGCGTCTACCTGAAAAAGGCCCCCGGCGCGTTCATCCGGGTGGGCACCGGCGGCGGCTGGGACAACCACCACCCCCGCTTCAACGCCGACCCGGCGGCGCTGATGCCCGCGGCGCGGTTCTTCGCCGCGCTGGCGGAAAGCGAGCTTGCGCGCCTGTCGCGGGCGTAGGCGGTCAGGCTCTCCCCTCCGGCTCGACCCGGAGGGCGTCGTTGAACACGTTGTTGGCGATCATGAACACGCCCATGGCGGTCACGACCACCAGCGTCTCCTCGGAGAACACGGCACGCAGCCTTTCAAACAGCGCGTCGGGGATGTGCTTCGGGTCCTTCGCCAGCGCGCGGCCGTATTCGATCAGCAGCTGTTCCCGGTCGGTGAAGGCGAAGTGCTCGAAGTCGGTGATGCCGTTGTCCCGCAGCAGGCAGGCGAAGTAGCGGCTGCACACCAGGCACTCGTTCTGCAGCGAGATGGCGTATTCAAAGAAATCCGCCGCCCGCTTGCCCACCAGGCGCTGCAGCTCCCGGTCCAGCGCGTAGGACTGGGCCTCCAGCGCGTTGAAGGCCGTCACGTTGTGCAGCAGCGTCAGCTTTTCGTTCGTCAGTCGGTAGCCCTGGGCCAGGTGGGCGTCGATGGCGGCGCGGACCTCCGGCGCGGCGGTATCGAGGTCGATTTTTGCGATGCGCGGCATGGCTTTACCTCCCGGTTGGATTCAACATATTCTATCATTTTAATGGGTTTAAATCCAATACGCAAGTCCGATCCATGGCGATAGATCGTATCTATAACAAATATGTGCAAGGGTGCTTGACAACCCCCTGCCCGGCGTGTATGCTGAAATTGACTTTTTGCCGCTGGAACAGGGATCCGGCAGGGCGTAAGCACGGAGGTACATATGAGCTTCAATCTCCAGGAACACATCGCCAGGGGCGTGGAGAAGATCGTGGCCGACACGCTGAAGGCCACGCTGCGCGACCCCAGGGAGAGCGCATTCATGGTCAAGTTCGCCGCCGCGGCGGGCAAGGCCACCAGGCGGCGGCTGGAGCTGGAGAAGGAGGGGCTGCACGTGCCCTCCTTCCTGATCGCCAGCATCACCAGCGCCTGCAACCTGCACTGCGCCGGGTGCTATTCCCGCTGCAGCGCGGCCACCGTGGACGCCGAGCCGGTGAAGCAGCTGACCACGGAACAGTGGAAGGCCGTGTTCAACCAGGCCGAGGACCTGGGCGTCAGCTTCATCATGCTGGCGGGCGGCGAGCCGCTGTTGCGCTGGGATGTGATCGAGGCCGCGGGCCAGATGAAGAACCTGCTGTTCCCGATCTTCACCAACGGCACCTACATGGACGACAAGACCTTCGCCCTGCTGGACAAGTGCCGCAACCTGATCCCGGTGCTGAGCATCGAGGGCGGCAGGGAGATCACCGACGCCCGGCGGGGCGAGGGCGTGTACGACAAGCTGGTTTCCGCCATGGACCGGCTGCACAAGCGCAACCTGCTGTTCGGCGCGTCGATCACCGCGACCACCCGTAACATCCGCGAGGTCACCTCTCCCGAATTCATGAAGCGGCTGGTGGACAAGGGCTGCAAGCTGGTGATCTACATCGAATTCGTGCCCGTGACCGAGGAGGCCTTGGAGCTGGCCCCCGGCGACGAGGAGCGGGCATATCTGATGCGGGCGATGGGCAGGCTGCGCCAAATGTTCCCAGAGCTGGTGGCACTGGCCTTTCCCGGCGACGAAAAGGCGGACGAGGGCTGCATGGCCGCGGGCCGCGGGTTCTTCCACATCAATTCCCACGGCGGCGCGGAGCCCTGCCCCTTCTCCCCTTATTCGGACGTGAACGTGCTGGAGCTTGGCGTGCGCGGCGCGCTGGAATCCCCGCTGTTCATGGCCCTGCGGGAGGGCGGCGTTCTGGACAACGACCACGTGGGCGGCTGCGTGCTGTACGAGCAGCGCGCGCTGGTCGAAAGGCTGCTGGCAGGCGAGTGAGACCGACCTTCCGTGGGAGGTGCCTATGGAATTCACCATGATCGAGACCGGCTGGCTGTCGCTGCTGCCGCCGGTCATCGCCATCGCCCTGGCTCTGATGACCAAGGAGGTCTATTCCTCGCTGTTCATCGGCCTGTTCTCGGGCATGCTGATCTACACCGTCGCCGGGGGCGGGACCATCGTCAACACCGCGGCGACGACATTTGACATGATGTCCTCGAAGATCGCGGACAACGCCTACATGATCATCTTCCTGGCGCTTTTGTGGGCGGTGGTGGTGCTGGTGTCCAAGTCCGGCGGCAGCGAGGCCTACGGGCGCTGGGCGGAAAAGCGGCTGAAGACCAAGCGCTCCGCCTCCTTCGCCACGTCGCTGCTGGGCGTGCTGATCTTCATCGACGACGGCTTCAACTGCCTGACCGTGGGCACGGTGATGCGCCCCATCACCGACCGGCTGAAGATCAGCCGGGAGAAGCTGGCCTATATCATCGACGCCACGGCGGCCCCGGTGTGCATCATCGCGCCGGTGTCCAGCTGGGCGGTGGCGGTGGCCAGCGAGGTCAGCCAGGACGGCGGCTTCCACGCCTTCCTGTCCACGATTCCCTACAACCTGTACGCGCTGCTGACCATCGTCATGGTGGTGTTCATCTGCCTGACGGGCATGGACTTCGGCAGGATGAAGCAGGCCGAGCTGGCCGCGGAGCAGGGCGAAGCCAGGCAGACCCGGGAATCCTCCGGATCAAAGCCCAAGGGCCGCGTGATCGACCTGGTGCTGCCGATACTGGTGCTGATCGTGTGCGCGATACTGGGCATGGCCTGGGTGGGCGGCTTCTTTGACGGCGTCCCCTTCTCCCAGGCCATCGGCGAAAACCCCACCGCCGGACTGACGCTGGGCGCGTTCGCGGGGCTGGTGACGGCGTTTGTGCTGTACATCCCCCGCCGACTGATGACGCCGAAGGGATTCATCGGCAACATCGTTTCCGGCATCAGCAACATCGTGCCGCCGATGCTGATACTGATCCTGTCCTGGAGCCTGGGCGGCGTGTGCCGACAGATGATCGGCACCGGCGTGTACATCTCCGGCTTTGTGACCCAGGCGCATCTGCCGCTGGGCTTTCTGCCCTTTTTGATCTTCGTGGTGGCGGCGCTGATGAGCTTTTCCATGGGCACCTCCTGGGGCACCTTCGGGATGCTGATCCCCATTGTCACGATGATCTGCGCCGCGGACGGCGCGGGCGCGCTGCTGATCCCCACCCTTGGCGCGACGCTGGCCGGCTCGGTGTACGGCGACCACTGCTCCCCCATCTCCGACACCACGATACTGGCCTCCACCGGCGCGGCCTGCGAGCACATCCGCCATGTGGAGACCCAGCTGCCCTACGCCACGCTGGTGGCAGGGGTCTGCGCCGTCGGCTATCTGATCGTCGGCTTCACGCTGACACCCTGGATCGCCCTGGCAGTATGCGCGGCGCTGCTGATCGGCGTGCTGTTAGTGCTGAACCGGAGGAAGCAATAACCCGCGTTTTGACGGCCAAGCGCCCGGCAACGTTCACAGAATATTCTCAATTTGAAACTGATTTTCATATTGACAAAGACAGGCAAGGTGATAGAATA
>JBGUQG010000088.1:0-6635 GCA_045130815.1 Christensenellales bacterium
AGGGCGAAGCGGAGGAATACTGATGCCAGCCAAGCCGCGCAAGATCCCCATGCGCATGTGCGTGGGCTGTCGCGAGATGAAGCCCAAGGCACAGCTGCTGCGCGTGGTGAAGCCCCAGGAGGGCGACGCCCGCATCGACCGCACCGGCAAGGCGCAGGGCCGCGGCGCGTACATCTGCGGGCGGCTGGAATGCCTGCGCAGGGCCCGGAAGAGCCGTGCGCTGGAGCGTGCGCTGGAGACGGGCATCGACGATGAGGTATTCGCCCAGCTGGAGCAGCAGATCGGCCCGGAAGAGGCGTAGAGCATGGAAAAATACCTGGGCATGCTGGGCCTGTGCGCCCGGGCGGGCAAGCTGATCACCGGCGAAAAGGCCTGCGTGCAGGCCGTTCGCGGGGGCGCCGCCTTCGCCGCGGTGCTGGACGGCGCGGCCTCCGAAAACGCCGTGAAGGCGGTGTCGCGCGCCTGTGAAAATCACGGCGTGCCGCTGGTGCGCACCGCGCCCCGCGCGCTGGGCGATGCCATCGGCAAGCCCGAACGCATGGCCGCGGCAATCACGGACGCGCGCATGGCCGCGCGGATCATAGAGTTATCCACTGCCGAGTGATCGGCATATCCTACCCGGCTGGCCTTCAGCCGGGGATCAAGAGAGTGTACGGGGGTGCATTGAGGGAATGACCAAAGTCAGGGTTCAGGACGTCACCAAAGAGCTGAGCGCGAACACCGGCAGGATGCTGGAGAACGTGACGCGCATGCGCAAGCAGTCACAGGAGATGCTGAATGCGCTTCGCAGGATTTCCGATGGTTTCGTCCGCGAGGAACGGGAGCGTCAGGAGCGCGAGGCCAAGGAAGAGCTGAGAAAGCAGTACGAGGCCAGCGCCCAGTTCATGACCGCCTATTCCAGCGAGCAGGTGCCGGATATTCCGGATGAACCGGCGCCCGAAGTGCACGCCACGCAGCCCGAGGCCCCGGCCCCGGCGGAGGCCCGTCCGCGCGTCGAGGAGGCCCCGGCCTCCGCTGTGCGCCCGGGCGCGGCCGCGGCGCCCAGGCCGGCGGCAGCCGCGCGTCCCCAGGGCAAGCAGCCCCCGCAGGACGGCCGCCCGCCCCGGCCCCAGCAGAACGGCTATACCGCCACGCCCGGCCAGCGGCCCGCCTATCCCGGAAGGCCCCAGCAGGGCGGCGCACCCGGACAGGGTCCGCGCCCCGGCTTCGGCAACCGCCCGACAGGCGCGCCCGGACAGGGCCCGCGCCCCGGCTTCGGCAATCGCCCGGCAGGCGCGCCCGGACAGGGCCCGCGCCCCGGCTTTGGCAGCCGTCCCGCCGGCGCGCCCGGCCAGCGTCCCTCCGGCGGCATGGGCGGCGGTCCGCGCCCCGGCTTCGGCGGCAGCGCGCCCCGCGGCGGCTTCGGCGGACGCAGGGGCCCGGAGCTGACCCCCTCCGTGGAAAAGGAGCGGGTGTCCAACTATGACCCGAACAAGAAGCAGTACGTGCGCCAGAACGACCCGGAGCGCAACCGCGCCACCGGTCGCGCCGCGACCAAGCAGCGCGGCGGCGCCAGCAACCTGAACAACTACGACGACGAGTTCGTGCGCAATCGCAAGAAGCGCAAGACCGTGCAGCAGAAGGCCGCCATCCCCATGGTGAAGATCGAAAAGGCGTACATGACCGCCGAGACCATCACCGTGCGCGACCTGTCCGAGCGCATCGGCAAGCCCGCCGGCGAGATCATCAAGAAGCTGATGATGCTGGGCATCATCGCCACCATCAACAACGAGCTGGACTTCGACACCGCCACCCTGGTGGCCCAGGAGTTCGGCGTGGAGCTGGAGATGAAGCTGGCCGAGACCGCCGAGGACGTCCTGGAGAAGGAGGACGTGGAGGACGCCGAGGACGAGCTGATCACCCGTCCGCCGGTCGTGACCATCATGGGCCACGTCGACCACGGCAAGACCTCGCTGCTGGACTTCATCCGCAAGACCCGCGTCACCGCGGGCGAGGCGGGCGGCATCACCCAGCACATCGGCGCCTATACGGTGGAGCTGGACGGCCGGAAGATCACCTTCCTGGACACCCCCGGCCACGAGGCCTTCACCAGCATGCGCCTGCGCGGCGCACAGGCCACGGACATCGCCGTGCTGGTGGTGGCCGCGGACGACGGCGTGATGCCCCAGACCATCGAGGCCATCAACCACGCCAAGAGCGCGGGCGTCGAGATCATCGTGGCCATCAACAAGATGGACAAGCCCGCCGCCAACCCGGAGCACGTGAAGCAGCAGCTGACCGAGTACGACCTGGTGACCACCGAGTGGGGCGGCAGCACCGAAATGGTGCCCGTTTCCGCCGTCACCGGCCAGGGCGTGGACGACCTGCTGGAAACCATACTGTTGACCGCCGACGTGAACGACTATCGCGCCAACCCGAACCGCAAGGCCCGCGGCATCATCATCGAGGCCAAGCTGGACAAGGGCCGCGGCCCGGTGGCCACGGTGCTGGTGAAGAACGGCACGCTGAACGTGGGCGACGCCATCGTCGCCGGCACGGCCTATGGCCGCGTGCGCGCCATGACCAACGACCGCGGCGAGCGCGTGAAGAGCGCCGGCCCCTCCGAGCCGGTGGAGGTCATCGGCTTCAACGACGTGCCCGACGCGGGCGACCAGATCACCGCGGTGGACGACGAGAAGCTCAGCCGCCAGGTGGCCGAGGAGCGCAAGGACAAGCTGCGCGCCGCCCTGGTCAAGACCCAGACGAAGACCACGCTGGACGACCTGTTCAGCCAGATCTCCGCGGGCGAGATCAAGGATCTGAACGTGATCATCAAGGCCGACGTGCAGGGCTCCGTGGAGGCTGTGCGCCAGAGCCTGGAGAAGCTGTCCAACGACGAGGTGCGCGTGCGCTGCATCCACGGCGCGGTGGGCGCGATCAACGAATCCGACACGCTGCTGGCCTCCACGGCCAACGCCATCATCGTCGGCTTCAACGTGCGCCCGGACAACAACGCCAGGGAAATGGCCGAGCGCGAGAAGATCGACATCCGGCTGTACCGCGTGATCTACCAGGCCATCGAGGAGATCGACGCCGCCATGAAGGGCATGCTGGCCCCGAAATTCCGGGAGGTCCTGCTGGGACACGCCACCGTGCGCCAGCCCTTCAAGGTGTCCGGCGTGGGCACCATCGCGGGCTCCTACGTCACCGACGGCAAGATCGCCCGCAACGCCCAGATCCGCCTGCTGCGCGACAACATCGTGATCCACGAGGGCAAGATTGACTCCCTGAAGCGCTTCAAGGACGACGCCAAGGAGGTCAATACCGGCTACGAGTGCGGCATCGGCATCGAGAATTACAACGACATCAAGGAGAACGACGTGATCGAGTGCTTCGTGATGGAGGAAATCGAACGGTAACCGTGTTATCGAATATAGGGGCGCCGTACGGCGCCCCTACCTGTGTTTCAGGTATGGAGGTATGAAATGCCGTCTTTTGACAGAATAGACCGCATCTCCCAGGAGGTGCACAAGGCGATCGACGCCATCATCCGCGACGAGCTGAACGATCCGCGCATCGGCGGCACCTGGTCCATCGTGCGCTGTGAGGTCACCCGGGACCTGCGCTACTGCAAGGTCCGGGTCAGCATCCTGGAGGAGGCGCTGCGCAAGGACATGATGGCCGCGCTGAAGAAGGCCTCCGGCTTCATCCGCCGGGAGCTGGGCCGCCGGGTGGACCTGCGCTATGTGCCGGAGATCCAGTTCGAGCTGGACACCAACATCGAATATGCGGCCCACATCAACAAGCTACTGAAGGAGCAGATGCCCCATGAGCCGGAGAGTGACGATTGAGGCACTGGCCGAATGGCTGAAGCGGCAGGACGACGTCGTGCTGCTGGGTCACATCTCACCGGACGGCGACGCCGTGGGCTCGAATTTGGCCGTGTGGCACGCGCTGCGCGCGCTGGGCAAGCGGGCCGTGGTGTGCCTGCCGGACGGCGTGCCCCGCATTTACATCGACCTGCCCGGGGCCACCGGGGCCGTGCTGCCGGAGGGGCCGCTGCCCTTTGTGCCGAAGACCGCCCTGGCGGTGGATGTGTCCGAGGACGCGCGGCTGGGCGAGGCGGGGCTTCGGTTGTTTGAGAGCTGTGAAAACCGGGCGGCGCTGGATCATCACCACACCAACCCCGGCTTCGGCCAGCTGTACGCGCTGGACGGCGACGCCGCAGCGGCGGGCGAGCTGGTGGTGGAGCTGATCGACGCCCTGGGCGTGAAGCTGACCCGGGAGATGGGGGCGTGCCTGTTCGTGGCCATCTCCACCGACTGCGGCCAGTTCAGCTATGCCAACACCCGCCCCCAGACCTTCCGTGCCGCGGCGCGCTGCGCCGAGACGGGCATCGACATCGCCGCGATCACCGAAAAGCTGTACCGCACCCGAAGCGTGGGCCGCACGAGGCTGCTGGGCCTGGTGCTGGCCGGGCTGACGCGCTCGCCGGACGGCGAGCTGGCCTGGGCCAGGCTGACCGAGGACATGCTGCGTGAGGCCGACGCCCTGCGCGAGGACAACGAGGGCATCGTCAACTATCTTCTGGAGATGGAGGGCGTGCGCCTGGCCGTGCTGGCCGAGCAGCGGGGGAGCGCCACCAAGTTCTCCCTGCGCAGCAAGGCCCCGGTGAACGTGGCCCGGGACGTGGCCGCGCCGCTGGGCGGCGGCGGGCACGATCTGGCCGCGGGCGTCACGCTGGAGCTGCCGCTGGAGGAAGCGCTTCAAAGGGTGCTGGCCTTGGCGCGCGAGGTGCTTTCAAGGGGATCGCAATGAACGGATTCATCAATTTAAACAAACCCACGGGGAGGACCTCCTCCGACCTGGTGGTATTCGTGCGCAAGCGCTTGCCCAAGGGCACGGCGGTGGGACATGGCGGCACGCTGGACCCTGAGGCCTCCGGCGTGCTGCCGGTTTGCGTGGGGACGGCGACGCGGCTGTTCGACTACATCATCGACAAGCAAAAGCGCTACTTGGCCTGCATCCGTCTGGGCGTGGAGACCGACACCCAGGACGCCACCGGCCAGGTGGTGGCCGAGCACCCCGTGAACGTGGGCGAGGCGGAGCTGAGGGCGATACTGCCCCGGTTCACCGGCGATATCGAGCAGATCCCGCCGATGTACTCCGCCCTGAAGCGGGATGGCCGGCGGCTGTACCAGCTGGCCCGCAAGGGGGAGACGGTGGCGCTGGAGCCCCGGAAATGCCGGGTGGACGGCATCGAATACCTGGGAAAAGACGGCGAGGACACCTATCGCCTGCGGGTGGACTGCGGCAAGGGCGTGTACATCCGCACGCTGTGCCACGACATCGGCCAGGCCCTGGGCTGCGGCGCGCACATGCTGTCGCTGGAGCGGGTGGCCGCGGGCATCTTTACCATCGAAAACGCGCTGACCCCGGCGCAGCTCGACGCGCTGAGCGCGGAGGGCCGCCTGGCGGAGGCGCTGATCCCGCTGGACGCGCCGCTTCATCATCTGCCCGCCGTGCGGGTGGGGGAGAAGAGCCGCCACGCGGTGCTGAACGGAAACCCGCTGCGTCCCGCGTGGCTGGACGCGCCCGCCCCGGCCTGCGAGGCCGTGCGGGTGTATCTGAACGACAGCTTCGCCGGCATCGGCGCGCCGCAGCCGGACGGCAGCGTGAAATTCAGGGCGATGCTCTACAGGCCGGAGGACGAGGCATGAGGATCATTCATCAATCGGGCGAATTCACCGCCCCCGCCGCCGTGGTGGCGCTGGGCATGTTCGACGGCGTGCACATCGGTCACCAGGCGCTGATCCGCCGGGCTGTGGCGCTGGCGGGAGAATTGGACGCGGATAGCGTCGTGTGCACCTTCGACCGGCATCCCCTGTCAGTGCTCTTTCCGGAAAGGGCCCCCAGGCCGCTGCTGTCGCTTTCCGAAAACCTGGATAAATTCCAGCGCCTGGGCGCGGACTGGGCCCTGGTGCAGGCATTCACCCCCGAATACGGCGCGACGCCGCCGGAGGCATTCCTGCGGGCCCTGGTCAGGGACTATCGCGTCCGGGCCATCGTAGCCGGGGAAAACTATACCTTTGGCGACCGGGGTCGGGGCGACGCACAAATGATCCGGGATATGGCGGGGCCGCTGGGCTACCGGGCCGAGATCGTGCCCCCGGTGATGGACGGCGATGTGATGTGCTCCTCCACCCGCATCCGCGAGCTGATCGAGGCGGGGGAGACGGCGCACGCCGAAAGGCTGCTGAAAATCGCGCAAACGCGGCAGGACGATTGACGTCCCGCCGCGTTTGCGATACAATAGGGGCAAGGGGAGGTGGTATTGTGGTCTATTCGGTAGAGGAGATCCGGCGCATCACCGCGCCGATCGCCGCACGGCACAAGGTGGAACGGCTCAGGCTGTTCGGTTCCTATGCCCGGGGAAGCGCAACGGAGGACAGCGACGTTGACCTGCGTGTCGATTGTGGTGAGATCACCGACCTGTTCGCTATGGGTGCGCTCTACGCTGATTTACAGGAAAGACTGCAAAAGCCGCTGGATCTGGTGACGACGGAAGGCCTGGACGCTGATTTTCTGACCCGAATTCGGAAGGACGAGGTGCTGATATATGAACGATAGGGACAGATCCATTCTCCTGCACATCC
>JBGUQG010000089.1:0-7059 GCA_045130815.1 Christensenellales bacterium
GCTGGAGCTGTCGCCGGTCAAATCCTCAGGCGAGGTCGTCTGGCAGAGGGACGACGGCATGGCCGACCAGGGCGAGACCGTGATCCGGGACGGCGACCTGTACACGCTGGTGCTGCGGCTGCACTACTGCGACCCGGACGACCCGGACGACCCCGGACTCGATCGCCTGGCCCTCTACGGCGGCGAGCATTTCGCGTTGAACGGGTACATGGACGGCGACGACGGCGTGTTCGTGGCGGCGCTCACCGAGGGCGAGGTCTACGCTCTGCGGCAGAAGATCGCCTTCAGCGCATACGAGGCGCCGGTGTGGCGCACGGACCACGGCGAGCCGGCGGACCCGGCGCAGTCGGAGCCGGACTATGTGCCCGTCTCCAAAGCCACCCACCCCGACGGCACCGTAATGGAGCTGACCGCAGACGCCTATCCGGTGGGCACGCCCTTCATCGCCTGGGTGCTGACCCGGCCCGGGGGCGGCGTGGCCAGTTATGGGAATCGTATATCCATACAGTGGCTGCACGACGGCATGTGGTACCCGCTGGGCGATTCGACCCTGTGGGGCCGGGTGGACGGCGACGAGAACCGCAGGAGCCCCGGCTGGTTCTGCGACCGGGTGAGCCAGGTGTGGCCCGTCGAGGGCCTCGGCGCGCTGCGGGAGGGCCTGTACCGGGTGTTGGCGGACGTGACCTGGGTGGCGCAGGAGGACAGAAACGTGTACACCTGGCTGGAGTTCCGGGTGACGCGGGACGCGCCGCAGCCGTCGCTGCCCGCGCCGTCCTTCCGCTTCGCTCCGGACTTCGGGCTGCCCGTCCATGCCACGCCCCACGACGACCCGGCGACCTATAATTCCTGCATGGACACCACCCGGGCGTGGCTGTCGGGCGCCGGCTGGCGGCTGCTGGCCGGGGACGCGGTCTACGAGCTGCGGGGCATCGACGACAGCTGGGGCTGGGGCATCCTCAGCCACTACAGCCTGTTTGCCTATCCCGTGGGCCAGCCGGAGAAGGCCGCGCTGCTGATCGACGACTTCGACCACGGCAACGTGGCGCTGTTCGACCTGGGGGACGGCCTGCTGCTGATCGACAACGACAACGGCTTCTGGCGCTGCGATTTGGACGGCGGCAATTTGCGCGGTCTGGGCCGGGCGTTTTCGGAGGAGGACAAGCTGTATTACGGCGGCGACGGACTGGCGGAGGACGGGGACGAGATCCGGATCATGGACGCGCTGCCGGTGGGCGACCAATTGTACCTTGCCACGACGCAGGGCGTCTGGGTCACAGGGCTGGACGAAATCAAGCCCCGGCTGGTGTACCGCGCCAAGCGGGTCATCCAAAACGGCGAGGGCTCCGGATACATGGTGTACGCCGGGGGCAAGCTGTTCGTGGCGGACGGCGGCATCGTGGCGCTGGACGCAGCCCATCCCGGTGCGGACGGCCAGCTGCCCGCCCGGCGGCTGACGGAGACATACGATCCCGAGGACGGCGGCTGCGGCCTGGGCTGCATCGTGCTGAACGGGCGGCTGTACTGCTGGGACGAGGACAAAAAGGCCACCGTGTCCATGGACCTGGACGGCGGCGACCTGCAAACGGTGTCGAAGGAGCACTACTGGTTCAGCGGCGTCTCGCCCACCGGCACGGTGCTGGCGCTGACCGGCAGCACCGAGGGCATGTTTGGCTTCGAGCGCACCGGCGCGGCGTTTTACTATCCGGCGGACCCGGACCATCCCGCCTTCGATCCCGACCATTGCGAAAAGCGGGAAATCGCCCCCGGGGAGTACGATACCTTCCTGGGCGACTGGGTGGTGCGCATGGACGACGCGGGGAACGAGACGTGGGGGAGAATGGGATATCAGGGATAGAAATCAAGGAAGGCCGCTGTCCGACGGGCAGCGGCCTTCCAGGCATCTTTGTTATGCGGGGTCAAGGGAGATGCGCTACTTCACCCCCGCCAGGTATTCCGCGGCCTGCGCTTCGGTGAGGCCGAAGGACAGGGTGATGTATTCCGCCAGCTTCCCCGGACGGCTTTCGGCGAAGTCGAGCATCCGGTTCACGTACTTTTGCCAGGTGGACAGGCTCCAGCCCCAGCGGGCGCAGGTGGCGGCCATCTCCGGCGCGATCAGGTCGCGGCGGGCCTCGATGCGCGAGACGACGTTCTCGGCGCTGAAGGTGGTGCGCAGCAGCTCGCCCATGCGGCGCAGGAAGCGATCCCGGGTATCGGCGTCCTCCATCAGCTTCACGAACAGCGTGTTGTCCTGGGTGGTGATGGTCCCCACGCCCCCGGGGGCCAGCCAGTCGCGGGCGGTGTTGCGGTCCACGCGGTAGGCCAGGTCCAGATCGAACAGTATCCATTTCCACCGGGCCCCGCGGGCGGGGTTGCAGTAGTAGCGGACGTTGGACAGGTCCAGGTTGCTCAGGTACATCTCCAGCGCCACGTAGTCCAGGTAGTTCTCCACGTCCACGTACTGCCTGAGCGTGGCCATGTCCTGCGGGTCGGTCAGGTCCGCGTCGGCCAGCCACTTCATCAGGGCCTTGTAGGAATCGGACCGGCCCTGCTCGGCGGTGTCGGGGTTGAGCAGCACGATGTTCTCCGGGTCGTCCCAGCCCTCGAACTGGGCGATGCCCACGGGCGTCACCCGCTCGCGCAGGTTGTACAGGCCCCAGTACTGCCCGTTGACGTACACCACGGCGACCTCGCTCTCCAGATACATCACGCCCGTGTCCGCCGCCAGCGCGGTGAGCACCGAATCCTTCATGTGGCTCTCCCGGTCGTCCTGGCCGGAGGCGCGCAGGGTGATGGCCTTGAATTCGGCGTAGTCGCGCTGGGAGAACAGCTTCGCCCGGAAGCGGCTGTCGCCGTACTCGGCCCGGGCCTTCAGGCGGAAGGCCTTCTGGGGATCGCTCAGACGGTTGGCGTTGCCGACGACCATCAGGTTGCAGGCCTGGCCGACCAGAAGCTCGCCGTCCGCGTCGTAAATTTCCGCGAACACGTCGCAATCGTCCTTCTTGTAGCCGGTGTTCAGGCAGCCGTTTTCGCCGATCAGCGCCTCGTAGTCGCCGGAGACGCACACCGTGTACAGGCCCGGGTGCGATTCGCCCAGCACGTAGGTGGCCGCCGTCTGCCGGGAGGGCAGCCTGCCTTCCCGGGTTGCGACGGCGCGCAGCACGGTGGTTCCGGTCAGGCTCAGCGGGCCGGTGTAGCGGCTGGAGGCCTCGGTGGGCCGGGAGCCGTCGGTGGTGTAGCGGATGACCGCGCCGTCCTCGCTGTACATGGCGACGGTCAGGCCGGTCTCGCCGCGCAGGCCGCCGCGCTCGGAGAAGGTCACGGGCTTCGTCTGGTTGGCATAGGACTGGCCCACGTTCGCTTGCCCCGGAGTGGGCTCGGCGAAATAGCGGTAGCGGTCCTCGCCCTCGGCGCGGCCGCAGCTGGCGTTCAGGGGTTGGGCGTACAGCTTCACCCGGTCGATCACCGTGCCGTCCGGGGTGGACAGGCACAGCGTCTCCCCGGCGGCCAGCCTGAAGCCGGCGTTGTAGGGCGCGCCGGTCGTCGCGCCTTCGCCCGCCAGCGACACCAGCAGCGTGCCCCCGGCGGGGATCGTCGCGCCGGCGGGGAACTGCCACTTGCGGGGCCGGGCCGGGTTGTCGGAAAGGCCCATGCCCGACAGGTCCAAATCCGCCTGACCGGCGTTGATGAGCTCCGCCCAGTCGTCGCCGCCGGGCACGCTCATCAGCTCGTTGATGTAGAGGCCGTAGGCGTTTTGGGTCAGCCGGGGCAGCTGGGCGGGGATGCCGTCCTCGCTGTTGGCGTAGCCGGGGGTGGGGGCCCAGAGCCGGGTGACCTCGCCGCTGTCCGTGACGCAGACGGACACGTCTGCTTCGTCGCAGTCGCAGGCCAGTCGCGCGATCTCCCGCTTTTCCCGGTCGTAGAGCCGCACCGCGCCGTCCGCCGCGGAGAGGCGGAAGCTGGTGTGCAGCTCGCCGCCCGGCTCGGCCCGGTTCTTGCCGGAGGCGAACACCACCAGGTATTCGCCGCTGCCGAGGGTCACGTCGGGGAAGCGCCAGCGGCCGGGCTTGCCCTCCACGTCGGACAGCGAGCAGCCCGACAGGCTGACGGGGGAATCGCCGCCGTTGTAGAGCTCCAGCCAGTCGGGATAGTCGCCGTCGGCGTCGGGCAGGGTCTCGTGGTTCGAGGGCATGACCTCGTTGATGCGCAGGCCGTTCATGTTGACGGTCGCGGCAGCGCCGCCCTCCGCCGGCATCCGCTGCTGGGTCCATTCGCCGTTCTCGTTTCGCAGATACACCCAATCGGGCTTCATCGCCGGCACGTCCAGCGCCTCCGCCACCCGCTCCCGCGGGTCCGCCAGCACCACCAGCTCGCCGTCGCCGGACAGCCTGAAGCCGGTGAACACGGCGTCCTCGGGGGCGTTGTCGGGTCGGGGCGCGCAATAGGCCACCAGCGTGCCGCCCGGTGCGATGCTCGCGCCGGAGAACACGTAGGCCCCGCGCAGGTCGGCGTCGTCCGCCAGCCGCCAGCCGGTCAGGTCGACGGCATACTTCCCGGGGTTCTCCAGCTCGATCCAGTCGAAATACTGGCCGTTGACCGGGAAGCAGGCCGAGCGGTTGCCGGTCATCACCCGGCTGACGCGCACGCCGGCCGCCGGGGCGGCGGGCAGCGCGCCGCCGAACCGCTGGGCCAGCGCGCCTACGGCCAGCAGCGCCAAGCCGAGCAGCGCCATCACAAAGAGGTCCCGCCGCCGCTGTTTTTTCTTTTTTCTTGAGCTGTTGTATGCCATGTCAGTATTCCCGCGCTCGCGCGCGTCTGTCGTCATTCAAACCGGAATCGAAAAAAACTCCATACTGATTGTATCATCTGCGCGCCGCAGGGTCAAGGGAAATGGTTGTTACGGAGCCCGGCGGCGGAAGGAGGCTCACGACCCGGTTCCCTCAAATGCCACAGAAATGTGACAACGACGGTGGACATCCGCTGCCTGTTCCTGTATAATGATGACAGAAGACGAGGAAGCGCCGCCCGGCGCACGGAATACATTCCAGGAGGACATCATTGTGAAAAGACGCATCGTTTTCCTGACCCTGATGTTGGCGCTGCTGGCGCTGCCCGCGCTGGCGGAGCGCGTGACGATCGAAAACTGGGCCCCGGATTCCCCGGCGATGGCGTCCATCGTCGATTTCGTCGCCGCGGCGGGGGACGAGGCCGACCCGGGCTTTATCCCCGTGGAGGACCGGGTGGCCGTGTTCGACATGGACGGCACGCTGATCGGCGAGCGCTTTCCCACCTATTTCAACGACTGGCTGTACATCAACCGGGCCCTGTACGATGATGGCTATGAGGCCCCGGAGGAGCTCAAAGCCTTTGCCCGGGCCTGGGAGGACAAGGTGCTCAGGGGCGTGCCCCTTGAGAATTTCAGCGCCAAGGAGCGCGAGCTGGGGCCGAAGCTGTACGCGGGCCTGACCGCCGAAGAGTATGCCCGGGTCGTTCGCAGGTTCAAGGCCAAGGATGTCTACGGCTTTTCGGGCATGACCTATGGCGAGGCCTACTTCCAGCCGATGGTGTCGCTGGTGAAGTACCTGCGCGAGAACGACTGGTCCGTATACATCGTCAGCGCCACCTATCGCGACGCCGTGCGGGTGATGACCGAAGGCGTGTTGGATCAGTACGTCCCCTATGACCACGTGATCGGCTCAGACTTCACATACGTGGCCTCCGGCGATACTGAGGGGAACAGCAAGGCCTACGATTTGACCCCGGAGGACGAGCTGGTGATCGGGGACGTGCTGTTCCAGAAGAATACGAGAAGCAACAAGGCCATCATGATCCAGCAGGAGGTCGGCAGGGTGCCCGTGCTGGCCTTCGGAAACTCCACCGGCGATTTTTCGATGGCCACTTACACCCTTTCCAACGAAAAGTACGGCGGCAGGGCCTACATGCTGCTGTGCGACGATACCGAGCGGGACTACGGCAACCTCAAGACCGCGGCGAAATTCAAGAAGAGCTGTGAATCCAGAGGCTTCCGGACGATCAGCGAAAGGGACGAGTTCGAGACGCTGTATCCCAAGGGCGTGCGCAAGTCAAGCGCGGAGGACGACTACCGCCTGGAGCAGGTGGTGGTGCTGAGCCGCCACAACATCCGCTCGCCCCTGTCGGGCAGCGGGTCGCTGCTGGGCGACATCACGCCCCACGATTGGTTTGAATGGACCAGCAACCCCAGCGAGCTGTCCCTGCGCGGCGCGATGTTGGAGACGCTGATGGGCCAGTACTTCCGGCTGTGGCTGGAGGACAAGGGCCTGTTCCCGGAGAATTACCGGCCCGGGGATGGCGAGGTGCGCTTCTACGCCAACAGCAAGCAGCGCACGCTGGCCACCGCCCGCTATTTCTCCGCGGGCCTGCTGCCCGTGGCCCAGATCCCCGTCGAGAGCCACGGCGCGTACGACACCATGGATCCCGTCTTCGAGCCCGCGCTGCATTTTGTCACCGACGCCTACGCCGCGGACGTGACCCGGCAGGTGGCCGAAATGGGCGGCGTCGCGGGGCTCGAAGGCATCCATGCGGGCCTGCTGGACGCGATCGGGCTGCTGATGGAGGTCACGGATATGGATCAGAGCGAGGCCTATCGGGCGGGGACCTACGGCGATCTGCTCGGAGACGGGACCACCCTGAGCCTGGAGGCGGGCAAGGAGCCCTCCATGACGGGCCCCATCAAGACCGCCACCTCGGTGGCGGACGCGCTGGTCTTGCAGTACTATGAGCAGCCGAATGCCAAAAAAGCCGCCTTCGGCCACGCGCTGACGGAGGATCAGTGGCGGCAGATCCACGGCATCGTGGATACCTACAGCGCCATGCTGTTTACCGCGCCGCTGGTGTCGGTGAACGTGGCCCATCCGCTGCTTCAGGAGATACTGGACGAGCTCAATACCGAAGGGCGGAGGTTCACCTTCCTCTGCGGCCATGACGCCAATATCGCAAGCGTGCTGGCGTCGCTGGGCGTGACGGATTATCTGCTGCCCGATACCGTGGAGCAGAAGACGCCCATCGGCTGCAAGCTGGTGT
>JBGUQG010000090.1:0-11703 GCA_045130815.1 Christensenellales bacterium
AAACAGCACACTGTGCTGTTTTCCGGGCGCTCGAACCACTGAAAACTCTCCACTGGAGAGTTTTCCGGGCGTTCGGTGTCCCTGTTCTCTGTTCCCTGTTCCCTATTCCCTCATCAACTCATACATCATGATCCCCGCGGCCACGGCGGCGTTCAGGGATTCCGCGCCGCCGCGCATGGGCAGCTTCAGCAGCATCGTGGCGGCCTCGCGGGTGGCGTCGGAGATGCCCCGGGCCTCGTTGCCGATGACCAGCACGAACCTTTCGCCGGGATCGGAGCGGCGGTAGAAGTCCGCGCCGCGAAGGTCGCTGGCGATCACGGACCAGCCCTTATCCTTCAGCGCGTTCAGCGCGGCGGGCAGGTCGTCCGCGGCCATGAAGGGCAGCCGGAAGCCGGAGCCCATGGCGGCGCGCTGCACCTTGGGCGACAGCGGGTCGGCGCAGCCCGCGCCCAACAGCAGCCCTTCGAAGCCCGCGGCGTCGGCGGTGCGCCAGATGGTGCCCACGTTGCCCGGATCCTGGGTGCCGTCCAGCGCCACGATGCGCTTCGGCGCGCTTTCAAGGGGCAGCGGCGCGGGCAGGTCGAAGGAAGCGCAGATGCCCTGGGGCGTCTTCGTGTCGCACACGGCCTGAAGCAGCTCCTCCGGCACGGCATAGGCCCTGGCCCCGGCGGCGATGAAGGGCGCGGCGTCACCGGCGCGGTCCTCCGCCGCCAGCAGGTCGCGGATCGCCAAGCCGCACTTCACGGCCTCGCGCAGCATGACCTCTCCCTCCACCAGGAAGCGGCCCTGCTCCTGGCGGCCCTTGCGCTCCCGCAGGGACTTCATTGAGCGGATGAGGGGGTTCTTCGCGCTGGTGATCCGTTCCATGCTCCATCCTCCACAATCAGGTTTCGTTCCGGGCCTCGGCGTAGCACAGCAGCCACACCGCCCGCGCGCCGCCCTCCAGCAGCGTCCTGGCGCAGGCGTTGGCCGTCGAGCCGGTGGTGCAGACGTCGTCCACCAGCAGAAGGGACAGGCCCTTCACCTCGCGGGTGAGGGCGAAGGCGTTCTCCAGGTTGCGCATGCGCTCCGCGTCGGAAAGCCGCGCCTGCTGGCGGGTGTCCCGGGTGCGCGCCAGCGCGTCCAGCAGGGGCGCTTCCAGCCGCGCGGCCACCTGCCGGGCCAGCAGCTCGGCGTGGTTGTAGCCCCTTTCGCGCCGGCGCTTCGGGTGCATCGGCACCGGCACCACACCGTCGATTTCCACGGGGCGCAGCGCCTCAAAGGCGCTGGCCATGACCCGGCCCATGGGGTCGGCCAGCAGCCGGACGCCCCGGTACTTCAGGTTGCGCACCATGCCCGCGGCGGGCCCGCCGTAGCTGTAGCCGTAGGCCGCCCCGGCGATCGCGCCGCCCCTGGGCGGCTGATCCGCGCCGATCCAGCGGCTGGCCAGCGCACGTCGACAGTCCTCGCACAGCCAGTCCCGCTCAAAGCCCGCGCGGGCGCCGCAGCCCATGCACTCCGCCCGCCTGGGATAGATCAGGTCCATGAGCCCTTCCACCGCGCGCTTCATCACAGTTCTCCCCTCAGGCGCTTCTCCAGCGCGCTGTAGCGGCGGGTGATGCGGTTGTTGTCCACCATGGCCCGCACGCAGCTCTCCCGGCCTACCAGCACCACCAGGCGCTTGGCCCGGGTGACGGCGGTGTACAGCAGGTTGCGGGTCATCAGCATGGGCGGGCCGCTGATCAGCGGCATCACCACGGCGTCGAACTCGCTGCCCTGGCTCTTGTGCACGGACATGCAGTAGGCCAGCTCCAGGTCGTCCAGCAGCGATTCGTCGTACTCCGCCACCCGCCCGTCGTCGTATTCCACGGTGAGGGCGCGGCCCCGCCGGTCCACGGCCAGTATGTAGCCGATGTCGCCGTTGAACACGCCCTGGCCGTCCTCGTCGCCCCGGGTCCATTCCAGGTCATAGTTGTTGCGCACCTGCATCACCTTGTCGCCCCGGCGGAAGATCACGCCGCCGTGGTTCAGCTCCGGCGCGCCCTTTTCCGGCGGATTCAGAGCCTGCTGCAGCAGGGTGTTCAGCGCGAACACGCCCACGTCGCCCCGCTTCATCGGAGCCATCACCTGGATATCCCGCAGGCTGTCCAGCCCCATGTAGGCCGGCAGCCGGGTCTGCACCAGCGCCACCACGGAATTCGCCGCCTCGCCGGGGGCCTGGCGGCGCTCCAGGAAGAAGTCGGTGGCCCGGTTGCGGATCTCCGGGTATTCGCCCCGGTTGATGCGGTGGGCGTTCAGCACGATCTGGCTCTGGCCCGCCTGGCGGAAGATCTCCGTCAGCCTCACCACCCGCAGCACGTCCGCCTCGATCATATCCCGCAGTACGTTGCCCGCGCCCACGCTGGGCAGCTGATCCACATCACCCACCAGCACCAGCCGGGTACCGGGGCGCAGCGCGGCCAGCAGCGATTTCATCAGGAAGATGTCCACCATAGACATCTCGTCCACGATCACCACGTCGGCGTCCACCGGGTTGTCGGCATCCCGCCCGAAGCCCATGCCCTCGCCGGTGTACTCCAGCAGCCGATGGATCGTGCGGGCGGAACAGCCGGTGGCCTCGCTCATGCGCTTGGCGGCGCGACCCGTGGGCGCGCACAGCTCCACCCGGCCGAAGGGGCGCAGCAGCCGGATGATCACGTTGATGCTGGTGGTCTTGCCGGTGCCGGGGCCGCCGGTGATCACGCAGACGCCCTCCGTCAGCGCGGCCAGCGCGGCCTGGCGCTGCTCGGCGCACAGCGACACGCCCAGCTTCGATTCCTGCTCCGCGATCCTTTGAAGCGCCTCATCCTCGCTGAACCGACTCCGGCGCACGCTTTTGACCTGAGCGCGCAGAAGCCGCGCCGTCTCGCTCTCGGCCAGGTGCAGTGCGGGCAGGTACACGGCGTCGTCCTCCCCTACCCGCTCGGCGATCAGGCCGCCGTCCAGTATCAGGCCCCGGATCACGTTCTCCACCACCCCGGCGTCGGCGGCCAGTATCCCGGCGGCGCGCTCCACCAGCAGGCCCGCGGGCAGGTACATGTGGCCCGCGCCGCCCGCCGCCTCGGACAGCACGTACTTCACGCCGCTGCGCAGCCGGAACTGGGAATCCCGCCCGAAGCCCAGGCTCATGGCGATCTCATCCGCGGTGCGGAAGCCCACGCCGCCGATCTCGTCCACCAGGCGATAGGGGTTGGCGCGAAGCACCTGCTCGGTGGTATCGCCGTAGGCGCGGTAGATCTTCATGGACAGCGACGGCGACAGGCCGTACTCCTGCAAAAAGATCAGCGTATTGCGCATGCCGTTCTGCGCCGCGAAGGATTCGGCGATCATCGCCGCCCGCTTGGGCCCGATGCCCTCCACCTCCAAAAGGCGATCCGGCTCGCTCTCCAGCACGTCCAGCGCCCGGGCGCCGAAGGTCTGCACGATCAGCTTGGCCGTGGCCGGGCCCACGCCCTTGATCAGCCCGGATGCCAAAAACCGCACCACTCCGGAGGGGGTTTCGGGGCGGGTGCCCTCGTGGGAGGCCACCCGGATCTGCTTGCCATAGTCCCTGTGCTCGGTGAGCTCGCCGTCGAATATGGCGTGCTCACCGGCGGACAGAAAGGGCATGACGCCCACCGCGCTGATGCGGTTCCTGTCCCCGTCCAGCTTGACGGAGGCCACGGTCCAGCCGTTCTGGTCGTTGCGGAACACGATGTCCTCCACGGTACCCTCGAACTTGGACACGCCCCCCACCCCGCTTTCGTACATGCTCGGATTACTGCACGTTCTTCTCGTAGATCAGCCTAAGGCCCTTCAGCGTCAGCAGGCCGTCCATCACGTCAATCACGCTGGATTCGCCGGCCACCAGCACGGCCAGGCCGCCGGTGGCGATCACCTTGATGTCCGGCACGCCCATCTCCTGCTTCATGCGGTTCACCAGATACTTGATCTGGCCGATGTAGCCGTAGACGATGCCCGCCTGCATGTTGGTGACGGTGTTGCGCCCGATCACGCTGTCGGGCTTCACCAGCTCGAACCGGGGCAGCTTGGCGGTGTTCTCCGTCAGCGCGTCGGCGGCCAGCTTCAGCCCGGGGCAGATCGCGCCGCCCAGGAACTCGCCCCTGGACGAGATCGCCCCGAAGGAGGTGGCGGTGCCGAAGTCTATGGTGATGCAGGGCCCGCCGTACAGCTCGTAGGCGGCCACGGCGTTGGCGATGCGGTCGCTGCCCAGCTCCCGGGGGTTTTCATACTTGATGTTGATGCCGGTCTTCACGCCGGGCTCGATCTTCATCGGCTCCATGCCGAAATAGTTGCGGCACATGTGCTCGATGGTAAAGTTGATCTGCGGCACCACCGAGGACATCATGATGCCCTTGACCTCCCTCCGGTCGATGCCGTGATGGGCCAGCAGGTCCATCATCGACATGCCGAACTCATCCGAGGTGCGGTTGCGGTTGGTGGAAAGCCGCCAATACTGCTTCATTTCCGCGCCGTCGAACAGGGCGGTTTTCATGTTGGTGTTGCCGATGTCCAGCGTGAGTATCATATCATCGTCCTCCGATCATTCGGGATCACGGATGAAGCCGGCCTTGTACAGCGCGAAGCCAATCGCGCCGGAGAGCACGGTGGAAACGGCCATCTCCACAAGGCCGTTGACGCCCACCGCCGCCACGATGTAGGTCAGCATGCCCCGCCCGGCCATGGAGTTCTGCATGTATTCCGTGCCGCCGAACAGCCACACCAGGCTGGTCATGAACAGCAGCGTGTTCAAAAACGCGGCCATGAAGCCCGTGGCTGCGCAGCTGAAGGAGATGTTCAGCTTATGCCTGCCCCGCAGCAGCCGGAAGATAAAGCCCAGCAGCAGGCCGTCGATCAGGCGCGGGAAGAAGCGCTGCACGAAGGCCAGGAACGGGTTCACGCCCGCCAGCACCGCGCCCATGCCGCTGTAGCCGCAGATGCCGAAGCACTGCAGAAAGCTGATCAGGCCGAAGGCCCCGCCCACGATCGCGCCGCCCACGGGCCCGATGGCCATCGCGGCGATCGCCACGGGGATCATGTTGAAGGTGATGGACAGCCCGGCGGGCTGCGGGATGTTGACGTAGCCGAGGATCACCAGCACGGCGACCAGCATGGGGATCAGCACAAAGGTACGGGTATTCAGCTTCTTCATTGTTCATTCCTCCGTTCGAGTTCATCAAAGATACCCTACGAAATGGGCCACCGGGGAAACCGTGTTCGGCTCCTTGCGGATGCCGACAGGGGTATTATAACATATTCGCGGCAGAGTACAAACCACATCGTGTTAAAAAGAATTTACGGGTGAGAAGTCGCAAAACCCCGTATCCATTGGGCTCCGCAGGGTCTCCGCCGAACCCGAACGGTGGAAATGCACAAATTCATGCACAAGACATATGATTATAGATCTGTTTGTCCGGTATTGCTCAACCGGCCAGAGAATCCAAAACCACCATAGCCTTCTGCTTCTTCACGCCGTCCGCGAGCCTGTCAACCGCACCGGCGACATCACCCGCGCCGTCAGCGAGCCCGACTACCGCAAGCAGCTCTACGCCGAATACGGCCTCTGATCAATCGATACCCCCATAACGCCGGAGGCCGCGCTGCAATGAGCGCGGCCTCCGGGGGTATTCGGCTGTGTAAACGTCACTGGTCATTCCTGAATCATGAGTATCATTCAATGCTGTCAAAGGGTGATTTCTGCGGTATTGGGTGCATGGTATGCACCGGAACGGATGCAGAAGAACCGTCACCAATCAATCCTTGCCAATAGCGGAACTTCATGTCAATGATCACGTAGATCAATACCTCACTCTTCCCTCTGCCACGGCCTTCAGATGCTCGCCGTAGGGGCTCTTGCCGTAAGCCTTGGCGCTTTCCATCAGCTTGTCCCTGCCGATGAAGCCGTTGATGAACGCGATCTCCTCCGGCGCGGAGATGGTGATCCCCTGCCGGCCCTGGATCATCTCCACGAACTCCGCGGCCTGCAGCAGGCTGGCCATCGTGCCGGTGTCCAGCCAGGCGAAGCCGCGGCCCAGCAGCTGCACGTCCAGCAGTCCGGACTTCAGGTACATCTCGTTCAGCGTGGTGATCTCAAGCTCCCCGCGCGCGGAGGGCTTCACCTGTCTCGCCTGTCCCGCGACCCCCGCCGGATAGATGTACAGCCCGGTCACGGCGTAGCTGCTCTTGGGCTGCTTCGGCTTCTCCTCGATGCTCAGAACCTTGCCGTCTTCGTCGAACTCCACCACGCCGAAGCGCTCCGGATCCGGCACATAGTAGCCGAAAACCGTCGCCCGACCGTTCTCCTCGGCGTTCTTCACCGCCGCCTTCAGCATCGTTCTGAAGCCGTTGCCATAGAAGATGTTGTCCCCCAGCACCATCGCGCCGGGACCGCCCGCCAGGAATTCCTCGCCCAGTATGAACGCCTGGGCCAGCCCGTCCGGGCTCGGCTGCACCTTGTAGGACAGCGATATCCCGAACTGGCTGCCGTCGCCCAGCAGCGTCTCGAACCGCGGCGTGTCCTCCGGCGTGGAGATGATCAGTATCTCCCGGATCCCTGCCAGCATCAGCGTGGACAGCGGGTAGTAGATCATCGGCTTGTCATAGATCGGCAACAGCTGCTTGCTCGTCACCTTCGTCAGCGGATACAGCCGCGTGCCGCTGCCGCCCGCCAGTACGATCCCCTTCATCTGCCGTACCTCCTCAAAACTTGAACGTATCCCGGATACCCAGCCACTTCTGATCCTTGTCCGACAGCTTCAGCGGCGCGCCGTCCACGGCATAGCCCTCGGCGCTCGCGCTGCCCCGGTACTCGCCGGTCAGCTTCGGCCACTGTATGCCGATCTCCGGGTCGTTCCAGGCCATGCCGCCCTCGTCACCCGGATGATAGAAGTCGTCGCACTTGTAGCAGAACTCCGCCTCGTCCGACAGCACCAGAAACCCGTGGGCAAACCCCTTCGGGATCAGGAACTGCCTCTTGTTCTCCGCCGTCAGCAGTTCGCCGTGCCAATGCCCATAGGTCGCCGACCCGCCCCGCAGGTCCACCGCCACGTCGTACACCGCGCCGCGGATCACCCGTACCAGCTTGGTCTGGGGATACTGCTTCTGGAAGTGCAGCCCCCGCAGCACGCCCTTTGTGGACATGCTCTGGTTGTCCTGCACGAATTCGATATCCAGCCCCGCTTCCTTCATGTCCCGGGCGCTGTAGGTCTCCATAAAGTACCCCCGGCTGTCTCCATGGACTGCCGGGGTGATGACGCACAGGCCCTCGATGCCGTCGAGATTCTTCTCGACCGTAATCTGTCCCATTACAGCTTTGCCTCCTTCAGATAACGCGCCACCGCGTCCTGCCAAACCGGCAGCGGTTCAAAGCCGTTCTCAATCAGCTTTGACTTGTCCAGCCGGCTGTTGAACGGCCGTGCGGCCTTGCTCAGCCCGTACTCCGCGGTGGTCACCGGGATAACCTTCGTCTCCAGGCCGTATTGCTTATAGAACTCCACGCAGAAGTCGTACCAGGAGATGTACCCGCCCTCGTTCGTGGCGTGGTAATAGCCGTACTTCTCCGTCTCGATCATGTCCACCAGCAGGCGCGCCAGGTCCAGCGTGTAGGTCGGCGTGCCGATTTGGTCATTCACGACCCGCACCTCATCGTGGGTCTTGCCCACGTTGATCATCGTCTTGATGAAGTTCTTGCCATTCAGGCCGAACACCCAGGCGATGCGCACGATGAAGTACTTCTCCAGCGCCTCCGCCACCGCCAGCTCACCCTCCAGCTTGGTCTGGCCGTACACGTTCAACGGCGCGTAGCACTTGTCGTCCGGCTGCCAGGGCCGCGTCCCCTGCCCGTCGAACACGTAGTCCGTGGAAAGGTAAAGCAGCTTGGCCCCGACTTCCTTCGCCGCATCGGCGATGTTTTTCGTGCCGCCCGCGTTCACGGCCCGCACCAGCGCCGCCTTGTCGTCGTCCTCGGCCATGTCCACCGCCGTCCACGCCGCGCAGTGCACGATGGCGTCCGGGCGAACATCGGCTATCACCCGCCGCACGGCCTCCCCGTCGGTGATGTCCAGCTTCACATAGGGCATCCCCATCACCGCGGAACCGTCCGCGACGCCGGAATAGGCGTCGGCCACATCCGAGCCGACGCCTTCATGCCCCCGCTTATTCAGTTCGTTCATCACGTCATGGCCCAGCTGGCCGTTGACGCCGGTCACAAATACCTTCATCGCCGCTCACCTGTTCCCGTACATCTGCTCATAGTAATTCTGGTACTCGCCGCTGATGATGGGCGCCCACCAGGCCTCGTTGTCCAGGTACCAGCGGATGGTCTTCTTGATGCCGTCGGCAAACCGCGTCTCCGGCAGCCATCCCAGCTCGTCGTGGATCTTGGTGGGATCGATGGCATATCGCATGTCGTGGCCCTTCCGGTCCGTCACGTGGGTGATCAGGCTCTCGGGCTTGCCCAGCTCCCTGCAGATCAGCTTCACGATGTCGATGTTCTTCATCTCGTTGTGCCCGCCGACGTTGTACACCTCGCCCACGCGCCCCTGGTGGATGATCAGGTCGATGGCGCGGCAGTGGTCCTCCACGTACAGCCAGTCGCGCACGTTCAGCCCCTCGCCGTACACCGGCAGCGGCTTGTCGTGCAGCGCGTTGATGATCATCAGCGGGATCAGCTTCTCCGGAAAGTGATACGGCCCATAGTTGTTTGAGCACCGCGAGATCGTCACCGGCAGCCCGAAGGTCCGATGATACGCCAGCACCAGCAGATCCGCCCCGGCCTTGCTGCTACTGTAGGGGCTGGAGGTATGTATCGGCGTGGTCTCCGTGAAGAACAGGTCCGGCCGGTCCAGCGGCAGATCCCCATATACCTCGTCCGTGGACACCTGGTGATACCGGGTGATCCCGTACTTCCGGCAGGCGTCCATCAGCACCGACGTGCCGATGATGTTCGTCTCCAGGAAGATCGAGGGGTTTTCGATCGACCGGTCCACATGCGACTCCGCCGCGAAGTTCACCACGATGTCCGGCTTTTCCTCCTCAAACAGCCCGTATACGCCCTCCCGGTCGCAGATGTCGAGCTTCACGAACCGAAAGTTCGGATTGTCCATGACCGGCTTGAGGGTGGACAAATTCCCCGCGTAAGTCAGCTTGTCCAGGCAAATCACCCGATCCTCGGGATGTGACTTCAAATAATGGAAAATGAAATTGGAGCCGATAAAGCCGGCTCCGCCGGTGATGATGATGGTCATATGAGTTCTCCTTAAGAGACAATTTCACTATATCAGTTCCTTGACAAACCTCATAAAGTTCTGTTTGTTCTCCAAAGCAGTGGTAGTTGGGCGACCCAAGTCATCCCTCGCCCCAATTGAGCACTTCACCTCGATCAAGCTCAGTTCACACCTGCCTTTGGCTGCCTCCAATTCGTGATCCAGCTTTTCAAAGCTGTCAACGCTCACAGCATTGGGATAACCGCAGGCTTTTGCGACCGCCACCAAATCAATGTTCTGCGCTACCGTCGGCATACCACCCACAGTTTCATGAGCACCATTGTTGATCACCACATGAATCAGGTTCTTGGGCTTATTAGAGCCGATCACAGCCATGGCGCCCATGTGCATCAAAACAGCACCGTCACCGTCTACACACCAAATTCGACGATCCGGCTTGTTTAGCGCTACTCCAAGTGCAATGGAGCTGCTATGTCCCATAGAGCCCACGGTCAGGAAGTCATATTTGTGACTCTGTCCATTGGCAGCCCGGATCTCGAACAGCTCTCGGCTCGCCTTGCCGGTGGTAGATACGATCGGATCCTCTCCACTGGCCTTTACAATGTGCTGTATGATCTCTTCACGCACCATGTGGTTATCATTCTTGTACTCTACCTTTGGTGCATCGGTCAAAGCACCTTTGCGGATCACAAAGGCCACATCCTTACCGGATGCAAGCACAGATCTAAATCCCTGCATCGCCGCTTCGACCTCTTCATCCGTTGTTTCCTTGCCAATGATAAAGCTTTCAATGCCCATGTCTTCCAGCAGCTTCACCGTCACCTCACCCTGATAAACATGCTGCGGTTCATCATGGACACCAGGCTCACCTCGCCAACCAACAATGAAAATCACAGGGATGGCATAAACCTTATCGTTCAGCAGGCTCGCCACCGGGTTGATGATGTTGCCCTCGCCGCTGTTCTGCATGTACACGACCGGCACCTTGCCAGTCGCCAGATGGTATCCCGCCGCCAATGCGGCACAATTGCCCTCGTTGGCCGCGATGATATGATGGTGCGGGTCGATGCCATAGGTAGCCATCAGATAATTGCAGAGCGACTTGAGCTGACTGTCTGGTACTCCTGTATAAAAATCCGACCCGATAATATCAACAAGTCTTTGAACCTTCACCTTGTAACCCCCTACAGTTCGTCAATCAGCGTGATAATCTGCTTGATCGGCATCAGTCTGTCGTCCACTTCCTTCGCTCTGTGATACTTCAAAATGTCTTCAGCTGTCTGCTGCATCGCCGGGAACGCGGACCTCGTAAGCTGGTTGGCATAGATTACGATGTTCACACCGTGTTTCGCCAATTCAGCCTCCGTTATCGTGTTAAAGCTGCTCGGTACCACAACAATGGGTGTCGTTCTGTTTTCTTCCCTAAACCTGTCGCAGAACTCTATGATTTCTGCAGGGTCCTCTTTGCGACTGTGAATCATGATTCCATCCGCGCCTGCCCTAACAAACGCATGTGCTCTTTCAAGAGCGTCCTCCATGCCCTTTTCAAGGATCAAGGATTCTATACGCGCTATTATCATGAAATCATCTGTCAGCTGCGCCTTTTTGCCAGCCGCGATTTTCGAGCTCATTTCTTCAATCGTTGCTTGCGTCTGTTCAACTTCTGTTCCAAAGAGGCTGTTCTTTTTCAGCCCTTTTTTATCCTCGATAATAACAGCGCTTACGCCCATGCGCTCCAGACTTCTTACAGTGTATACAAAGTGCTCGGTAAGACCGCCGGTGTCCCCATCGAAAATAATCGGTTTGGTCGTGACTTCCATGATGTCATCAATTGTGCGGAAGCGACTGGTCATGTCCACCAATTCAATATCTGGCTTTCCCTTTGCTGTGCTGTCACAAAGGGAACTCACCCACATCGCATCGAATTGGTCAAGTTTGCCTTCATGTTCAACAACTGTCTTCTCAACGATCAAACCAGTCAATCCGCTGTGAGCTTCCATTACCTTTACTATGGGAGTCATTGCAATCAATTGACGCAGCCTCTTCCTTCTGTACTCCGGCATCGCCAGCTTTTCACGAAGCTGCATGTCAATCTTCTTTACCTGATCATTGTAGGTATAGGGGATGTCAATCAGCTCGCCGCCATAAGCGCCAACCAATTCGGCAACATGCTCACGGATTGCCTTTTCAGGGCCTTCCAGCCAGTTATCACCATGAATAACATAGTCAGGCTTGATAAGAGCAACCACGTCATCATACAACATATCGTTCTGAATAACAACTTCTTCCACGCCATCAATTGACCGATAGAGCTTGATCCTCTCATCCTGGCTGATGGTAGGAAATTTGTTATATCGAATCAGCGTTTCGTCCGAAAGGCATCCGACAATAACCTTACCTTTCTTATGTGCCTCTTCAATGATATTCAGGTGTCCATCATGGATAACATCTGTACAAAAGC
>JBGUQG010000091.1:0-4353 GCA_045130815.1 Christensenellales bacterium
TCATATTATCCATTGCCATCGTCCTTTCGACAGTCACAGTTCCAGGCTATTCCTGCTCACTGTTCACTTTCTCCTCAAATCCATTATAGCTGACGCGCTGCTCCGGCGCTTTCTTCCGCACCCGCTTCACCGGCTCGGCGGCCACGCCAATGGGCAACACGCACACCAGCCTGTATTCCTCCGGCACGCCCAGGCGCTTGGCCAGCTGGCCGCCCAGGTCGTCCTCGTCGGTCACGTGACCCTCGTACCAGCAGCTCTGGTAGCCCAGCGCCACGATGGCCAGCAGCATGTTCTGTATGGCGGCGCTGTAGTCCTGCACGTTGAAGCACCGGTCGCGGTAGGCGACGATGGGCCGGGTCAGCACCAGAATCCACGCCGGGGCGGTGTCGCCGACGCGGGGCATCACGATGTCCTTCAAATCGGAGAGCAGCGCCGGATCGTCCACGGCAATGAAGGAGGTCGTTTGCTTGTTGCAGCCGGAGGGGGCGGCGCAGCCCGCGGCCATGATGGCCTCCAGGTGTTCGCGGGGAACGGGGTCGCTCTTGTACGCGCCGCGATAGCTGGCGCGCGCTTCGATGGCGTCAAACAGCTCCATGATCATTCCTCCTTCATGGGTCCAAGCCCGCGGCAGGCGCCGCGGATCGTCTTCTTCATCATGATTGTAGGGGCGGCGAGCGCCGCCCCTACAGGGCTATTCCGTTTGTCAGGCGTGCGCCGCAGCAGCCGCGACGGGCGCGCTGTTCTCCATTTCCTCCTCCAGCACGCGGTAGGCCACCTTGCCCACCAGCGTCTTGGGCAGGTCCTCCCTGAACTCGATGTCATAGGGCATGGCGTACTTGGCGATGTGCTTGCGGCAATAGTCCATCAGCATGTCGCGGGTGGTCTCGCTGGGCTCGTAGCCGGGCTTGAGCACCACGAAGGCCTTGACCTTCTGCATCTTGTAGGGGTCGCGCACGCCGATCACGCAGCTGAGGTGCACGGCCTCGTGGGCGTCGAGTATGTTCTCGATCTGCGAGGGGTAAACGTTGTAGCCGCTGGTGACGATCATCCGCTTGATGCGCTGGCGGAAGTAGATGAAGCCCTCGTCGTCCATCACACCCAGATCTCCGGTGTGGATCCAGGTGAGCCCGTCGGCGTGCACGCGGCGGGTCTGCGCCGTCTCCTGGGGATGCTTGACGTACTCCAGCATCACGGTGGGGCCGGACAGGCAGATCTCGCCCTCCTCGCCGTAGGGGACCTCCTCCTCGGTGCCCACCTTCACGATCTTATAGTAGGTATCCGGGAAGGGAATGCCGATGGAGCCCTCCTTGGCCTTGGTCAGCGGGGTCAGGCAGGAGGCGGTGACGCACTCGGTGGTGCCGTAGCCCTCGCGGACCTCGATCTTCGCGCCGTGGTCCTTCAGGAACTTGTCGAAGCGCTTTTTCAGCTCGATGGGCAGGCTGTCGCCGCCGGAGAACACGCCCTTCAGGCAGGACAGGTCCAGGTCGTCCAGGTTCGGGATGCGCAGCAGCGCCTCGTACAGCGTGGGCACGCCCGCGATGAAGTTGGGCTTGTGCTTGCGCAGCAGCTCGGCGTAGGTCTGGGGCGTGAAGCGGGGCACCAGTATGCAGGCGCCGCCGTTGGCCAGCATCGAATGGATGGACACGCCCAGGCCGAAGCCGTGGAACATGGGCATGATGGCCAGCATCTTGTCGCCCTCGGCATAGATGGGGTTGGTGGCCACGATCTGCGCCGCCAGGGCGTTGAAGTTCAGGTTGGACAGCAGTATGCCCTTGGTGATGCCGGTGGTGCCGCCGGAATACAGGATCACCGCCGGGGCATTGGCCTCGCGGGCCACTCGGGGATCGCCGGAGAAGGCCTTGCCGCCCGAGATGAAATCCTTCCACAGAAGCACGTCCGCGGCCCTGGGCACCTTGGGGATCTTGCGGCCCTGGGTCAGCGCGTAGCCCAGCTTCATCAGCGGCTTCAGCGCGTCCTTCACGGTGGCGATGATCAGGTGCTTCAGGCAGGGGGTGTTCTTGCGGATGGAGGCGAACTTGCCGTAGAACTGGTCCAGCGTCAGCGCCGCCACGGACTCGGAATCGTTCAGGTAGAACTCGATCTCGCCCTCGGCGGACAGCGGATGCACCATGTTGGCGATGGCGCCCACCATGTTCACCGCGTAGAACATCACCACGGTCTGGGGCGCGTTGGGCATGCAGATGGTGACCTTGTCGCCCTCCCTGATGCCGATGGCGCGCAGCGCCCGCGCGCACTCGTGGATCTGCTCCACCAGCTTTTCATAGCTGACGTGGCTGCCCATGAATTCATAGGCGTCGAATTTGGCGTACTTCACGCCCATGCGCTCCACGGCCTCGGCCATGGTGCCCTGGAAATAGTCCAAATGCATCGGCACCTGGCCCATCCAGGGGGCCCAGGGCGTCCTGACTGCTGCTTGCATCAATATTCAACCTCCTCATTGGCGGGCCTGTCCAGAAGCTCCGGATTCTCCAGCAGCTTTTTGATCAGGCGAACGGTCTTGGCGTAGTAATAGCCGTCGGCGATGCGCTCGTCCAGCGTGATGCCCACGGGCAGCACGTCGTGCAGCTCGAAGCTGCCGTCGGCCCTGAACACGGGCTTCCGGGTCCTTTCACCCACGATCACGAACACCGAGGTGGTGCCCCAGTTGCTCAGGTGGTGATACCCGGCGTTCAGCTTGATCGAACCAAGGTTGGTCAAAAACACCGAGGCGTAGTTGGGATCGGCCTTGATCAGGCTGTAGGGTACCCGGCCGTAGAAATCCAGCCGGTGCAGCCCCCACATCACGATCCGCATCAGCCAGCGGGGCAGGTGGGTAAACATCTCCATGCCCTTTGTGGAATTGTCCATCGCGTCGCCCCGGCGGCACTCGAAGATCTCCTTCATGATGCGCTCGTGCAGCGAGTCGATGGTGGTGTCCTCCGGGAACTTGATGAAGGCCAGGCCCTCGTCGGCGTTGTCCTTGAACTGCTTCTTGACCACGAAGCCCAGGCTCAGCTCGTCGCGCTGGTACAGCCTGCGGCCCTGGATGAAGCGGTTCATCTGCGGGCGCAGCGTCACGGCCTTCACCACCGCCGCGCAGACCGCGTGGAAGATGGTATAGCGGTGGGCGTGATCCAGCCCGACGTTCTTCTTCTCCAGGAAGGCGTTCAGGTTGGTCAGGTCGAATTCCTCCTGAACGAACGCCTCGTTGTCGGCGCGGTTCGGGTAGAGATAGGGCATAAACCAGTGCAGCGGATCGATGTCCCGCACCAGCGTCGCGTCGAAGCGGTCCCCCCGGCGCTTCTTCTTGTCAGCCATCCGATTGTCCCCCTCTGTGCTCGGGTGTGATTCAAACCGCTTTATGCTATCACAGTAATGTTGAATTATCCAGCGCATGAGGCCCCTAAATTTCAAATTTCGCCCGATTTGTTCCTGAAAATAACCGAACTTTAATACGATACAGTCGTCCCAATGGTCACATGTGGTTTTTGAAACGACATTGCGCCCGCCCCTTGCGAAGGCGGCTGAAAGGTGCTATCATAGGCTATGCCAAATCCCACAGGATAAGGAGACAAACGCCATGAAACTGATGATCGCGTCCGACATCCACGGCTCGGCGAAGTGGTGCGAACGGATGCTGGAGGCCTGGCGCGGCGAGGGCAGGCCTCGGCTTTTGCTGCTGGGCGATTTGCTGTACCACGGGCCGCGCAACGACCTGCCGGAGGAATACGCCCCGAAGCGGGTGATCGCCCTGCTGAACGGCGTGGCCGAAAGCCTGCTGTGCGTGCGGGGCAACTGCGAGGCCGAGGTGGACCAGATGGTGCTGCGCTTTCCGGTGATGGCCGACTACTGTGCGCTGCTGGCGGACGGCCACGTGATCTACGCCTCCCACGGCCACCTGTTCGGCGAGGACAATCCCCCGCCGCTGGCGCCGGGCGACATACTGCTGTGCGGCCACACCCACATTCCCGGCGTGCGCCGAAACGGGAGGTTCACCTACGTCAACCCCGGCTCGGTATCCATCCCCAAGAACGGCTCGGCCCACGGCTATGCCACGCTCGAGGGCGGCGTGCTGCGCCTGATCGACCTGGAGAAGGGCGAGTACGAGCGCCACGCGCTGTGGCCGTGACGGACCGGGAGTGGGACCGACGGCTGCACGTGCGCACCTGCGGCCGGGAGGACGAGGCCAACGCCAACTACGCCCCCTACGAGCCCACGCCCTACGCGGTGCTTCAGCGGCTTGCGGACAGCGGCTGCATCAAGCGCAGGAGCCGGCTTCTGGACTACGGCTGCGGCAAGGGCCGGGTGGCCGTGTTCATGGCGGCGACGGTGGGCTGCCGGGTGACGGGCATC
>JBGUQG010000092.1:0-5312 GCA_045130815.1 Christensenellales bacterium
GGGGAAGCGCTGATCCTGTCCGTGGAGTCCAGCTGCGACGAGACCGCCGTGGCCGTGGTCAGAAACGGGCGGCAGGTGCTGGCCAACGCCATCGCCAGCCAGATCGACACCCACGCGCTGTACGGCGGCGTGGTGCCGGAGATCGCCAGCCGCATGCACGTGGAGGCCATCGACCCGCTGCTGGACGCTGCGCTGGCCGAGGCCCACGTGCCGCTTTCCGCCATCGACGCCGTGGGCGTCACCTACGGGCCGGGGCTGGTGGGGGCGCTGCTGACCGGGGTCAGCTGGGCCAAGGCGATGGCCTACGCCATGGATGTGCCGCTGGTCGGCGTGAACCACATCGAGGGCCATGTGTCCGCCAACTACATCGCCCACCCCGAATTGGAGCCGCCCTTCGTTTGCCTGGTGGCCTCCGGCGGGCACAGCCACATACTGAACGTGACCCGCTACGGCGAATATGAACTGCTGGGCCAGACCACCGACGACGCGGCGGGCGAGGCCTTCGACAAGGTGGCCCGGGTGCTGGACATCCCCTATCCCGGCGGGCCGCTGCTGGATCGGCTGGCCGACACGGGCGACGATCACGCCTACAGATTCCCGCACCCCCACACCCAGGGGAAGTACGATTTCTCCTTCAGCGGGCTGAAGACCGCGGTGATCAACCAGGCCCACAACCTGCGGCAGCAGGGCGTGGAGATCGACGCCGCGAACTTCGCCGCCTCCTTCCGCCGCAGCGTGGTGGACCTGCTGGTGGACAAGACCCTGGCCGCGGCGAAGGACACCGGCGCAAAGCGCGTGGCCGTGGCCGGGGGCGTAGCCGCCAACTCCCTGTTGCGCAGCGAGCTTGAACGGCGGGGACGGAAGGCGGGCCTGGAGGTGTTCATTCCCCCCAGGAAGCTGTGCACCGACAACGCCGCGATGATCGGCTCCGCCGCCTTCTACCGCCTGATGGCGGGCGAGGTGGCCGCGCTGGACCTGAACGCCGTGCCGGCGCTGAGGATGATCGGGGGATAGGCACGGAAACAGTAAACCGGCATAAACAGGAAGGCATCCCGCAAAGGGACGCCTTCCTGTTTATGCCGGTTTACCGTTGGGTAAACTACCGCAACCGCTCCGGATAGTACTTCACCTGGGCGGCCTCCAGCAGGGCCTCGCGCTGCTGGTCGTAGTATTCGGACTGCTTCTGCTTCAGCGCCTCGGCGCGCACGGCGTCGGCGACCTCCTCCAGCGGCACCGGGCCGGGGGTCACGTCGCCCACGTACTGTACCAGGTGAACGCCGAACGTGCTGCGCAGCGGCGCGGATACCTGGCCGGGCTGCTCCAGCATCATGCTGCCCTCCACGTATTCCACGGAGTTGACGTAGCTGTGCTCGGATACATAGTATCCCTCGGAGCGCAGCGGCTCCGTCTTCAGCGCGGCGTCGCAGCCGTATTCGTCCATCAGATCCTCAAAGGCCGCGCCGTCGTTCAGCTTTTCCTGGGCCTCACGGGCCTTCTTTTCCAGCGGGGCGTACAGCGCCTCCAGCTGCTCCCGCGCGGCGTCGTCCCCGTCGCCCCGTTCCACCTGCTCGGTCAGGCTGGCGGCGGTCCGGGCGTCCTCGCCCTCAAAGGCGATCAGTATGTCCCGCACGGCGCGGTAGCCCTCGGGGCGGTACACGATCAGCTCGCCCGTCTGGTGGGCGTATTCGAACTCGTCCGGATAGGCGGCGAAGGTCTCCTTCTGCTGGGCCAGCAGCGCGTCATAGTAGGCCTGGACCTCCTCGTCGGACACGGTGACGTCCGCCACGATGCTCTCGAAGAACTTCCTGGACCAGTAGTCCCGCTTCAGCCCCTCCGTGATCGATTCCAGCGTCACGCCGCTCTCCTCCGCCAGGCGCTGGGCGGCTTCCTCCCGGGTCAACCCGGCCTCGCCCACGAAGGTGATGTAGTCGGAAAGCTGCTCCTCATAGCTTTCGGCGGCCTGGCTGTCGATGGCGCTCAGGTCGGCCTCAGACAGCTCGGTCATGCCCATCTGGGACGCCCGCTGGGCGATGATCTTGTCGCCCGCCAGCTGGCGCAGCACCCGGTCCAGGGTCGCCTCGGCCACCTCGGCGGCGTCGTGCCCGGCGAAGATCTGGGTGGTCAGCTGGTCGTTGTACTCGGGGATGACCTCGCTGCTGAGCAGCTGGCCGCCCTCAAACTCGGCCACCACCACGGGGTCGCTGTCCTCAGGCAGCGTGGCGTCCAGCAGGGATTCGTCGCTCCACAGCTCGTCCACGTCGTCATCCCAGCCCGCGCCGGTCAGATCCTGCAGCGCGGTGTCGTTGGCGGTGTTGTCGTACAGCCACTGCTGGGGGTCCACGTCGTCGCCCACCGGATAGCCGATCAGCGTCAGCGTGTTCTCAAGCTCTGTGACGCGGTCGTTGGCCGCCTGCAGCGCGTGCACGTGGGTGTCCGTCCGGCGGGCGATCACGTAGCCCGCCATGCCGCCCATCAAAAGCGACAGTATGATCAGTACGATCGCCAGCATCACCGGCACGCCGGGCTTGCGGCGGCGGCGATGGGAATTGCCTTTATGCTCTGTCATGGGTTGTGCCTCCCATTCCTATATTCTTTCATTGTATAGTATACCATGCCCCGCCTCACTTTGGACCAAAGGGCATGGTTTTCTCACAAAAATAGCGAATGGGTGTCACAGTTGGGCATGGACCGCCCGCCCCGCGCATACGCTGTAGCAGCGCATCGCGGGGAGGTGGCGTTGATGAACATGGCGCGGGTACAGGTGCGCCGGGAAAGGCCTACGGCGCTGGCCGTGGCGGTGGCGCTGTGCGTGACGATGCTGATCGTGTACGTTCTGACGCTGAACGTGAAGGGGCCGGATGTGGTTGAGAGCATGGCCGCGGCGCCGCGGGTGACGCGGCAGATCGAATTTGAGCCGCTGGAGGGCTGGTGCGTGGCGATGGCCCGCTGCGACAGCGAGCAGGAGGCCCGACTGCAGGCCTCGGCCTGGGTCAGCCGGGGCGCGGCGGGCTATGTGACCCCGTGGGAGTCGGGCTGGGCGGTGCTCGGCGCGGTGTACGCCTCGGAAAGGGACGCCCTGCGCATCGCCAGGCGACTGTCGGAGGACGAGGGCCTGACCGCCGAGACGCTGCACATGAAGGCGGAGGGCATGACGCTGCGCATCACCGCGCCCCAGGCCCAGATCGACGCCGTGGCCGCTGCGGACGCGCTGCTGCGCCGGCAGGCGGATCAGCTGGGCAGCGTGGCGCTGCAGCTGGACCGGGGCGAGATCGGCCCGGACGCCGCCCGCACGCTGTGCGCCCTCGCGGCCACCGAGGGCGGCGACGCCGCGAAGGCCATCGGCGCTATCCCCGGCGCGGCGGACAACGCGCTGTGCGCGGGGCTGTACCAGCGGCTGCTGTCGCTGTCGGAAATGCACCGGACCATCGCCGAAAGCACCCGGGCGGGCGGCGCGTCCCTGTCCGGCATGCTGCGCTGCGCCCAGGTGGCGTGCTTCACGGGCCAGCTGGAGCTGCTGAACGGGTTGAAGGCATGACGTCGCGCCTTGCGCCGCCGCAATGGATTCTACCTTCCCGCCCTTTCGATCAGCACGTTGTTGTACACTTCCTTCATGAACGCGTACATCGGCATCAGCGCGGCATAGGCCTCCGCCAGTACGCTGGGCAGCGCGTCGGTGTACAGCGGCCCGCCGTAGCCCTCCTCCCAGCCTACGCTGAAGTGGCGGCGGTTGTACCAGGGGTTGATCACATCGCCCCTGTCGCCCTTGGGGCGCTTGTACATATCGCCCCACAGCCGGTACGGGCCGCGGGCCTCAATGCCCTTCACGATGGCCTCGAAGCGGGCGGGATCGGCGTCGATGGCGTCGCGCCAGGCGGCGGCCACGTCGGCGGAATCCTCCCAGATGCCCATGCCGTAGGACCAGCTCATGCCGCCGATCTCAAACCAGAACATCGGCCCCACGGTGTGGCGCTGGCCGCTGTAGACGGCAAACCACAGGTGATCCTTGTAGGGCCCGCGGCCAAACAGCCTGCGGGCGTCCCGATAGATGCGGGAGGTATGCACCTGGAATTCCTCGGCGGGGACGCGCGCCTGCAGCGCGGCCAGCGTGTCGGCGGCCAGCGCCCTGAAGGGCTGGTTCAGCACGTCCTCGAATTCCTGCTTGTGGGCCAGGAACCAGGTGCGGTCGTTGTTCATGGCCAGGCTCCAAAGAAAGTCGCCGGTGGCCTGGGAAAAGCCCTGGAACATGGTGGAACACCTCCGTGAATGAGGGGACAGGTAATAGGGACACCGAGCGCCCGGAAAACAGCACTGTGTGCTGTTTTCAGTAAGGTGGGGTCGGTAGACCCAGGGAACAGGGAACAGGGACAGAGGCCGCCGCCCACCCGTCGAGGAAACGGGGGGCGGGTTACAGGAACAAAGCCCGTCCGGCAATGCCGGACGGGCTGTTTTGAAAGGCAGCTTACTTCGCAGCTTCTACCTTGATGATCTCCTGGCCGTCATAGTAGCCGCAGAACTTGCAGACGCGATGGCTCAGCTTCATCTTGGCGCAGCGGGGGCACTTCACGATGCCCGGCGCGGACAGCTTCCAATGAGCGCTGCGGCGAGAATTCCTTCTTGCCTTGGAGACTTTTCCCTTGGGAGTGGCCATTGTTACACCTCCTCATTATTTAGCACAATACTCTTTAATGCCGAAAAGGGGCCGGTGACAACGTTGCCCTCCTGGCATGTGCAGGTAACACGGTTCAGGTTGGTGCCGCATACGGGACACAGGCCTTTACAATCCGGCTTGCAGAAGAACTGCAGCGGCAGCTCCAGCAGCAGCGCGTCGCGCGCGGCGTCCTCCAGATCCACGGCGTGTCCCTCGAAGCCGTACAGGTCCGGGTCGTCGGGATCGGGCTGCTTGGCGTACAGCGCGTCGATACCGGCGCTCAGGGGAATCCGCACGGGCTCCAGGCACCGGGAACAGCGGGACGCGGCGGTGGCGGACGCCTGGCCGCGCAGGCTGATGCGGTTGTCGCCGGTGCAGAAGAACTCACCCTCGACCTCGATCCCCTCAAAGCGGACCGGATCGCTGAGCACCTCGAGCTCCGGCAGCTCCACGGTCTCCCGGAAGGGATAGACCTGCCCGGGGTTTTTCAGGGCCATGCCCACATCCAGTGCCAACCCAATACCCCCCAACCCGAATTATTATAAACGTTTGTGCGTCGAATGGCAAGTTAATTTTTCAGAGTGGAGAGTGGAGCTGATAGTCAGCCAGAAAACGAAGCATGGTATTTCTCCGCAACGCGCGCACACACCTTTGCGGTAAAGAC
>JBGUQG010000093.1:0-4497 GCA_045130815.1 Christensenellales bacterium
ATCGCGCCTCCGCATCAACAGCGGCGCGATTCCCATTTCCGTCAACCCATGCCCTCACCGCCACTTGAACGTGACCATGCCGTAGACGTAGATGAACAGTATCGCCGCGGGGACGAAGAAGCGGAACAGGGGCTTCATCCAGGGCCTGACCTTCATGCCCCTGCCCTCGTTGGCCTCGGCCACGAAGCTGTCCCAGCCCCAGCCGAAGGGGTTGCAGCAGAACAGGGCGTACACGAGGCTCCCCAGGGGCAGTATGTTGGTGGACACGATGAAATCCCAGAAATCCAGCCACGCGCTGCCCTCGGCGAAGGGCTGGAAGCGCAGCACGCTGTAGCCCAGCGCGGTGGTCAGGGCCAGCAGGAACACGCCCAGGCCGCACACCAGGCTGCCCTTTTTGCGGCTCCAGCCGGTCAGCTCGCGCACCATGGCCAGTATGTTCTCGCACACGGCCAGCACCGTGGACATGGCCGCGAAGGTCATGAACAGGAAGAACAGCGCGCCCCACCAGCGGCCCCCGGCCATGTTCACGAACACGGTGGCCATCGTGTCGAACAGCAGGCTGGGGCCCTGGGTGACCTCCAGACCGTAGGAGAAGCAGGCCGGGAACATGATCAGGCCCGCGATCAGCGCCACGAAGGTGTCCAGCACGATCACGTTCACGGCCTCGCCCAGCAGCGCCTGCTTCTTGTCGATGTAGCTGCCGAAGATGGCCATGCTGCCCATGCCGACGGACAGCGTGAAGAACGCCTGGTTCATCGCGCCCACGATCACCTTGCCGTTGATCTTTCCGAAGTCCGGCACCAGGTAGAACCGCACGCCCGCCTTCGCGCCGGGCAGGGTCAGGCTGTTGCCCGCCAGCACCAGCAGCAGCACCAGCAGCGCCACCATCATGAACTTGGTCACCCGCTCCAGCCCGCCCTGCAGGCCGAAGCTGAGGATCAGGAAGGCCAGCGCCACGGTGACGGCCAGGAAGGTCACGTTCACCCCTGGGTTGGTGATCATCGGCACAAAGCCCAGGTCCTGCACCCGGCCGGTGGCGAAGCGATAGAAGTAACAGATGATCCAGCCGGTCACCACGCAGTAAAAGGCCATCAGCGCGATGTTGCCCAGCAGCGACACACAGCCCATGAAGCCCCACCTGCCCTTCGGCTTTTGCAGCGTCTGGAACAGGCGCACCGGGCTGGTCTGCGACGCGCGGCCCGCGGCGAACTCCATCACCATCACTGGCATGCCCAGCAGCAGCAGGCACAGTATGTACACCGCCACGAAGCCGCCCCCGCCGAACTGCCCGCACATCCACGGGAACTTCCACACGTTGCCGCAGCCGATCGCGCAGCCCGCCGAGAGCATGATGAAGCCCAGGCGGCTGCCCAGCCGTTCCCTGTTGTCCAAAGCGTTTCCCCCTCTTATCATGCTTTCGCGCAGCCGCGGGCCGCAACGGGCCCCGCGCATCGTTCAGGTACAATTATATCGCTTTTAGGGCTATGATTCAAGCCCCGAGCGGCGCGCGGGCGCGGCTGCCCGAACGCCGGACGCGCCCGGGTAATTGTTAAAATTATTTTACATTCGAAAAGTGTACAGAAAAGTACACATTTTTTCCCCTATTATAATGGGCGAATGGAGGGATGAAGCATGAGCACTGTATTTGAAGCGGCGCGCGGGGCGGACTGCGCGGCGGCGGCCCGGCGGCTGGGGCTGCGGGTGAAGTGCGTCGGCGCGCGGGCGTATGCCCGCTGCCTGTTCCATGAGGAGCGGACGCCGTCGATGTGCCTTTATCCGGACGGCGGGGGCTTTTACTGCTTCGGCTGCCACGCCCACGGCACCGCCGTCGACCTGTACGCCCGGGCGCTGGACCTTACGCCGCTGGAGGCGGCGAAGCAGGTGTGCCGGGACTTCGGCCTTGCCTACGACGACCGGTGGAGCGCGCCCGGGGCCGCGCCGCCCCGGCCCGAGCCGGACGTCCGGGCGCTGGCCAAGCGGCTGGAGGACCTTCGCAAGCAGTACATGCTGCGCCTGCTGGAGCAGGCCCGGGCACACCAGGCGATCATGGATCGGGTGGAGGCGGAGAAGCACGACCCGGAGGCCTGCCTGGACGACCCCGAATGGCGTCGCGCCATGTTCGAGCACGCCGCGATACGCACCACGCTGGCCGCGCTGGACGACATGCCGCTGGCGGACTATTTGAGAAGATTGGAGGCACAGTATGCGGGAAAATGACATCACCGAGCTGGCGGCGCTGCTGAAGGAGGACGGCTTTGCCCGGGACCTGGCCTCCGGCCTGACGCCGGAGCGGATCTGCGACATGAACCGCCTGCGGGACATGGACCCCTGGCAGGGCGAGCGCTACGCCGACGGCGACATCGGCAACGGCTGCCTGTTCGCGGATTTCTACAGGGACGCGGCCCGCTTCGTCCACGAGCGCGGCTGCTGGTATGTGTACGACGGCAGGGCCTGGCGCGCCGACCCGGGCGGGCTGCGGGCCATGGAGCTGTGCAAGGCGCTGGCGGCACTGTTGACGCTGCTGGCGGAGCGGCTGGAGCGCGCGGACCAGCGGGACGCCTGCATGAAGCGGGCCCGGCGCTGGCACAGCCGCCGCACCCGGGAGACGATCCTGAAGGACGCCGCCGGGGTCAACTGTCTGCGCATGGCGGACTTCGACCGCGACCCCTGGCTGCTGAACTGCGAAAACGGCACGCTGGATCTGCGCACCCGGGCCTTCCGGGAGCACCGCCCGGGGGACTTCATGACCCTGGTGGCCGGCGCGGCCTACGACCCCCAGGCCCGCTGCGAGCGCTGGGAGCGGTTCATCCAGGAGATCATGGGCAAGCCGGAGACCGGCGACTGGGTGCGGGACGCCGAGGCCGGCGCGGACGCCTTCGAGAAGGGCGAATACCTGCAAAAGGCGCTGGGCTACGCGCTGACCGGCGACACCCGGCATGAATGCCTGTTCATACTCTACGGGGCCACCACCCGCAACGGCAAGGGCACCGCCATGGAGACCTTCCTGCGCCTGATGGGCGACTATGGCCGCACGGCCCGGCCCGAGACCATCGGGGCCCGCTTCCTGCCCAACGCCAGCGGCCCCAGCGAGGACCTGGCCCGCCTGAACGGCGCGCGGTTCGTGAATATCTCCGAGCCGGACAAGAAGCTGACGCTGTCCGCGGCGCTGGTGAAGTCGCTGACCGGCAACGACACCGTCACCGCCCGCTTCCTGCACGAGAACAGCTTCGAGTTCCGGCCCGGCTTCAAGATGTTCATCAACACCAACTACCTGCCCCAGGTGACGGACATGACTCTGTTCGCCTCCGGCCGGGTGAAGACGATCCCCTTCGACCGCCACTTTGAGGAGGCGGAGCAGGACCGGGGCCTCAAGGACCTGTTCGCCCGCCCCGAGAACCTCAGCGGCATACTGAACTGGTGCCTCGACGGCCTGAAATCGCTTCAAACCGGCGGCTTCGACGAGCCCGAGTCCGTGCGCGCCGCCACCGGCGAATACGCCCGCAACAGCGACAAGCTGACCCTGTTCATCGACGAGTGCCTGGAGCGCATGCCCGGCATACTCACCCGCCTTTCCGAGATCTACCGCTGCTATCAGCTGTGGTGCCAGGACAACGGCTACTACCCCGAAAACGCCCGGAACTTCAAGGGACAGCTGGCGGGGCGAAACAGGGTGGAACGGCAGAGACCCACCACGGGCGGGAGCGTGACCACGGTGCTTGCGGACTACAGGGTCCGGGAAAGGGGCCTCTCCAACGGGGCATGACAAGCCTTGTTGCAGGTTGTTGCAGGTTTATAGTTAGTATTTACATTTTTAAAAATGCAGAGCTAACTTAAAACCTGCGACAACCTGCAACAAAACAATATCAGGGGTATAAAACGGGGATATCGAATTGAAAACGGTCCAGGGAAAAACCGGAGTAACTGAATGTGCATATATCGATACAAGGGCGCGATTCGCGTCGTGGAGGGCCTCTTCCGACCTCGCTGCGCTCGGCGGTTTTTCCAAAAGGCTTCCCCTCTGGGGCATCGAGCGCCCGGAAAAATGTCCAGTGGACATTTTTCAGCGAGATGGGGCCGGACCGTGCGCGATGGGACCCAATGCGCCAGCATTGGGCGCGCGCGTTTGGTAGGCCCGTGGTAGCTGGCTGGCCGAAGGCCAGACTGATGAGGTCCCCTGACGCTGCGCCTCGCGCTTCTGTCGCAATAAAGGCGCGGAGCGAATCATAAGGAGACCTCATCCGTCTTGCCGCTTCGCGGCAATCCACCTTCCCCATACAAGGAATCGCGCGCGCCCAGCGCCAAGGCGCCGGGTCCCATCGCGCACGAGATGGGGAAGGCTTTTGGAGGCGGCAGCCACCATTCCTGTTCCCTGCTCCCTGTTCCCTGTTCCCTTGGGTCTACCGACCCCACCTCACTGAAAACTCTCCACTGGAGAGTTTTCCGGGCGCTCGAACCACTGAAAACAGTCCACTGGACTGTTTTCCGGGCGTTCGGTGT
>JBGUQG010000094.1:0-18125 GCA_045130815.1 Christensenellales bacterium
AGGGCCATGTCCAGCACGGTGTCGAAGTGCTTCAGCTCGCACAGCGTGCGGGCCTCGCCCTTGATGCCGTTCAGGCAGGCGGCCATCGGGATCTCCATCTTCGGATAGGCGGCCAGCTCCGCCTCGTAGGCGGCTTTGCGGACCTCCCGGTCCGGGCTGTTGGCCATGCCCCGCACCGCGGACAGCGGCAGGGACCGGGTCTCCCCGTCGACGGTGACCTCCACCATGTGGTTGGCGTCCAGCTGGTCCCGCAGCTGTTCCCAGGCGGAGCCGCCGGTCATCTGCATCTTCAGCACCGTGGGCTCCAGCACCGGATCGATCACATGCTTCGCGTTCCGCTGCAGCCGCTTCAGGAAAAAGGCGTGGGCCTTCAAAACCTCGCTCTTATCGATCAGCGCGTCCAGGTCTTCCGCCGTTCCCAGCCTGGCGCTGAGGGCGCTGGTGGCCTCCTCGATGCGGTTCATGACGGGCATCAGCCGCGCGTAGGCGGCCATGGCCGGCTCACAGTTGGCGTCCGCGGCCAGGGTCAGCTGGGCAAAGGACATGGTCTTGATCGCCAGCGTGGTCATTTCCGAGGCGGATTGGATCGCCGCCTCCAGCGCGGGCACGGAGACCTCCAGCCCCCTCGCCTGTTCAACCGCCCGGTCGGCGGCCTGCTTCAGCGCCTCCGCATCGTTCAGAAATTCCGGGGCGTCAAAGCCCGCGTACAGCTTGGAAAGATCCCAGGTCATATCTTCATTCCTCCGTCAATTCAAATTCCATGATTACCGGATTGTGGTCCGGGCACTTGAAGCCTTCATCGATCACGCCGCACTTTGTAAACGTAAGCAGGCCCGACTTCGACGCCCCGTGGGGCTTGAGTATCGGATAGAACAGGTAGGGCGAATCGTAGTTCTGGGCAAAGCAGGATTGGTAACCGGCGAAGCGCTCCTCCAAGAGCGCCACCTCGTCAACATGATAAGTCCGGGTGGAATCCGTGTCCACCTCCTGCAGCAGCATGAGGTCCGCGTCGAGCCCGGCCAGCACGTCCGCCGCGTGACAGATGTTATCATGCACCGCCTCCCTGGAGAAGGCGCGGGACTCCTTGCCGCCGTCCATGAAGAAGCCGTAATCGTCGCTGTAGGCCCCGAAGCCCAGGTTCCAGCAGGCCAGGGTCAGCGGCGCGTTCACAGCCACCGGCGCGCCCGCCGACGCCACCGCCTCGTCGGTATCCGGCAGGCGGTGGTAGTCGATGAACACATAGGCCGCGTAGCTCACCGCCACGACCGCCAGCGCCAGCAGAAGGATGCCTGCGGCCTTCAAGGCCTTCTTCATGATTCCTCATCCTCCCGTTGCTCAAGCTCCCCGGCATGCTCCCGGAAAAAATCGTACCAGGCGCGCACCGAGGGCAGCTGCGTCCAGCGACGCGGGGCCGCGGGCGCGCCGTCCAGATCATAGACCTTCGCCCCGCGCATAGCCAGCAGAAAGGGCGAATGGGTGGCGATGACGAACTGGCAGCCGAAGAAGCGCGCGGCGTCCTCGATGTGGCGCACCAGTTCCCGCTGCCTTTGGGGCGACAGGCTGTTCTCCGGCTCGTCCAGCAGGTACAGCGCGTTCTCGTCGATGCGCTGGGTAAAGAAGTAGAAGGCGCTTTCGCCGTTGCTCTGCTCCCGCACGTTTTCCTTGTTCAGGGCCCGAACGTATTTGGATTGGGTCTTTGTGCGGGCCAGGTTCACCCGCTTCAGTTCCTCGTAATCCGCCAGCGACTTCAATCTGAAATCGCGGCGCTTGTCGTCGAAATAATCCTCCAGCAGCGCCTCCCGCCGGCGATCGATGCCCAGGTTCACGGCCCGCAGGTCCAGCATGAAGTCGAACACGTCGTCGCTGGTGATCACACGGCTCTCCCCCGGCACCGGTGCGCGGGTCTCCGCCCGGCAGTCCCGCAGGTAGCGCTCGAAGAAGCTGGAGCGGTTGTACAGCGCGTCCCGCTTCAGCGACAGCTTCTCGGCGATGACGTTCAGCGCGGTGGTCTTGCCGCTGCCGTTGCCGCCGTACAGCAGCGTCACCGGCTCGAATTCCAGCTCGAACAGGCCCCTGACCGACAGCACCCCGTAGGGATAGCAGGTGTCGTAGCAGGTGCGCTTTTGGGCAAAGATGAAGTCGCTCTCCCTCTCGGGATCCGGAAAGGTGAAGCGGGAAAGGTACAGCATGGCTCAGCAGATCCTCAAAAGCATCGTGTGGGCGTCGTCCATCTCCACGACAAGCAGGCCCTTCTTCTCCAGGGCCTTCATCACGTCGCTGAAGCGCTTGAAGCCGATCTGCTTCTCCTCGAAGCTGGGATAGTCGGCCTGGATGGTGGCCTTGAGGATGGAGGGGTTCACCCGGTCAAAGCCCTCGTCCTTGAAGTGCTCCAGCGCCTGCTCGAAGGCGGCGACCCAGTTGTTCTTGTCCAGCTTGGGCTCGGCCTCCTCGTCCTCGGTGTCCAGGCCGATCATCAGGCTGGAATTCTCCATCCAGCTGGTCAGCTTGTCCGAGCGCTTGGTGATGGCGGCCACCAGCTTTCCGAAGGTGGCGCAGCCGTAGCTCTTCTCCGAGAAATCCGGGCGCAGGCGGTTCAGCGTGTCCTTCAGCTCGCTGGCGTACATCTGCTCCTCGGTCTGGTCGCCGACGATGGTCTCCACCTGGGCGATCAGCTCGTTGATGTCGCCGTCCTCGGCGCTGCGCTCCTCCTTGGGCTTCTTCTTCGGCTGGCGCTTGGCCACCGACTCCAGGAACACGAACTCGTTGCAGGCGTTCACGAAGATGCTGCTGGCCGCCTCGGAGCGTGAGATGCCCAGCACGTGCTTGCCCATGCTCTTGAGCCGGCCCACCAGCGGCGTGTAGTCGCTGTCGCCGGACACGATGCAGAAGCTGTCGATCAGCGGGTTGGTGTAGGCCACCTCCATGGCGTCGATCACCAGCTGGATGTCCAGGTTGTTCTTCTGGACCTTGCCCCAGCGCAGCGACGGCACCACCGCGAAGGTGTTGGACAGCAGCACCGGCTTCAGATCGGTGTAGCGGTCGGTGTAGCCGTAGACCTTGCCCAGCAGGATGTCCCCGCGGATCTTCACCTTTTCAATGATGGAGAGCAGCAGCGATTCCTTCGCGCCCACGTTCTCCAGATCCACAAATACCGCAAAATTGGATGTACCCATATATTATCCTTTCAGTTCTGTCGTTGGTCTGTCCGTACCTGTCGCCCGTCGGCTTGCGGGGAGGTATCGGAGGGGCAGCGCCCCTCTGATATTCAAATCCGTTCCCGGCGACATGTGCGCCGGGACGGAATGTAATTCTGCCATGCAGAATTCATACCTTGCAGATTTGACGGCCAGAGTTCCAAAGGAACTCAAGTCAAATCTGTAGGGGGTGGTATCGGAGGGGGACGGAGTCCTCCTCCGAAATATCACAGCACGTTTTTTCCGTAGTCGAACTCGTCCTTCTCCTTGGTCTGCTCGTCGATGGTAAAGCGGCCGCGCTCCAGCGCCACGGTGCCGGTGCGCACCAGCTCCAGTATGCCGAACTCTGAAAGCAGGTTCTGTATGGCCTGGGCCTTGCTGTCGTCGCCGATCAGGGCGATGGTCAGCGATTCGGTGGCCACGTCGATGATGGAGGCCCGGAAGATGTTGGCGATCTGTATGATCTCGTTTCGGATCTCGTGGGTGGGGGCCGACACCTTGATCAGCACCAGCTCCCGCCGGATGGCCCGCTCCGGGGCAAGGCGCTTGACCGAGTGCACGCAGATCAGCTTGCGCAGCTGGCTGCAGATCAGCCGGGCCTGCTTTTCATCGGTGGACAGCTCGATGGTCATTCGGGAGACCGCCGGGTCGGCGGTGGTGCCCACGGCCAGGGAATCGATGTTGTAGCCCTTGCCGGAGAACAGCCGGGCCACCCGGGACAGCACGCCGGCCTCGTTGTCCACCAGCACGGCCAGGGTATGCCGCTTGATTTCGTTCATCCGCCTGACCTCCCCTCAGTCCACCGCGAAGTGGGTGATGTCGCTGCCGCCGGTGACCATCGGGCGCACCATCTCGTCGGTGTCGATGGCGCAGTCGATCACCATGCCCGTGCCGCCGGAAAGCGCCTCGGAAAGCGCCGCGTCCAGCTGCTCCACCGTTGTGACCCGCCGGCCCGGCAGCCCGTAGGCCCCGGCCAGCTTCACGAAGTCCGGCCCCCGGTCCAGCGCGGTCTGGGAGTATCGGCCGTGGCAGGACACCGTCTGCCACTGGCGCACCATGCCCAGCGCAGCGTTGTTGAAGATCACCGTGATGATGGGCAGGCCGTAGTGCTGCACGGTGGCCAGCTCGCACTGGTTCATGCGGAAGCTCCCGTCGCCGGTGATGTGCACCACCAGCTTGTCCGGGTTGCCCACCTGGGCCCCGATGGCCGCGCCCAGGCCGAAGCCCATGGTGCCGAAGCCGCCGGAGGTCACCAGCTGGCCGGAATACTCGAAGTGCAGATGCTGTATGGCCCACATCTGGTGCTGGCCCACGTCGGTGGTAAATATGGCGTCCCGGGGCACGGCCCGGGCGATGGCGTCCAGCACCTGCACCGGGGTCAGCCGGTCGCGGGACTCCTCGTACTCGGTCTGGGTCTTGAAGGCGAACACGTAGGCCTTCCAGTCGGCGTGGTCCTGCTGCTCCAGCCGCTCGTTCAAAAGCTGAAGCACCCGCTTCGCGTCGCCGATGATGTGGTGGGCGGTCTCCACGTTCTTGTTGATCTCGCTGCGGTCGATGTCGATCTGCACCACCCGGGCGTTGCGGGCAAAGCTGGAGGGCTTCAGCGCCACCCGGTCCGAGAAGCGGCAGCCCACCGCGACCAGCAGGTCGCAGGCGTCCACGGCCATGTTGCTGGCCTGGCTGCCGTGCATGCCCACCAGGCCCGTGGACAGCCGGTTCAGCCCGGGAAACCCGCCCGCGCCCATCACGGTGATGCCCACCGGCGCGTCGGCGCGGCTGGCGAATTCCTCGAATTCCCAGTTGGCGCGACTGCGCACCACGCCGCCGCCGCAGATGATCAGCGGCTTTTTCGACGCGCGCAGCATGTCCACCAGGGTGTCGATGTCCCGGTAGTCGGGCTCCGGGGCCCTGAAATCCTGGCTGCTGCGCTTCATCAGCTGGCCCAGGCGGCCGCTCATGCCGTGCTCGGCGCGGCGCAGCGGCTCGTAATTTGCCATCTCGGCGGTCACGTTGTGGGGGATGTCGATCAGCACCGGGCCGGGCCGGCCGCTGCGGGCGATGGCGAAGGCCTCGCGCACGGTGTCCGCCAGGTCCTCCACCCGGCGCACCAGGTAGTTGCACTTGGTGATGGGCATGGTGACGCCGGTGATGTCCACCTCCTGGAAGGAATCCTTGCCCAGCAGAGGCAGGTCCACGTTGCAGGTGACGCACACCACGGGGGATGAATCCATGTAGGCGGTGGCGATGCCGGTGACCAGGTTCGTGGCCCCGGGGCCGGAGGTGGCGAAGCACACGCCCACCCGCCCGGTGGCGCGGGCATAGCCGTCCGCCGCGTGGCAGGCCCCCTGCTCGTGAGCGGTCAGTATGTGGCGGATGCCCGGATAGTCCGGCAGCGCGTCGTACACGTTCAGTATCGTGCCGCCGGGAAAGCCGAACACGGTATCCACGCCCTGCTCCACAAGGCACTCCATCAGGATCTTCGCGCCGGTCAACAGCATGCCATTTCCCCCCCAAATCACTCGTCCGAGAAGCGCGCGGAAGGGGTTGCCTCAAAGCCGCGCGCTTGGGTACGACCGTAGCGGCGGCCTTCAGGCTGCCACAACGGCGGCGCAGGCGCCGCCGCTACGGTTCGTTCCTTCAAGCGCTGCTTTGGGGCAGCCCCTCCACACACCGGTGTGTCAATCGATGATCGCCAGCTGCAGCGTCAGGTGCAGCTCCTCATAGCCGCCGGTGACGTTGCCCTCCAGGTCGTAGGCGTAGCGGTACACGGTCAGCTCCATCGGCTCGCCTTCCTTGCACTTGTCCACGGCGGTCACCATGTCCATGGAGGACTTGATCCGCGCGCCGTTGGCCTCGGTGATCACGTCCTTCTCCTGCAGGCCGGCCTTGTCCGCGGGGGTGTTCGGCTCCACGCTGTACACCTGGGCGCCGGCGGGCGGATAGCGCCGCATGGGCTCGTCCGGACCGTCGATGGTCACCACGGTCACGCCCATCCGCGGGCGCACCACGCTGCCGTTGTCGATGATCTGCTCGATAAAGCCCTTGACCACGGTGATGGGGATGCAGAAGGTCAGGCCCTCGTAGATGGTCATGTACTTCAGCGTGGGGATGCCCACCAATTCGCCCCTGGCGTTCAGCAGCGCGCCGCCGGAGTTGCCGCCGTTGATGGGCGCGTCGGTCTGGATGGTGGTGATGCTGTGGCTGAAGTTGTCGGCGTTCACGCCCTCGCGCTCCAGGCCGGAGATGATGCCCGCGGTCACGCTGCCGAAGAATACTTCGGTATAGGTGCCGGGGTTGCCGATGACGATGGCCAGTTCGCCGATCTGCAGCTGGTCGGAATCGCCCAGCGGGATCGGCTGCGCGTCGCCGGGGGCCGCGCCGGTGAACTTCAGTATGGCGATGTCCGAGCCGTCGTCATAGCCCACCAGCTCCAGCTCCGTCTCGGTGCCGTCCAGCCACAGGGCGGTGAAGGCGTCGCCGTCCTTGACCACATGATAGTTGGTCAGCATGTAGCCGCCCTCGCCCTCGCCGATCTCACGGATGTAGCAGGCGGAGCCGCCGCCCACCTCGTTGACCTCGGCCACCCGGGTGACGGGGTCCCAGCTTTCGGCCTTGGTGGTCAGCTGGACGATGGCGGGCCGCACACGCGCGGCGATCTCCGGTATCGGGTTGCTGGAGGAATAGACGATGTCATAGCTGGGGGCCGGCTCGGCGGTGGGCTCCGCGTTCTCGGCCAGGGCCAGCATGCCGGACAGCATCGCCGCCGCGAGCAGCAGCGTCAGGCAGCGCGCAAGCGCCGTGAAGTGCTTCATATAATTATCCTCTCTTTCGTCGGTCATGCGGTTTCATGATTATCATTATACTCAATCGCCGGCGCTTTGCCAACGAATATAATGTGAAATTAACTCTTTGGCTCCTCCCGCGCCGCGGGCAGGGTGAATTCAAAGGCCGTCTCCCCGTCCGTCGAACGCACGGTGATCTCAGAGCCGTGCTGCTGCATGATCCTCTGGCAGATGGACAGCCCCAGCCCGGTGCCCTGGCCGGAGGTATGGGCCTTGTCCGCCTTGTAGAAGCGCTCGAAGATGTAGGGCAGGTCCGCCTCGGCGATCTTCGGGCCGTTGTTCATGATGCAGAAGCGCACGTTATCGCCCTCCCGCGCCGTGCGCACCGTCAGGCGGCTGTGTTCGCCGTTCATGAATTTCACGGCGTTGTCGATGATGTTGGAGACCACCTGGTTGATGCGGTTGGCGTCCGCCATCACCGTCACGGGGCCCTCGGCCAGCTGCACGTCCACTTCAATGTGCTTTTCGTCGATGCGGGGCTCGAAGTTGATCAGGTTGCGGCGCACCAGCTCGTTGGCGTCAAAGGGGGCCAGCGTCAGCGGGAACTTGCCCGACTCCAGCCGGGAAAGGTCCAGAAGGTCCTTCACCAGGTCGGTCAGCCGGTCCGTCTCGTCCAGCACGATGCCCAGGTAGCGGGGCATGTCCTGCGGCTCGATCACGCCGTCCAGCATGGCCTGCACATAGCCGCGCATGCAGGTCATCGGCGAACGCAGCTCGTGGGACACGTTGGCCACGAAGCTGCGCCGGGAATCCTCCAGCCTGGTCAGCTCCTCGGCCATGCGGTTGATGGAGTCGCCCAGTTCCTCCAACTCGCCGCCGCAGTGTACGTCCACCCGCCGGGTCAGATCGCCCTTGGAGAATTCGCGCACGGCGCTCGACATCTCCTTCAGGGGCCTGATCTGGCTGCGGGCCAGGAAGAAGGCCAGTATCGTGCCCAGCAGCAGCGCCAGCGCAGCCGGGGGCCAGATCTGCCGGATGACGCCGGACAGGCTGATGCGCAGCGAGCGCATGGGGATGTGCAGCAGCACCGCGCCCACGACCTCCACGCCGTCGTACCACCATGGCACGCCGATGGTCACGATCTGGTCGCCCTGCTCCAGCTGGGGAAACAGGCCCGTCACGCGGATCTCGTTGCCCGCCTGGATGCGGGAAAGCTGCTCCTTCACCGCGTCGGTGGCGATGCTGCGGGTGGTGTTCCAGCTGCTGTCCAGGTACTGCACGATGCCGGAATCATAGCTGACCAGCCAGATGTCGGCGTTGTAGTTCGAGTAGATGTCGGCGATCTTGCGGCGGATGATGTACTTGATCGTGGCGTTGCTCTGCACGTAGCTGAGCGTGCTGAGGTTGGACATGTAGTCCGCCACCTCGCGGGCCTGGAGGCGCACCTCGTTTTCATAGCTCTCCTGCCGCGCCTGCCGCTGGGCCGCGGCCAGCACGCCGGTGAATATGGCGATGGTGGCCAGCAGCGCCGCCAGCAGCACGCTGTAGGTGCGCCAGAACAGGCTCCTCCTCATGAGCTACTTCACCTCGAATTTATAGCCGACGCCCCACACGGTCTTGATCTGCCAGCCCAGGCTTTCGCCCTCGGTCAGCTTTTCGCGCAGGCGCTTCACGTGCACGTCCACGGTGCGGGAATCGCCGAAGAAATCATAGCCCCACACCTGCTCCAGCAGCTGCTCGCGGGTGAACACCTGGTTGGGGTGGCTGGCCAGGAAGTTCAAGAGCTCCAGCTCCTTCGGAGGCATCTCCAGCGGCTTTCCCAGGTAGGTGACGGCGTACTGGCTGATGTTCACCGTGAGGCCGGGGAACACCAGCTCCTTGCCGGGCTCGGTGGTCTCCGGGGCCTGATAGCGGCGGATGACGGCCTTGATGCGGGCCACCAGCTCCTTCATGTCGAAGGGCTTGGCGATGTAGTCGTCCGCGCCCAGCTCCAGCCCCAGCACCTTGTCGAACACCTCGTCCTTGGCGGTGAGCATGATGATGGGGATGTTGGAGGTCTTGCGCGCCTCCCGCAGCACCTGCCAGCCGTCCATGCCGGGCAGCATCACGTCCAGCAGCATCAGATTCGGCGGCGAGGCCCGGAACTGCTTCAGCGCGGCGTCGCCGGTGTCGGCCATCTCCACCTCGAAGCCTTCTTTCTCCAGATACAGGTTCACCAGCTGGCGGATGTTCGGATCGTCGTCCACCAGCAGAATGCGCGTCTTGGTCATCGAAATCACCTCAATTTACTGCCAGGCAGAGTATAGCACACAGCCGTGAACAGGGTATGAACGATTTGGGAATTACTTCAGCGTCGCCACGGTCACGCCGTCCTCGCCCTCGCCGTACTTGCCCAGGCGGAAGGATTTGACGGCGGCGTGCTTTTTCAGGTGCTGCTGGATGCCGCTGCGCAGTATGCCGGTGCCCTTGCCGTGGATGATGTACACCTGGCTCAGCTTGTTCAGCACCGCGCCGTCCAGGAACATGTCCACGGCCAGCAGCGCCTCGTCCAGGCTCATGCCCCGCACGTCGCACTCGGTCTCCACCGCCCGGGCGGACACGGACACGAAGGCGCCGGAGCCGCCGCTTTTGCCCCTCGCGGGCTGGCGGCCCCTGGGCTTTTCCGGCTTGTCGGGCAGGGCGGTGCGCATGTCGGCAAGGTTGGCCTTCAGCTTCAGCGCCCCGGCATGCACCGTGCACTCCCCCTTGCCGTCCGGCGCGGTCAGCACGGTGGCCTTGGTGTTCAGGTTCGTAAGCAGCACCGTGTCCCCGGGCTTGAGATCGGTGGGCACGCCGCCCACGTCGTCCGCGGCGGCGATCCCCTCGGTATTGGCGTCGATGGCGCTCTGCAGCTGGGCGCGCAGGTTGTGCAGCTCGTGCTCCTTCACGCCCTCGCTGCGCTGCTTCTTCAGATCGGCGATGATCTGCTCGCTGTCCCGCTGGGCCTTTTGCAGCAGCCTTCTGGCCTCGTCCTTGGCCTTGCGCAGCTCCGTCTCCCGGCGGGCCTCCAGCTCCCGCTGCAGCTTCTCCGCTTCGTCCCGCAGCTTCTGGGTCTCGATGTGGGCCTGCTCGGCCAGCGCCCGCTCCTTCTCGGCGATCTGCCGGTGATACTCGGCGTTGGCGATCACGTCCTCAAAGCGCACGGCGTCCTTGCTCAGCCGGCCGTTGGCATCCTCGATCAGAAACTCCGGCAGCCCCAGCTTCCGGGATATCTCAAAGGCGTTGCTCTTGCCGGGCACGCCGATGGACAAACGGTAGGTGGGCTGGAGCGTCTCCACGTTGAACTCCACCGAGGCGTTCTCCACCCCGGGCGTGCCCAGGGCGAAGGCCTTCAGCTCGCTGTAGTGGGTGGTGGCCATGGTGGTCACCTTCATGGTCAGCAGGTGGCTGAGTATGCTCATGGCCAGCGCCGCGCCCTCGGTGGGGTCGGTGCCCGCGCCCAGCTCGTCAAACAGCACCAGCGATTTGGACGTGACGTTCTGCAATATCGCCACGATGTTGGTCATGTGGGAGGAGAAGGTGGACAGCGACTGCTCGATGCTCTGCTCGTCGCCGATGTCGGCGAACACCTCGTCGAAGATCGCCAGCTCCGAGCCGTAGGCCGCGGGGATCTGCAGCCCCGCCTGGGCCATCAGCGCCAGCAGCCCAACCGTCTTCAGCGTGACCGTCTTGCCGCCGGTGTTGGGGCCGGTGATCACCAGCGTGGTGAATTCCTCGCCCAGCCACAGCGTGGAGGGCACCACCTTCTGAGGGTCGATCAGCGGGTGCCGCGCCTGGATCAGGCGCACGTGGCCCGCCTCGTTCAGCTTCGGCGGCACGGCGCGCATCTGCCGGGCCAGCGAGGCCTTGGCGAAGATCACGTCGATCTTTGCCAGCAGATCCAGGTTGCTTGCGATCAGGTCGGCGTCCGGGGCGATGCGGTCCGAGAATTCGCCGAGGATGCGCTCGATCTCGTTCTTCTCCTTCACCGACCACTGCTTGAGCTCGTTGCCCGCCTCCACCACGGCCATGGGCTCGATGAACAGCGTGGAGCCGGTGCCGCTCTGGTCGTGCACGATGCCGGGCACGCTGGCGCGGCACTCCGCCTTCACCGGCACCACGTAGCGCCCGTTGCGCTGGGTGACGATGGCGTCCATCAGGTACTTCTGCATCGTGGCGGAGCGGATGATGCCGTTCAGCTTGTCCCGAACCCGGTCGTTCAGCACCCGCATCTGGCGGCGGATGTCATACAGCTCCGGGCTGGCGTGGTCGCTGATCTCGTCCTCGGAGATGATGGCGTCGAAAATCTCCTCCTCCAGCGCCCGGTTCGTGGCCAGGCGGGAGCCCATCTCGGTCAGCAGCGGCGTGTCCTCCCGGTCCGTCACCAGGGCGCTTCTGACCGTGCGCGAGGCCTTCAGCGCGTCCGCCACCTGCAAAAGCGCCTTGGGGCTCAGCGTGCCCCCGGCCTTCGCAAGCTTCAGAAACGGGCGCACGTCTGTAAACCACGCCATCGGATTGGAGCCGCTGTAGGCGATGACGGTGCCAGCCTCCTCGGTCTCGGCCTGCCAGCGGCGCACGGTGTCGGCATCGCCGGAGGGACGCAGCGCCAGGGCCGCCTCCCTGCCCGGGTCGGTGACGGTGCGCTCGGCGAGCAGGTCCAGTATCTTCGTGAATTCAAGCACCCGTATATTGCGTTCGTTCATATCATTCAACTCCGCGGAAATAGTGTCCGGTGGTGGTGTCCATGCCGTCCAGCGCCGCCCATTCCGGCAGCGCCCTGAAATCCCGTCCGTCGAGGGCCGCGCGGTAGACGCGCACGATCGCCTCCGCGGGCTCGCCCCCGTTCAGCAGCAGTCGCCACGCGCCCGCCTTCGGCAGGCGGTTCAGCCGCCGCAACGGCATCAGCGGCACGCTGTTCAACACCTGGATCACGCAGCCCCCGGGCATGGCCAGCCGTTTCAGCGGAAACGCCGCGCCCCGGCGGTCGGCGAGAGCCTTGCCGTCCAGCCGGTCCCCGGCGGAGCAGCCGTCGCAGTGGCGGCAGTCGGCGTGGCGGCCCTTCATGCCCCGCTTTGCCCGCAGCGGGCAGTGGCGCAGGTGCATCAGCGGCACCCGGCCCCACAGGATCAGGTCGTCCGGCGCGCCCAGGGCCGCGATCTGGCCCGCGTTCAGCTCCACCGACGGGGTGAGGGCGTCCAGGCCCCAGTCGAAAAGCTGCGCCGCCGCCGCGTCGCTGGCATAGTTCAGCAGGTAGTCGCCCACGCGCCGCCCGGGCCATTCCAGGCCCAGCTGGCCGACGTTTGAAAGGTAGGTGGCCTGAAAGCGCGCCCGATTTTGCAGCGCCCAGGCGTTCAGGCCGTCCAGCGCCCGGGCGGTCAGCACCGCGGGCAGCGCCAGCATCAGCCTGTCGGCGAAGGGCGAAAGGTCCAGCGCGGCAAGCGCCTCCCGGCGTACGTCCGAGGGGGCGAACACCACGCCGTCCGCGCCGCTGTCGAGGGCGATCCGCAATTGTGAAAGGTCGTCGCTCTGGGCCAACAGCAGGGGCTTTTCGACGGATACCTTCGCCAGATGCGGCGCTTCAAACGCGCGCTCAGGGCGGTCCACCGCCGTGCGCGCCGCCTCCAGCGCGGAAAGGGCGTCCCGGCGCAGCGCGTTCAGCATCGAAACGGGGCAGAACGCGCCCGCGTCGGCGTCGATCCCGATGTCGGTGAACACATAGGGCGTGCCGCCGGTCCTGTCCAGCTGGGCCCGCACCCGCGCCTCGTCCAGCGGGCGGCCCGTGGCGGCCTGCACCGTCTCGCCCACGGCCTGCGCGGCGTGCGTGCCGTCCGACACCGTCAGCTCGGCCTTTTCGCCCACCTTCAGCACCGCCCGGGCCGTCACCGGCACCCGGCGGCGTTCGCCGTCATAGCTGTCCCGCGCGGCGCGCATCTGCGCTTCGCTGACCAGCCGCACGAGCGCGTCTCCCCGGCGCGCCTTCGCGCAGGGCACCCGCTCCCCCGCCCCGCCGGACAGCCTGACGGGCACGTCCTCGGCCCCGTCCCGGCGCAGCGCCATGGCGTCCGCGCTCTCGACCGCCGCCTCCAGCGCGATCTCGCCGTCCCGGCGGCAATGTCCCACCGGCACGCCGATGTGGTTCGGGCGGTCGGGATACATCAGATCGGACTCCATGACCCCCGGGCCGTAGCCCCGGGTGAAGCCGCCCCGGTTGAACATCTGGCGAAGCTGGGCCCGCTCGGCCTCCGGGTCGATCTCCCGGCCCCCGAACAGCGCGTCCAGCGCCCGGCGGTAGGCCGCCACGGTGACGGCCACGTACTCCGCCCGCTTCAGCCGCCCCTCGATCTTCAGGCTGGCGACGCCCGCGTCCCGCAGCCTATCCAGGCCGTCGATGGCGCACAGGTCCTTCGTGGACAGCAGGTAGCCCTCCCGATCCTCCAGCCGCCAGGGCAGGCGGCAGGGCTGGGCGCACAGGCCCCGGTTGCCGCTGCGGCCCCCGACGAGGCTGGACATCAGGCACTGGCCGGAGCAGGCCACGCAAAGCGCGCCGTGGGCAAAGGTCTCGATCTCGACGCCCTCCCCGGCGCATTCGGCGATCTCCTCAAAGGTCAGCTCCCGGGCCAGCACGACGCGGTCGAAGCCCTGCTGTTTCAGAAACGCCACGCCCTGCCGGTTGTGCACGGCCATCTGGGTGCTGGCGTGCAGCCGGATCTCCGGCGCGATCCGCCGGACGGCCCGCGCAACGCCGAAGTCCTGCACGATCACCGCGTCCGCGCCGGAGCGGTTGACCGCGCGCACGGCGTCGCAGAGCGCGGCGAACTCATCCTGCCGCACCAGGGTGTTCAGCGTCACGTGTACCTTCACGCCCCGGGCGTGGCAGTAGCGCACGGCGGCGTCCAGCGCGTCGCCGTCGAAGTTCCCGGCGTTGCGGCGGGCGTTGAAGGCCCCCGCGCCCAGGTACACTGCGTCGGCGCCGTTCTGCACCGCCGCCCTGAGGGCCGCTTCGTCCCCGGCGGGGGCCAGCAGCTCCATGGGCAGGTTACGCATCCTCTTTCTTCTTCTCCAGCTGGTCCCGCAGCGCGTCCAGCTCTGCCTGCAGGCGGCGGATCTCGTCCCGGGACTTCATCATGTCGTCCGCGGCGTTCACCGCCGTCAGCACGGCCAGCTGGCCCGCGGGCAGCCGGGTGGCGGCGGCCAGCTCGTTCATCCGCCGGTCCACCCAGGTGGCCACGCGGTTCACGTGCGCCTCGCTGTCGGTGCTGGCGATGGTGTATTCCCGGCCCGCGATGCGGACGGTGGTCCTGATCTTTTCCATATTGTCCTCCAAAGATGTGTTGTCAATCCCACAGCTTTTCCGGGTACAGGCCCCGGGCCTTCATGTCGGCGATGGCGGCGCGGACCTTCGCGGCGTCCTCGCGGTAGGTCATGCCGTACCAGCGCTCATGGGTATTCAGCAGGCGCACCCGGCCCGCGCCGCTGGCGATCAGCGCCTTGGGCACGTTGGGCAGGTAGAATTCCGCCTTGATCGGGTTCTTTGGCACGTCGTTTTCAAGGAATTCGGCGAACATCCGGGGGAAGGCCTCCAGCACGCCGCTTCTGAACGCCCACAGGTTCATCGACACCGGCGTGCCCGCGGGGATGAAGGTCCAGCTGGCCCCGCCGTCCTCGGTATAGGCCGCGCCGCCCTCCCGGGGCTCGATGGTAGTGCGCTCGGTGATGTCGGTCAGATACCCGTCCTTTCCCGCGCACACGCCCCGGGACACGGTGCCGTTCTCCGTCAGCGTGTTTTCAATGTTGTAGCCCACCATGGCGTGCTCGTCGCCGTCGCCTTCCGCCGACAGGAATTCCCCCGCGGCCCGGAAGGCGTCCGCGCCGTAAAAGTCGTCGGCGTTGATCACGGCGAAGGGGCCGTCGATCTCACTCAGCGCGCACAGCACGGCGTGGCCGGTGCCCCAGGGCTTCTGCCGCCCCACGGGCACGGCGTGGCCCGCTGGCAGGTTGTCCAGCGTCTGATACGCGTAGCGCAGCTCGATGTGCCGGGCGATGTTGTCGCCGATGGCGCGGGCAAAGTCCGCCTCCATCTCCGGCTTGATGACGCACACCACCTTGCCGAAGCCCGCGCGCAGCGCGTCGTAGATGGAAAAATCGATGATGATGTGGCCCGCGTCGTCCACGGGCGCGATCTGCTTGTTGCCGCCGAACCGGCTGCCCATGCCGGCGGCCATGATGACCAGCGTCGGTCTGTTGTTCATGCTCCTGCGCCTCCCCTGTCGGCTTGTTACTATCATTTTACCCGAATCACCGTTAAAGTCAAGATAAAACAGGTATATTCGTGTTTTCCGGCGCATATGCAATCCATATTGCCATCCACATTCACAAGGCGTGTGAAGCATTAAAAACTTTTGACAATCGGCAGGACCAGTATATTCCCGGCACACGAAGCGCATACTCTGTATCATCAACGGTTTGGAGGCGAGCACATGGATCAGGCAATCACCCACGAAGGAAGCGGCCGCATGGATTTCCCCCGGGCGGGCAGGCGCTCGGGCTGGAGCGACAACGAAAACAAGCTGCTTTGGGAAACCGCCGACGAAGCGCAGCAGCAGGGGCTGCCGCTGAAAGCCGTGTTCGAGCAGATCGCCCGCCAGACGGGCCGGAGGCCCAACAGCATACGCAACTACTATTACGCCCAGGTGCGCAATCACGACGGCGGCGAGGCCCGCCCGGCGCGCTTCGTGCCCTTTACACAGCAGGAGGTGGCCTGGCTGATGGAGCACGTGCTGGTGGCGCGCTCGGCGGGCCAGTCGGTGCGCTCCTGTCTGCAAAAGCTGTCCGGCGGCGACCACAGCCTGATGCTGCGGTACCAGAACAAGTATCGCGCCGTGATCAAAAGCCGCCCGGACTACGTGCGGGACATGGTGGAGCGGCTGAACGAGCAGGGCGTGGAGTGCGACGCGCCCCAGGTGAACCACCGGGTGCGGGCGGACCTGCAGGCCTCCGGCGAGGCGCTGACCGCGGAGGCCCGGCGCTCCGGCGACGCGGAGCTGGCCCGGGCCTGCGACGTGCTGACCCAGTATTTGCGCGGCAGGCGCGCCGCGGAGGGCGAGGGCGGCGTGGCCGGGGCCGCCCGGGCGCTGGTGGGGCCCATCAAGGAATTCGTGGCCCTGGACGCCGCCGCCCGGATGGAGGCCGCCCCCGCGTTCTGCGACGACATCGCAAGGCGCATCGGCGCGCTGGAGGCGGCGCTGGAAGAAACGGGCGATTGACGCAATGAGACCACCGGCCCGACCGGTGGTCTCATTGCGTCAATCGTAAATCTTCCTTCCCCGCGCATCGTCGACGCCGCTGAGTCTGTGGAAGAAGGTATTGATCACGTCCCGCCATTCGCGGGCGTTTTGAAGCTGCCTGGCCATGCGCCCGGCGGCCTCGGCCCTGTCGGGCTCGGGCAGGTCCAGCGTCTTCAGCGTGTCGGCCATCCGCTCGGCCGCGGCGCAGCCCTCGAAGTGGTCGTCGTAGATGCGCTGAATCAGCGTGCGGCCGTCTTTCATCACGTAGTCGTAGCGCAGCCGGTGGAAGAACAGCACCAGGTTGTCCGGGCAGGTGTCGAGGCTGGAATACATGTCCCGTATGTCCCGGGGATACTGCTGTGCATAGCCGGTGCCCGAAGCCGTGCGGTCGATGCCCACGGCGTCGCGGTCGGCCTTGTGGTAAGTGCCCCACAGGTCATACTCATAGCCGCTGGGGCTGGGACCGTAGTGGTCGTGGGGTACCACCATCCAGCACAGGCCCAGCGGCGCGGTGTACCGCTCGTACACGTTGCGGCTGTTCAGCATCAAATCGGTCAGCGCGTCCTCCTGCGCCTTCGGCAGCCTGTAGCTGAGCCTGGCCCAGCGGCGCAGCACGTCCTCGGGCCGGACCCAGGGGTCCCAGGCGTACAGGCCGAAGCCATACAGGTTCGCGGCGGCGAAGGGATGGCCGGTGTAGTTGTCGTCCCTGCCCAGGTTCGACACCGCGGCGACGGCGCAGGCGTTCTCCGGGGGCAGCTGCTCGGTCAGCTCCCGCCACAGCGGGTTCATGGCGTACACGTCGATCTGGTGGCCGGTGTACTCCTGGGCCAGCTGTACCTCCATGGCCAGGCGGGTGCGCTTCATCGCGTACAGCGTGGGCGACACGGGCTCGCGCACCTGGAAATCAAAGGGGCCGTACTTTACCTGCAGGATCACGTTATCGTCGAACTGGCCGTCCAGCGGGGCGTAGGTGTCATAGGCGGCCTTGGGCCGGTCGGTGGTCGTGTCCCGCCAGTCCTGCATGCAGTTGTACACGAAGGCCCGCCAGACCACCACGCCGCCAAAGGGCGCGACGGCCCGGGCCAGCATGTTCGCGCCCTCGGCGTGGGTGCGGCCATAGGTGAACGGACCGGGGCGGTGCTCGCTGTCCGCCTTCACCAGGAAGCCGGCCAGGTCCGGCACCGCCGCGTACACGGCCTCGGCGCGCTCCGCCCACCAGCGCTGCACGTCCTCGTCCAGCGGGTCGGCGGTGCCCACGCCGTGGGCCATGGGGCGGGAGAAGTCGACGGACACCATCAGCCGCACGCCGAAGGGCCGGAATTCCTCCGCGAGCCGGGCGAGCCGGGGCAGGTAATCCTCGATCAGCAGCTCGGCCTCGCCCTTCACATTCACGTTGTTCACGCACAGCACATTCAGGCCTACCGAGCCCAGCATCCGCGCCAGCTGGCGCACGCGCCGGGAGTCCCAGTCCAGCCGTCCGCCCTCGAACCACAGCGAGCGGCCCGAGTAGCCCCGCTCGACGGTACCGTCGGCATTGTCCCAGCAGTTGATCATCCGCAGCGGATAGAAGGGCTTTTGCGGTCCTTGCGGACACCCCTCCCCCGCCGCCTTCGCCGTCAGGAAGGCGTAAACGCCGTAGAGTATGCCGGTCTCCCCGCCGGTGACGGTGTTTTCACTGATCTCATAGCCCTCGTCCAGCTCCGGGTCGGACTTCAATTCCGGCTGCGGAATCCCCAGGGTCTTGCAGCCTGCTTCCAGCTCAAAGGCCGCCACCTCCGCCGGGGTCTTCAAATCATCCGGCACATCCGCATCCAAAAAGGGCAGCCAGGTGCGGCGAATCATATTAT
>JBGUQG010000095.1:0-8481 GCA_045130815.1 Christensenellales bacterium
ATCGCGCCGAACAGCCCCCAGCCCAGCGCGGGGCTGTAGGGCCGAAGCATGCACAGCGTGATGGGGGTGTAGGTGCCCGCGATCAGAAGGAAGATGCAGCAATGGTCCAGCACCTGCATCACCCGCTTGCCGAACAGGCGGGGGCTGAGGCCGTGGTAGACGCTTGAGACGGAGTACAGCACCAGCAGGCAGAAGCCGAACACCGTGCCGCTGACCACGCCCCAGGCGCTGTGGTGCCGCGCGCCGAATATGGGGCAGAGCACCAGCGCCAGTATGCCCAGGGCCCCGCCCACGATGTGGGTGACCATGTTGGTGATCTCCTCGCCGCGGGTGTAGTCGGGCAGCTTGCGTTCGATCAGGGGCGTGCGCTTCATATCAAACCTTCCTCATGTCCGTGGGAATGGGCGTGCCGCCGGGCACGGCTTCGGGCGCCCGGCCGCCGCCGACGGTGAAGCGGAAGGGCGTCTCGGGGATCGACAGCGCGGCGTCGGCGTCGCCGGACAGCTCCAGGCAGCGCAGCGTCGCCGACAGCCTTCCGGCGTAGGTCGTGCCCCCGGCGCCGCCCTCGACGCTGTCGATGGCGATGGTGAAATTCGAATCGGTGGGATACACCAGGCCCTCGGCCACGCTGGAGAAGTAGTACTGCTCCCGCTCGCTGGTGGAGATGATGAACACCACCGAACACTCCTCGCCGGTCATGGCGGCGTATTCGGGGGTGATCACCATGCCGGCGTTGGCGGTCTCCGGGAAGATGACGTACATCAGGTACATGGTGTCGCCGTCCGCGCCGTAGGCGTAGTAGGAGGCCTGCACCAGGCCGCCCTGCACCGATGAATACATCGGCGAGCTGTCGTAGATCAGGCGCACGGTCTCGCCGTTGACCTGCACGGTCATGCCCTCCTGCTCGGAGCCGCCGTCCCTGGGGGCGAATCCCCCGTTGAAGGGCTCCGGCGTGGGCTCGGGCGTGACTTCCGGCGTGGGCTCGGGCGCGGCCGTGGTCTCCGGCAGCTCGGCCAGCGCCGGCAGCGCGAGGCTCAGCAGGGCCAGCAGTATCGAAAGCAGCTTTTTCACACTATCCGCTCCTTTGTCGCGGTCGGTCGTTCTGTCCGTCGTCACGCACTATTCTACCGCCATCCGTGCCGGTTGTCAACGACTTTCGACAGGGGCGTGAGCCGCGATCTGCCGCGCCACGTACACGCCGCTGGCGCTGGCGTGGCTCAGCGAGTGGGTGACGCCGCTGCCGTCGCCGATCACGTACAGGCCCCTGTGGCAGGTCTCCAGGTGGTTGTCCAGGGCGACCTCCATGTTGTAGAACTTGACCTCCACGCCGTACAGCAGCGTGTCGTCGTTGGCGGTGCCGGGGGCGATCTTGTCCAGGGCGTAGATCATCTCGATGATGCCGTCCAGTATGCGCTTGGGCAGCACCAGGCTCAGATCGCCGGGGGTGGCGGCCAGCGTGGGCTTCACGGTGCCCTCCCCGATGCGCTTGGGCGTGCTGCGGCGGCCCCGCTCCAGGTCGCCGAAGCGCTGCACGATGGCCCCGCCGCCCAGCATGTTTGAAAGCCGCACGATGCTCTCGCCGTAGCCGTTGGAATCGTGGAAGGGCTCGGAGAAGTGCTTGGACACCAGCAGCGCGAAGTTGGTGTTCTCGGTCTTGCGGCCCTCGTCCTCAAAGCTGTGGCCGTTCACGGTGACGATGCCGTTGGTGTTCTCGTTCACCACGATGCCCCTGGGGTTCATGCAGAAGGTGCGCACGTGGTCCTCGTACTTCTCGGTGCGGTAGACGATCTTGCTCTCGTACAGCTCGTCGGTGATGTGGGCGAAGATCACGGCGGGCAGCTCCACCCGCACGCCCAGGTCCACCCGGTTGGACTTGGTGGCGATGCCCAGCTCCGCGCACACCCGCTCCATCCACTTGCTGCCGCTGCGGCCCACGGACACCACGCACTTTTCACACTCGGCGACGCCGCCCTCATAGCGCACGCGATAGCCCGCGTCCCCGCCGATCACCCCGATGGAATCCACCTGGGTGTTGAAGAAGAAGTCCACCCTGTCCTTCAGGTGCTCGTACAGGTTGCCCAGCACCACATAGTTGATGTCGGTGCCCAGGTGGCGCACCGAGGCCTCCAGCAGCGTCAGCCGGTTCTGCATGCACAGCTTCTTGAACCGGGTGCCCGCGGTGGAGTACAGCGCGGTGCCCTGGCCGCCGTTGTCCACGTTGATCTTATCCACGTAGCGCATCAGCGCCATGGCCTCGTCCCGCCCGATGTATTCGTACAGCGTGCCGCCGAAGTCGTTGGTGATGTTGTACTTGCCGTCGGAGAAGGCCCCCGCGCCGCCAAAGCCGTTCATGATGGCGCAGGTGGGGCACTTCACGCAGCTTTTCACCTTCTTGCCGTCGATGGGGCAGCGTCGCTTGTCCAGCGGGTTGCCGCTTTCAAACACGGCCACCTTCATATCCGGGCGCGCCTTCGCCAGCTCGTAGGCGGTGAATATGCCGCCCGGGCCCGCGCCGATGATGATGACGTCGTAACGGTTCATCCCTATGCCTCCCAACATAATAAAAAGCCTTGAAAACAGCGTGTTTTCAAGGACTTTGGTGACCCATTGGAGATTCGAACTCCAGACACCCTGATTAAAAGTCAGGTGCTCTACCGACTGAGCTAATGGGTCGCGCTGGCTGGGGCGGCAGGGGTCGAACCTGCGAATGCGGGAGTCAAAGTCCCGTGCCTTACCGCTTGGCTACGCCCCATTAGAGCGCCGCACCAATCTTATGAAGATATGGGGTGGGTAGTGGGGCTCGAACCCACGACCTCCAGGGCCACAACCTGGCACTCTGACCAACTGAGCTATACCCACCATAACTGGCGCGCCAGAAGGGATTCGAACCCCTGACCCACGGCTTAGAAGGCCGTTGCTCTATCCGACTGAGCTACTGGCGCAACCTCTGACGCGAGCAGGAGGTTCATCCCGCCGACAGTTGTATATTATAGCATCAAACCGGACTTTTGTCTATAGACGGGGAGAAATAAACCAACATTTTACCTTGATGTGCTATGATGGGGGCGCACCGAAACGGAAAGGGGGCGCGGCATATGTGGAAGCGGCTTGCGGCGTGCGCGCTGGCGCTGTTGGCGCTGCCGGGGACGGCTGTCGCCGGGGGCGCGCTGTGCCTGAACGCCCCCGGGCTGTGCGCCTTCGTCGATTCCGCGGGGAACGACCTGGCCCCGGGCGTCGCCTTCGATTCGGCCTTTCCCGTGCGGGAGGGCGCGCTGTACGCGCTGGGCGAAAAGGGCGCGTACCGCCTGTACGACGCCGAAGGCAAAGCGCTGGGCGGGCGCGTATTCTCGATGATCCACGACGCGGGCGACTGCCTGATCTTCCGGGAGGGGGAGCGCTTCGGCGCGATGGACGCCGCGGGCAACGTCTTGGTCGGGCCCGAATGGACCCGGCTGACCCCGGACGGCGCGGGGGGCTGGCTGGCCCTGTCCGGCGACCCGCTGGACGAGGTCGCCGACGAGCTGATCCACCTGGACGCCGCGGGCGAGGCCCGGCCCACGGGCGTGACGGTCGCGCTGGGCCTGCAGCCGGTGCGCTGCGACCGCATGCCCTACATGGGCCGGACGGGGAAGTACGGCGCGGTGGACGGCGCGGGCAGCCCGGTCATTCCCGCCGAATGGGCCTGGATCGGCCCCTTTGAGGACGGCCTGGCCGCGGCCCGGGGCGCGGAGGGCGCGGGCGTGATCGACGCCGCGGGCCGGGCGGTGATCCCCCCGGTCTATGGCTGGCTGCAGCGCGGGCCAGGGATGATCGCGGCCTGTACCGGCGACCGGCTGGACGTGTTCTCCCCGGACGGCAGGACCCGGGTGTTCGCCGTGGAGGGCGAGGGCATCGAGGCCGCGCTGGTCGGGGACTGCCTGTGGGTGGTCCGGCAGGGCCGGAGCGCGCTGTACGACCCGGACGGCGCGCTGCTGGCGGAGGGCGACGCGGCCCTTCGGTTCGCGCCGGGGCTGAGGGGCCAGCTGATCGCCTCGGACGGCGAGTGGGGCGAGGCCTGCCAGTGGCTGACGGACCCGGACGGCAGCGCGGCCTCCGGACGCTTCCAGCAGCTTATACCGCTGTGCGCCGACCGCTATGCCTTCCTGGAGATGGACGGCGCGACCTATTACAGCGAGGAGCTGGGGACGCTGCAGCGCTCCTGGGACTACGACGGCGCGCGCTACGGCCTGATGGACGGCACGGGCGCGCCGCTGACCGGCGCGGAATACACACAGATCGTGGCCGTGGGCGAGGACCGGCTGCTGCTCGTCTCGGACGGGCTTGCGCGGCTTGCCGACCTGAACGGCGAGGCGCTGCGGGAGTGGGTCACGGCCCAAAGCCCAGCACCCAGCGGCGAAGCAGCCTCCTGAAGGACTGCAGAAAATCCCGCTTCGGCACGGCCTGGGCGGCCACCAGCGCGCAGCGGGCGACCTCCCGGCCCCCGGACAGCAGCCGGGCGAAGCCCAGTACCTGGCCCTCCTCCACAGGGGCCTGCACCCGCTGCGGCAGCGAAACGCCCTTTTCGACGGCGCCGCCCACCCGCACCGCCGCGCGCAGCGGGCTCCCGGCGATCACCGGCACCGACTCCGCAAGGCCGCCCTTCACCGGCAGCAGGGCCACCTCCTCGCCCGCCTCATAAACCGACTCCGGTCTGAAATTCTCAAAGCCGTAGTCCAGCAGCAGCGTGGCCGTGTCGAACCAGGCGGGGCAGTTCAGCACCGCGCCGATCAGGCTGAGCCCGCCGCGGGTGGCGGAGAACACCAGGCAGCGGCCCGCCCTGCCGGTGTAGCCGGTCTTGCCGCCGGTGGCCCCCTCATAGGTCTTCAGCAGCCGGTTCTTGTTCTCCAGGACCCGGCTGTATTCATTGCCCACCCAGGGGATGATCTTGCGCTGCGTGCCGGTGATGCGGCGGAAGTCGGGGTTTTGCATCGCCGCGCGCATCACCCGGGCCAGTCCCAGGGCGGTGGCGGCGTGGCCCTCGGCGTCCAGCCCGTGGGGGTTGACGTAGCGGGCCTGGGCGTGCAGCTGCTCGGCCCGCGCGTTCATCAGCTCCGCAAAGGCGGACACGCTGCCCGCGATGTGCTCGGCGATGGCCACCGCGGCGTCGTTGCCGCTGCGCAGCATCAGGCCGTACAGCAGCTGCTCCAGGGTCAACGTCTCGCCCTCGGAAAGGTACAGCGAGGTCCCCGGCACGCCGCTGGCGTTTTTGCCCGCGGTCACCGGGTCGGACAGCTTGCCGCGCTCCAGGGCGATCAGCGCAGTCATCACCTTGGTGGTGGAGGCCATGGGCAGCATGCGGTCCTCGTCCTGCCCGAACAAAACCAGACCGGAGTCGGCATCGATCAGCACCGCCCCCTTCGCCGCCACGGCGAAGGGCTCCGAGGCCCGGGCGGGCAGGGACAAAAGGAAAAACAGGACGAGCAGAAGGGCATACGCGCGTTTCATGGCAACCTCCCCATCACATTGGCAGACATCGGGCCGCCCGTCCCCGGTACGGAACGGGCGGCCCGATGCCTATTGTATGCGGCGGCCCCGGACGGTCAGTCCTGCTTTTCCTCATAGGCCAGCGCGGCGGCGCAGCCGGCGGAATAGCCGGAGGCGAGGATGGCGAAGTCCAGCGCCGACTGAGGCGCGCCGATGGGCGCGGCCTCGCCGCACATGCTTTGGATCACGTGGCTGAAGCGCAGGCAGAAGGCGTCGTACAGCGACCGGACGTCGCCGCTGTCCGGCGGGGCGAGCAGCCGCCTGATGTCCTCCATGGTGCAGGTCTGCTTCAGGGGCACGATCATCAGAAGCAGCGCGATCTGCTCCCGGCTGTACTTCTTGCCCGCGGGTCGGGGGATCAGCCTGCTCTTGACATAGTTGTTGATCATCGACGGCGAGAGGCCGCCGTGCTCGCCGGGGCCGTACAGCGGCTCGTAGGCCCGGGCGATGAAGGTGACCACCTGGTCCATATACAGACCGAGGTCCGGAATCTGATTCCACGGGACCGGGCGATAGCGCCCGATGGGCGAAATGATGCTTCGGATGTCGGGGGTCATGGGGCGCCTCCTGTAATATCAGACTGTGGTCTGTTCTTCCGCGGGCCGTACGAACAGCGTGCGCTGGTTGGTGTAGATCACGAACCCGGGCTTTGCGCCGGCGGGCTTCTTCACATAGCGGCGCAGCGTGTAGTCCACCGGCACGCGGCCTGAGGCGCGGCCCCTGGAGTACAGCGCCGCCAGCCGCGCGGCGAAGAGTATCGTCTCCTCGTCCGGGGCCTCGCCCACGATGATCACGTGGGAGCCGGGCATGTCCTTGGCGTGCAGCCACACCTCGTCGGGCTGGGCGGTGCCGGTCAGCTTGTCGTTCTGCAGGTTGTTCTTGCCCACCAGCACCACCCGGCCCGAGGGGGCGGTGAAGCGCATGGGCCGTGAGGGCGGCAGCTGCTTCATCTGCCGGCGGCTGCGGTTGGGCCGCACGTAGCCGAAGCGCTCCAGCTCCTCGCGCAGCTCGGACAGCTCGGCCTCCTCCTCGCACTTTGAAAGGTTGTCCAGCTGGCCCTCCAGGTAGGAAAGCTCCTGGCCGGTCTTCTCGATCTGCCCGGCGGCCAGCGTCTTGGCGTTGCGGGCCTTCTGGTACAGCTTGAAATAGCGCTGGGCGTTCTGCCCGGGGGACAGCTTCTCGTCCAGCTCCACCCGCAGCATGGGCATGTCCGGCTCGTAGTAGTTGGGCACCTCCACGGCCTTCGCGCCCTTTTGGGCCAGGTGCAGGTTGGCCGTCAGCAGCTCGCCCTTCAGCCGGTACTCCTCCATGCGCTCGCTGCCCAGCAGCGCCTCCCGCTGCAGGGCCAGCTTGCGCTCGCAGCGCTCGATGTTCTTCTTCAGCGTGCGGTGCAGCGCGGCGCTCTTCTGCTTGATGCGCTCGGCCATGTCCCGCCCGCGGTAGAAGGCGTCCAGCGCCTCGGAGATCGTGGGATACGCTTCCGATCTCAACGCGGCGCGGCTGAGGTAGGGGAAGGCCACCGCGTCTACCGGCGCGCCGTCCCCGCCGTAGAGTATGGCGGGGGCGACGGCGCTGGGTATGGCGGCCAGGCTGTCCGAAATGCTGCGGCAGGCGGCGGCCAGGTCGATCTCTTCGGCGTGGGCGTCCTCGTTGCCGACGGCGCGGAAGGCCAGCTCCCGGGCCGTCTGGGCGGACATGCCGCTGACGCACTGGGAGATCAGCCTGTGAAGCGGCCCGTTCATGCCCGCCATCGCGGCCCGCAGCGCCTCGGGGGTCACGCTGTCGTAGGGCAGCTTGCCGTGGGCCGGGGGCAGCTCGTAGCGCAGCCCGGGCAGCACCTCGCGCACCGAGGAGATCTGCTCGGTGACCCGGCGGGCGCTGTCGATGATCCGCCCGTCGCCGCCCACGAAGATCAGGTTGGAGTGCTTGCCCATGAATTCGCAGATGATCCGCTTGCGGGCCCTGTCGCCCAGCTCGTCAAGGTGCTCGATCTCGATCTCCAGTATGCGGTCGCACTCCAGCGCCCGCACGCCGCACACCCGGCCGCCGGTGATGTGCTTTCGCATCAGCATGCACAGCGCCGGGGGCTCCAGCGGGTTGTTCTTGCGGGTGGTGGTCAGGTGGGCGCGGGCGCAGTTGGCCGTGGCGGAGAGCAGCAGCTGGCGGTTCTCCCCGCCGCTGCGGATGGTCAGTATGATCTCGTCCCGCTCGGGCTGTATGATTTTGTTGATCCTGCCGCCGGCCAGGGCGGCGTCCAGCTCCCGGGCCACCAGGCCGAGGGTCAGTCCGTCAAAGGGCATGTCTGTTCCTCCGAATTATCTCAGCTGATTTATAAAACGCAACAATTCAATCCTATCCTCCGGCTGATTTGCGGGGAGGTATCGGAGGGGCAGAGCCCCTCTGATGGAAAATCGTTTCCGGCGGCATGTACGTCGGAAACGGGGGTATTTTTGCGTCGGGAAGCCTGTCGACCAGAGCAAAAATACCTTCCTTGCGGATTTACCGCCCGGAAATCGCTTGCGATTTCAGGTAAATCCGGAGGGGGGTTCGAGCGCCCGGAAAACAGTCCTGTGGACTGTTTTCAGCGAGAACGGGCACGTCCGTGCGCGATGGGACCCAATGCGTCAGCATTGGGCGCGCGCGTTTGGTAGCCCCCGTAGGTCTCGGCGGGGGAGCTTGCTTCCCCGTCCGAAGGTAACTGTTCAGTCTTGGACTGAACAGTTACCATAAAGCCATTATAGCGCAATTCCGCCGATTGCGCAACCGCCGGATTTGTGATAGAATGATGGGGCATAGCCCCCCGCTTCACCGAATACATTGAACCGAATCGGATGAAGCAAGGAGGGTTCCACATGAATTTATCCGGAAATCAGCGCAGGATGTACCTGCTGGCGCTGGCCCTGATGGTGCTCGCCATCGCGCTGGCGTGCGCGTGGTCGCTGTGGCGCGGCCCGGGCC
>JBGUQG010000096.1:0-2669 GCA_045130815.1 Christensenellales bacterium
CGAACAGGTCTACCAGGCCAAGGGCGTGCGCTGCGATCCCCTGCCCCTGGGCCACGACGGCATTCGCAGCGCCGCGCTGGCCAAAACCGACGCCACGGTGCTGCACATCACCCCCTACCGCAGCTATCCCACCGGGGTGACCGCCTCGGCCTCCAAGCGCGCCGAGTACATCCGCTGGGCCGGAAAGGGCGACCGGTACATCGTGGAGGACGACTTTGAATCGGAGTTCTCGCTGCTGCGCAAGCCGGAGGACACCGTGTTCGCCCGCTCCGGCGGGAATCGGGTGATCTACATGAACACCTTCTCCCGCACCGTTTCCCCCTCGCTGCGCGTGGGCTACATGGTGCTGCCCGCGGCACTGACGCCCCTGTTCGAGCGGCGCGTGGGCTTCTACAGCTGCACAGTGCCCGCCTTCGAGCAATACCTGCTGGCCGAGCTCATACAGAGCGGCGACTTTGAAAGGCACGTGAACCGGATGCGCCGGATAAGGCGCAAAGCCCTTGCAAGCGAGGCGGGGAAATGATATAGTTATAATTGATCTCATCCCCTGAAAGGAGCCGACCCATGTACCCATTCTTCTCCGCCCTGGCCGAGGAAGCCTCCTCCCCCGTCCAGGAGGTCGTGGACCAGGTTTCGGACATCATCGAGAGCGCCGGGGACAAGGCGGGCAGCTTCATATCGCGCCTGCCCCGGCTGACAACGCGCATATTGCTGGCGGCGCTGGCGGCATTCGTCGGCATCATCATCATCCGCGTGGGCCGGCGAATGATCTCCTCCATCGTGACGATGCGCAGCCAGAAGCACAAGACCGTCCAGCAGATCAACACGGCGCGGGCCCTGGCGACCAGCATATTCAACTATCTGATGTACTTCATCATCGTCACCGTCGCGCTGAGCATATTCGGGGTGAACGTGTCCAGCCTGCTGACGGTGGCCGGGGTGGGCGGCATCGCCATCAGCTTTGGCGCGCAGACGCTGATCAAGGACATCATCTCCGGCATGTTCATCTGGATGGAGGGCAGCATCACGGTGGGCGACATCGTAACCATCAACGAGCTGTCCGGCGTGGTGGAATCCATCGCCATACGCACCACCACCGTGCGGGACTACAACGGCAACATCTATGTGATCCCCAACGGCGACATCCGCACGCTGACCAACATGAGCCGGGACTTCAAGCGGGCCATCGTGGACATCCGCTGTCCATACGAGGCCGACCAGGCCCATGTGGTGGCCATACTGAAGGATGAAATGGAGATCGCCGGGCGGGAGATCGCGGGCATCACCGCCGCGCCGGAGGTCATGAGCATACTCTCCTTCGACACCGACGCCGTGGTGGTGCGCATCGCCGTGCAATGCCCGGTGGGCGAGCATTGGCGCATCGAGCGCGACCTGCGCACCCGGGTGAAGGCCCGCTTCGACAGGGAGGGCATCGTGATGCCCCACTATCCGAAGTTTGTGCCAAAGTCCTGATATACCCTTGCATTTTACATTTCATTCATGTATAATTATCATTGGATTATATACATAGGGGGGTCGTTTCATGGCGGTGACCATCCGGGATATCGCGGAAAGGTGCGGATTGCCGGTCAACCTGACCGGAAGGATTCTGAACGACTATATCGAGATCGATGAGCAGACCCGCAGCCGCGTGGTGAACACCGCGCGGGAGATGGGCTTTTCGATGGACAAGCGCCTGAAGGGCAGCTTCACCCGCAACCTGGGCGTGCTGTTCGTGGACGAGAGCTACAGCGGCCTGACGCACCCGTTCTTCGCCGCCATGCTGAACGCCTTCAAGGCCCAGGTGGAGGCCAGCGGCTATGACATCACCTTCATCAACCACAACATCGGTTCCCACAACACCACGTTCCTGGAGCATTGCCGCACCCGCAACGTGGACGGCGTGTGCCTGGCCTGCGTGGATTTCTACTCCAGGGAGGTCGAAGAGCTGCTGGACAGCGATATTCCCTGCGTGACCGTCGACCATCCCTGGAAGGGCCGCCCCTGCGTGCTGTCCGACAACGTCAGCGGCATGCACCTGCTGGTGGACTACGCGGTGTCGCTGGGCCATCGGCGGATCGCGTTCATCAGCGGCCAGAACAATTCCGAGGTCACCCAGACCCGCATCAACGAATTCATGAGCGCCATGAAGGCCCACGACCTGCCTGTGCCCGAGGGCTATCTGACGGAGGGCCGCTATGACGAAACGGGCGTGGTGCGCGCGCTGGTGGCCCGGCTGCTGGACCGGCCGGACCGCCCCACCTGCATACTGCTGCCGGACGACGCATCCTACTTCGGCGCCCAGGAGGCCATCCGCGAGCGCGAGCTGCGCATCCCCGCGGACATCTCCGTGGCCGGGTATGACGGCATCCGCCTGACCCAGACCCTGCGGCCCCAGCTGACCACCGTCCACCAGGACAGCGAGGCGCTGGGCCGCCGCGCCGCACAGAAGCTGATCGAGTACCTGGAGCACCCGGACGATACGGACACCGAGCCGGAGACGATCCCCGTGAGCCTGATCAAGGGATCGACCATGGGCTGGTGCAACGAGTGGTAACGGCCGCCAGGATAACGACCGCCGGAATCCGATCGGATACCGGCGGCCGTCATTTACTCATCCAGCGATTCCATCAGGCGTCGCATCAGCGCCACGGAGCCCTCCCCGGCGG
>JBGUQG010000097.1:0-8008 GCA_045130815.1 Christensenellales bacterium
ACGCATTCGCCGGTGCCCACGTTCTTGGAGGGGCCGGAGCCGGACTTGGTGTACACCTGGACGTTCTTGTCCAGGTCCACCAGGTACTGGATGCCCTCGTCGTGGCCGTACTTCTGGATCATGGTATTGATGACCAGCTTGGCGGTACCGGCGGTGTTGTAGTTGGACAGCCAGATCAGGCCCTTGTACTCTTCCTTCAGCAGGTCGGCCCAATCCTGGGGCGCTTCAAGGCCCATGCGCTCCAGCTCTTCAGTGTTGACCATAAAGCCCAGGATTCCCTTGTAGATGCCATACCAGCATCCGTCGGCGTCGCGATAGGCGGGGCCCAGCAGGTGGGAGGCGTTATTGGCCTCATAGGCCTCCAGCAGGCCCTCCTTGGCGCAGATGTTGTAGGGATCGGTGGTGCCGCCGAACCAGACGTCGGCGGAGGGATTGCCGTTCTCCTCCTCGATCTTCGCCTGGACCTCGCCGGTGGACAGGCGCTGATAGGTGGTCTTGATGCCGTAGAGCTCCTCAAAGTGCGCGGTGGCCGCCATCAGGTACTCCTCCTCGCAGGAGCCGTAGACCACCAGCTCGCCCTCTTCCTGGGCGGCGGCGATCAGGTCCGCGGGGATCTCCTCCGCAAAGGCGGAGCAGCACGCCAGCAGCATCAGCGCGGCCAGCAGGATCGCAAGCAGTTTCTTCATGAATGTTACCTCCGTTTCAATGTAGGATTAACAACCAAGTCATATTATACTTCGTCCCGGCACAAATGTCAATACGGAATTAACATTATCATCCGTTCTCCGCGCTCTTTTTGCCCGTCAGCCTGGCGAAGAAGGCCCGGCGCTTCTTGCGGCGCTCCAGGCGCTCGCCCAGGTCCCGGGCGCCCACGCCGTACACCAGGTACAGGATCAGCCCCGACACCAGCATTATGAACACCGTGCTGGCGCAGCGGCGGCCGGAGCCGTTCATGTTGTAGCCGTCGCGGCCCTCCTCCGCCGTCATGGACTGGATCACCATGGCGTAGCTCTTTCCGTAGCTGGAGTGGAAGGTGGCGGACATGTCGTATTCGGTGAACAGCGCGTTGAAGTTCAGCGCGAACACCGCCAGCACGCTGGGCAGCACGATGGGCAGCTTCACCTTCAAAAACGTCACCAGCTGGCTGGCCCCCAGGTTGCGGGCGGCGTCCTCCAGCTCGTCGTCGATGGCATAGAAGGCGGCCTTCACCATCCTCAGCGCGAAGGGCAGCTTGACCACCGTGTAGGCCATCACGATCAAAAAGCGCACGTTCTCCCGGTAGTACAGGTTCTTGCCCAGCACATACCAGACCTCGCCGTTGAAGAAGATGCGGAAGGAATAGCAGATCAGGATCGTGGGCAGCAGCCACGGGAACAGCAGGCAGGCCTCCACGACGGCGGCGCGCTTCTTGTTTCGGTGCTTGAAGATGTAGTTCACCGCCACCACCACGATCACGCAGGCCAGCGCCGCCGCCAGCGCCGAAAGCACGAAGCTGAGGCGGATGCCGCCCACGGTATCGGCGTTGCTGAACACGCCGGAGATCACGCCCTCGCGCAGCTTGGTCTTGCCGCGGGAGGTAGTGAAGCTGTAGTCCTGGGTGCCGAAGAAGTTCACCAGCGTCCAGCTGGACACGTTCAGGGTCTTGGCCTTGATGGCGGGCCAGTTCTGGAAGGCGAACAGCACGATCATCACCACGGGCGTCATGTAGATGACGAACAGCACGTAGGCGTAGACGTGGGCAATCACGTTCCACACCGGGCTCTGGATCTTCTGCTTCACCAGCTTGGCCTTGGTCTTGCTGACGGACAGGTAGTGGCCCTTCTTTTCATAGTGGTTCAGCGTGGTCAGCAGCACGATGGTGAACAGCGCCAGTATGACGGACAGCAGCGCCGCTCGGGCCTGTGGGAAGGATTCGTCCGCCACCGACGAGCCGGCCAGGCGCACGATCTCCGGGTTGATGGAGTTGTAGCCCAGCAGCGTGGGCGCGCTCATGGCGCACAGGCCGGTGATGAAGGTCATGACCGTCAGTGAAAACAGCGTGGGCAGCAGCGTGGGCATGACCACCTTCATCAGCACCTTGAAGGGCTTCGCGCCCATGTTGCGGGCGGCCTCCACGGTGTTGTAGTCGATGCCCCGGATGGCATTGCGCAGAAACAGCGCGTGGTTGCTGGTGCAGGCGAAGGTCATCGTGAACAGCACCGCATTGAAGCCGGAAAACCACTGCTTGTTCATGCCCGGGAACACGCCGGACAGCCACTGGGTGAGCATGCCGTTGCTGTCGTACAGGAACTGATAGCCGGTGACCAGCGCCACGCCGGAGTAGATCAGCGTGGTCATGTAGCCCAGCCGCAGTATCTTCGCGCCCTTGATGTCAAAATACTCGGTCAGCAGCACAATGGAGATGCCCACCACGTTCACCGTGACCACCAGGCTCACCGCCAGCTTCAGCGAATTGATCACAAAGGACGGCATGTTGCCGGCAAAGAAGAAGCGGATGACCGCCAGCGGATCGCCGGGCTTGGCGTCGAAGATGGAGGTGAGCGTCTTGAAGCAGGGGATCACCATGAAGCCCAGGAACAGGTACGTAAACAACACGCCGCCGAACACCTTCCATATCAGCGAAAGGTCCGGCCCGCGCTTTTTATTCAGGGTTTGCTGCATGTTCAGGCCCCCTTGCTCAGTAGGACATGACATCCTGGGGATGGATGCCCACGGCCACGCGCTCGCCCGGCTCGTAGATGTTGATGCCGTCGTTCTTCTCGATCACCTTGATGGTCTGGCCCGCGGCGCTTATGTAATACTTGATGTACAGGCCGTAGTACTCGCGGCTCTCGATCACGCCGTCGGTCTGGAACACGCCCTCGTCCTTGGGCCGGTTCACCCGCACCCGCTCCAGGCGGATGAAGTGATGCCTGTCGGCGTCCAGCCCCAGGCCCCTGACCGCGCCCTCGCCCAGGGGGTTGATATCGCCGATGAAGTTGGCCACGAACTCGGTCTTCGAATGGTTGTACACCTCGTTGGGCGTACCGATCTGCTCGATATAGCCCTTGTTGAACACGGCGATGCGGTCGGAAAGGGTCAGCGCCTCCTCCTGGTCGTGGGTCACGTAGATGGTGGTGATGCCGAACTCCCGTTGCATCTTCTTCAGCTCGTTGCGCAGCTGTACGCGCAGCTTGGCGTCCAGGTTGGAAAGGGGCTCGTCCATGCAGATGATGGCGGGCTCGGTCACCAGGGCGCGGGCGATGGCCACGCGCTGCTGCTGGCCGCCGGAGAGCTGGCTGACCGCCTTGGCCAGCTGCTCGTCGGAGAGATCCACCTTGCGTGCGATGGTCTTCACCTTCTGCTCGATCTCGGCCCTGGGCAGCTTCTTGATCTTCAGGCCGAAGGCGATGTTGTCGCGCACGGTCATCGTGGGGAACAGCGCGTAGCTCTGGAACACGATGCCGATGTTGCGCTTTTCGATGGGCACGTGGGTGATGTCCTTGCCCTGCATGCTCACCGTGCCGCTCACGGGCTCGATAAAGCCGGTGATCGTGCGCAGCGTGGTAGTCTTGCCGCAGCCGGAGGGGCCCAGGAAGGTGAAGAATTCGCCCTCCTTCACGTGCACGTTGATGTTGTGCAGCGCCTCAAAGTCGTCAAATTTGACGACGATATCCTTGAGTTGAATCATGCGGAAAACTCCTTTGAGTCGTATTCACTGAAAAGCGGGCCCTGTTCAGGCCCGCTTTTCGCTTTGCTTTGTATTTACGCCTCGGGGGCCTTCTGGGTCAAGGTCGCCCAATCCAGGTTGTCCCAATCGGGCTCGGCGGGGGCGGCGGCGTTGTCGGCCCAGTAGAAGCCCAGGTTGGTCATGATGTTGGTCCACTCGGAGGAGTGCGCGCCCACGTACTCGGCGTAGGTCATGTCGGTGCCCTCGACCTGGTTCAGCGCGAAATTCGGGATCGCGTAGATCGCGGGAACCTCGTCGAACAGCTCGGCCACGGCGTCCTCGTTGCAGGGATAGCTGTCGAATTCCTCGGACCAGGCAATCTGGGTCTCGGCGGAGCCGAACCACTCGGCAAACGCCTTGACGGCCTCGGTCTGCTCCTCGGTGCGGTTCGGGTTGTCGATCACGCCGATGTACTCGGCGATGTAGTAGGTGCCGTCGTCGATCTCAACCAGGTTCCAGTTCTCAGGCTCCAGGGTGCCGTGCAGCGGGTTGGCCTCGGTTCCGGCTTCCTCGGCAGCCTCGATGTTGCCGTACAGGGAGCTGCTGTAGAAGGTGGAAACCTGCACGTCGCCGCGGATCAGCGGATCAAGGCCGTAGCTGTCGCCGGTGAAGTTGCCGTTCGCGCAGTAGTTCCACAGGGTCTTCCAGCCATCCACGGAGATGCCGCCGGCGGGAGAGGCGGGATCGGTGAAGGCATGCAGCATGGCGTTGTTGATGTTGGCGTTGGTAGTGCCGCCGACCTTGCCCTGGCGATACCACTTGTAGCCGCTGTCAACGATGTCGGCCCACTTTGCAAAGTGCAGCGCCTCGCCGTTGGTGCCCAGCTCGTCGTTTCGGTACAGCATCAGTATGTTCTGGATGACCAGGCCGTAGGCCTTGCCGTCATACTTGTAGGCGCCCACCTTGTCGGCCCAGGAGGGGGTCCAGTCCATGACCTTCAGGTTCTCGTAGGTGCCGTTCACCAGCTGGGACCAGCGAACCTCGTTCAGGCCGAAGATGATGTCGGCATCCTTGTTCTCGTTGGCGGCCTGCACGGCGGCGGTGTCGCCGGAGATGACCGAGTTGTCGTCCAGGGAGATCTTGAAGCCGGCCTTCTCAGCGGCGTCGATCAGCCAGGTGACGCGCTCGGAGGAGTTGGAGTTGGAATAAATGCGGATGGTGTAATCAGAGCCCTCGGCGCTGGCGGCGAACGCCACCATGGTCAGCGCCATGGCCACGACCAGCATCATGGTAACGAGCTTTTTCATGTGGGAAAACCTCCTTGTGTGTTAATTTACAACTATGGATTATAGCACAGTAACAGGAAAATGTAAAGTATTTGTGCCGCAATGCGCCAAAAAAGTTTTGGGCGGGGTTTATTCCCCGCCCAGCATGTACTTCAGCAGCGCTTTCGCGCAGCCGTCGCGGTCGCAATCGTCGGTGACGGCGTCGGCGGCCGCCAGAACCTCCGGCGCGGCGTTGCCCATGGCCACGGAGAAGCCCGCGCCCCGCATCATGTCGATGTCGTTGTGGCCGTCGCCCACGGCCATCGCCCGGGCCACCGGCAGGCCCAGGTGGTCGCAGAGCGCCCTGATGCCCAGCGCCTTCGTGGCCTCGGGGGGCGAAAGCTCCAGCCCGACGCCCAGCGAACCGGTGACGCTCAGGCCCGCGTCTCCCAGCTTTTCCAGGAACAGCGCCCGGTCCTCCCCGCTTTGGAAGTACAGGTTGATCTTCTCCATGGGCAGGCCGCTGCGCCGCCAGCGTGCGGCGATGTCCGGGGCCTCCACCGAGCCCTGCCGAAACACGGCCAGGTAGTCCAGCACGTGGCAGCGCCGAAGGTCCTCCGGGTCCATCGTCTTCAGGTGTGATCTTTCGCCGTAGAAGCACTGCACCACCATGTCGAAGTCCTCTGTGATCGCCAGCACGCGCCCGGCCACGTCCGCCGGGATCGTCCTCTGGAACAGCACGCGGCCCGCGGCCACGTCGTAGAGGCTGCTGCCGTTTTCACAGATGGCATAGGCGATGCCGGGCAGGGTTTGCAGGTGCTCCGTCAGCTCCGAAAGGCACCTGCCCGTGCACAGGGCCAGCACGCCCCCGGCATCCGCCACCCGCCTGAGGGCCGCCCGGGTGAAGGCCGTGGTCTCGTGATCGGTGTTCAGCAGCGTGCCGTCCATGTCCAGCGCCGCCAGGGCGTATCCGCTTCGGTTCATAAAAGTACCTCTCCAATGGTTTTCATGCCCCCATTATCGCCCAAAATGCCGTCCGATGCCACCGCGGGCTGTAAATTTTCTTGACATTTCAGGGTAACCTGCGTAAACTATGATAGGAATGGTTTAATTGGGACGAATCGTTGCGAAGACGGATACGAGGCGGCACAAGGCATGAATGACAGCAATACCACCCTGGATATGCTAAAGGAACAGGTGCACCAGCTGTGCCTGCGCAAGCAGTGGGGCGTGGACGGCGTGCAGAACCCCCAGCACGTGGCCATGGCCATGACCGTGGAGATGAGCGAGCTGCTGGAGCACTTCCAGTGGCTGAACCCGGAGGATGTACAGGCGCTGACGGAGGGCCGCGACCCCGAGCGCCGCGCGATGATCGCGGAGGAATTCGCCGACGTGATGATGTACGGCCTGCAGCTGATGCGCACGCTGGACATCGACATCACCTGGGAGATCCTGCGCAAGATCGACATCGTGGACAGGCGGCCCCCCAAGCCCTACAACCCCAAGCGCTGAAGCGCGGAGGACGAGCAGATGGCAAACGATTTCATACTGGTGCTGGACCTGGGCGGCCCCGAGGCCGAGCGCATGGCACGCAAGCTGCGCAACCAGCATTACTACACCGAGATCATATCCCGGAGAGCCGACATCGGTCTGTTCCGGCGGAAGTCGCCCCGGGGCATACTGATCACCGGCGGCGAGGACGGCATAGGCGTGTTCCCCCGGGCGGTGCTGATGCTGGGCGTGCCGGTGCTGGCCATGGGCGGCGCGGCGCGGATGCTGGCCGCGGCTGAGGGCGCGCGCAGCGAGGGCGTGGTGCTGCAGGACAGCGCCGCGCAGATCCGCTTTGATCCCTGCCCGCTGTTCGACGGGCTCAGCGAAAGCGACCGCTACTTTACCCGGGTGGACGGCTTCGCCCTGCCGGAGAACTACCGCCCCATCGCCACCACGCTGGACGGGCTGGTGCCCGCCTTCGCGGATTTCGACCGCAGCCTGTACGCGCTGCAGTTCTACGCCGAATCCAACGACCCGGACGGCGCGGCGATGCTCTCCAACTTCGCCGAGAAGATCTGCGGCTGTACCCCGGTGTGGACGCTGGAAAACTACATCGACGAGGAGATCCGCTTCATCCGCGAGCGCGTGGGCGACAGGCGGGCTCTGATCGCCGTGTCCGGCGGCGTGGATTCCGCGGCCTGCGCCCTGCTGATGCGACGGGCCATCGGCGACGCGCTGACCTGCGTGCTGGTGGACAACGGCCTACTGCGCGTCGATGAAGCCGACCACGTTCTGCAAACCTATAAAACCGAACTTGGTTTGGATATCGTGCGCATCGACGCCGCTGACCGCTTCCTGGGCCGGCTGAAGGGTCTGAGCGACCCGGTGGACAAGCACCGCGCCGCCCACGACGCATTCATCGAGGTGCTCTCTGAGTTCGCCCGGAGCCAGCCCGGCGAACCCTTCCTGGTGAAAGGCACCATCTACAGCGACCTGCTGGCCAGCGGGGCCTCGGACGAGGCCTACGCCCGCACATTCGACTCCGGTCTGGTTTTGGAGCCGGTGCGCATGCTGTTCAAGGATGAGGTACGCGAGGTCGGCGCGGCCCTGGGCCTGCCGGAGCACATCTCCAGCCGACGCTCCTTCCCCGCCCCGGGCCTGGCCATCCGCTGCTGCGGCGAGGTGACGCCCGAGAAGCTGGCGGCGCTGCGCAAGGCGGACGGCATCATGCGCGACGAGGTGCGCGCCTCCGGCCAGAACAAGCGCCTGACCCAGTATTTCGCCGTGATGACCGACACCAAGGCCCTGGCCTCCGGCGGTTACGGCTGGGTGTGCGCGCTGCGGGCGGTGGCCGAGCGCGGCGCCCACTTCACGGTGGGCAAGCTCCCCTACGACGTGCTGGACCGCGCCTCCGAGCGCATCTTGACGGAGGTGCCCTGCGTGGCCCGGGTGGTCTACGACATCAGCGGCAATGCCTGCGACGCGGTCGAATGGGAATAACACAAACGAGGTAAACCCCTATGATGCTGAAACACTTCAGGGAGCCCGTGGCCGGGCAGCCCATCGAAAACACCTTCATGGCCGTGGACGAGCGCACGGGCAG
>JBGUQG010000098.1:0-3633 GCA_045130815.1 Christensenellales bacterium
CTTCATCCGCGATGATGGCGGACAGGGTGGCGGCGGAGGTGTCGCCGGGCACGGCGATCATATCCAGGCCCACAGAGCACACGCAGGTCATGGCCTCCAGCTTATCCAGCGTCAGCGCGCCGCAGGCCGCGGCCTCGATCATGCCGATATCCTCGGAAACGGGAATGAACGCGCCGGACAGGCCGCCCACATGGGAGGACGCCATGACGCCGCCCTTCTTCACCGCGTCGTTCAGCAGCGCCAGCGCCGCGGTGGTGCCGTGGGCTCCGCAGGCCTCCAGGCCCATCTCCTCCAGGATCGCGGCCACGGAGTCGCCCACCGCCGGGGTCGGAGCCAGGGACAGGTCCACGATGCCGAAGGGCACCTCCAGCCTGCGGCTGGCCTCCCGGGCCACCAGCTGGCCCACGCGGGTGATGTGGAAGGCGGTTCGCTTGATGGTCTCGGCCACCTCGTCGAAGGGCGCGTCCTTCACGCCCTCCAGCGCCACCTTCACCACGCCGGGGCCGGAGACGCCCACGCTGACGGCGCAGTCGCCCTCGCCCGGGCCGTGGAACGCGCCGGCCATGAAGGGGTTGTCCTCCACGGCGTTGCAGAACACCACCAGCTTCGCGCAGCCCAGCCCGCCGTTGTCGGCGGTTTTTTGGGCGGTGGCCTTCACCGTTTCGCCCATCAGGCGCACGGCGTCCATGTTGATGCCGGCGCGGGTGGAGCCCACGTTCACCGACGAGCACAGGAAATCCGTTTCGGCCAGGGCCTCCGGGATGGATTCGATCAGCCGGCGGTCGGCCCCGGTCATGCCCTTGTGCACCAGCGCGGAATAGCCGCCGATGAAGTCCACGCCCGTGGCCTTGGCCGCGCGGTCCAGCGTGCGGGCCACCTTCACCGGGTTTTTGATGCCGCCCGTCACCAGCGCCGCGGGGGTCACGGAAATGCGCTTGTTCACGATGGGCACGCCAAACTCCCGCTCGATGTCCCGGCCCACCCGCACCAGGCGCTCCGCCCGGCGGGTGATCAGGTCGTAGATGCTGTCGCACAGCCGCTTTTCGTCGTCGGTCACACAGCTGAGCAGGGAGATGCCCATGGTGATCGTGCGCACGTCCAGCTTCTGGTGGTCGATCATGTTCAGGGTTTCCAGGATCTCAGAGGTATTGATCATGTGCATGGTACATACCTCCTAAATCTGGTGCATGGCCTCGAAGATCTCGCTGCGCTGCATGCGGATCTGCACGCCGATGCGCCCGGACAGCGCGTCCAGCTCCGTCTTCAGCGTGTCGAAGGAGCAGGCCTCGCTGGACACGTCCGCGATCAGGATCATGCTGAACAGCCCGGACACGATGGTCTGGGTGATGTCCAGTATGTTCGCGTCGTTTTCGTAGAGGATGCGGCTGACCTGGGCGATGATGCCCTTCTTGTCCGAGCCCAGCACGCTGATGACCGCCTTTTTCATATCGTTCATGGGAAGCCCTCCCGCCTCATATTTGAATGACACTATTGTATCGCCTGTGTCGTGATTTATCAAGAAACGGCAGGTGAATTTTCTTGTACCGCCCCGTCATTGACAACCCCGGCCGACTGCGGTATGATATTCCCATCAATGATTCTGGAGGAAAACATGCTTTCTGAATATCTGATGATCGGCGAGATCACCAAGCCCCAGGGGGTGCGCGGCGAGGTGAAGGTACGGCCCTGCACCTGCGACCCGGCGCGCTTCGAGGGGCTTGAGACCGTGTATACCGAAAAAGGCGGCGGCTACGCGCCCATGAGTATCCGCGTGAACCGACTGGCGGACGACGCGGTGTACATGAACGTGGAGGGCGTATCCGACCGGGACGCGGCGGAAAAGCTGCGGGGCACGAAGCTGTACATCGACCGCGCCCACGCGGTCCAGCTGGACGAGGACACCAACTTTTTGACCGACCTGATCGGCCTGCGCTGCCTTGCCGACGACGGGCGGGACCTGGGCAGGCTTGCCGACGTGATGCAGCCCGGAGGCAACGACGTGTACGTGTTCAAGGGCCCGCTGGGCGAGGTGCTGGTGCCCGCGCTGAAGAGCGTGGTCGTCAGGGTGGACCTGGAGGCGGGCGAAATGCGGCTGGACGGCAAGCGCCTGGACGAGGTGGCGGTGTTCGATGAGGATTAAGGTCTTTACGCTGTTCCCGGAGATGCTGCGGCCCATGCTGTCCCAGTCGATCCTGGGCAGGGCGGTGGCGGCAGGGCTGATCGAGGTCCAGCTGATCGACATCCGCGATTACTCCGCCGAAAAGCACCGCAACACCGACGACTATCCCTTCGGCGGCGGCGCGGGCATGGTGATGAGCGCCCAACCCATCGTGGACGCCTTCGCGGCCAACCTGCCCCCGGATTTCAAGGGGCGGCGGGTGTACCTTTCGCCCCGGGGCCGCAGGCTGGACCAGCGGATCGTCGAGGCGCTGGCGAAGGAGGAGGAGCTGGTCCTGCTGTGCGGCCACTACGAGGGCGTGGACCAGCGGGCGCTGGACGCGGTGATCGACGAGGAGCTGTCCATCGGCGACTACGTGCTCACCGGCGGCGAGCTGGGCGCGCTGGTGGTGATCGACGCGGTGTCGAGGCTGGTGCCCGGCGTGCTGGGCAGCGACGAATCCAGCGAGGACGAGAGCTTCACCACGGGGCTTTTGGAGTATCCCCAGTACACCCGGCCCGCGGACTTCCGGGGCGCGAGGGTGCCGGAGGTGCTGCTGGGCGGCAACCACGCCGACATCACCGCCTGGCGGCGGGAGCAATCGCTGGCACTGACGCTTCAGCGCAGGCCGGAGCTGCTGGACAGCGCGCCGCTGACCGACGGCGACCGGGCGATGCTGGCGCGGCTCAGGCGGGCAAAAGAGATCGAAGCGGCCCATCCCGGCCTCGTCCGGCTGGGGCTGCAGGCGGCGGACCAGTTCCCGAAGCGCTGGTTCAATGCCTTCGTGCCGGAGGAAAACCGCAGGGCGGCAAAGAAGCAGTGCTTTTCCGGGCGGCGGCACGTGGGCTATCTGTGGCAGGCGTTCTCCATGGGCTTCATCCCGGAGTATGCCGAAGGCGAAGCCGCGCTGGAGCGGTGGAACGCGCAACAGCCCGCCGCCAACAGGCTATACCTGCCGGACGACGGGCTGCTGTTTGAGATCGCCGACGCTGCGGCGCTGACGCCCCGGGCGCTGGAATTTCTGGGCCACTTCATCCTGACGGACGAGGGGCTGACCCGCACCTATGTGCAGACGTGCAGGGCCGGGAAGGGACCGTATTGGATCGGATGACGGGGCGGGGCCTGTGCCCTACCTCGTCTTTTTCTTGACGGCCTTTGACCAGAATGAATAGTACTTCTTGCCCTTCACCGACTTGTAGGCGCGGATGCGCACGTAATACGTCTTTCCGGCCTTGAGCCCATTGATCGTCGCCTTGACCGTGGCGGCCTTATTCGCGGCCTGCGTCTTCGCGCCGGAGAAGCTCTTCTTCAGGCCGTACTGGAGCTCGTACCCGTCTACGCCGGAGGCCTTTGTCCACTTGGCGACCAGCTTCCCCTTGCCCGCCGTGAGCTTCAGGCCCGCGACCTTCTTCGGCACGATCCTGAAGGCCTTCTTCACGCTGCCGGTATACGCGCCAATGCCCTTCACGGTCACG
>JBGUQG010000099.1:0-2334 GCA_045130815.1 Christensenellales bacterium
CGCCAGCGTGGCCTTGTCCACCACGCTCTTCTTCCACAGCCGCAGCACGGCCTGCACGATCAGCACGCACACGCACACGCGGATGCCCGCGAAGGCGTGCTGCACCAGGGCCAGATCCGCAAAGTTCGTCAGGAACGCGGCGATTACCAGTATGATGGCGACGGGCGCGGTCAGAAAGCCGGTGGTGGCCACCAGCGCCCCGGGGATGCCGGCGCGCTTTTCCCCGATGAACGTGGACACGTTCATCGCGATGATGCCGGGCGTACACTGGCCGATGGAGAAGTAATCCCGCAGGTCGTCCAGCGTGGTCCAACGGCGCTTGTCCACCAGCTCCCGCTCCAGTATGGGCAGCATGGCGTAGCCGCCGCCGAAGGTGACGGCGCCGATCCTCGCGAAGGTCCAGAACAGGTCAAGCAGCGTGTTCATGGCTTAAACCGTCTCCACGATGATGTTGCCGTTGGTGTACACGCAGATGTCGCTGGCGATCTCCAGCGCCTTCCTGGCGATGTCGGCGGCGGGCAGGTCGGTGTTGCCGATCAGCGCCCGGGCCGCGGCCAGCGCGTAGTTGCCGCCGCTGCCGATGGCCAGCACGCCGTCGTCGGGCTCGATCACCTCGCCGGTGCCGGAGATCAGCATCAGGTTCTCCCTGTCCGCGCACAGCAGCAGCGCCTCCAGCTTGCGCATGGCGCGGTCCATGCGCCAGTCCTGGGCCAGCTCCACCGCCGCCCGGGGCAGGTTGCCGGAGTACTGGGTCAGCTTGTCCTCGAACTTTTCAGACAGGGCGAAGGCGTCGGCCACGCTGCCGGCGAAGCCGATCACCACCTTGCCGCCGAAGATGCGGCGCACCTTTTTGGCGGTGGCCTTCATGATGGTCTTTTCGCCCATGGTCACCTGGCCGTCGCCGGCCACGGCGATCACGCCGTCCTTCTTCACGGCGCAGATGGTGGTGCCCCGAAACAGGCTGGTGGGTTCATAGCTCATATTCTTTGATTACCTCGTTCAGTGTGTCGATGGCGGTCTCGCTCAGCTTTTCGTATCGGTTCTTTTTGCCCTTCACCCGGAAGGGCAGGGACTCCAGTATGCCGAAGTTGGCGTTCATCGGCTGGAAGTTGGGGGTGGGCGTGGTCACGTGCCGCGCCAGCGCGCCCAGCAGGGTCCTGCCGGTGAAATCCGGCTCCAGCTGCCCGGAGAGGGCCTTTGCCAGGCCCACCGCGGCCACCAGGCCGCTGGCGGTGGATTCCATGTAGCCCTCCACGCCGGTCAGCTGGCCGGCGAAGCGGATCAGGGGATCGCCCTTCATGGCGTAGTTTGCGCCCAGCACCCTGGGCCCGTTCAGGTAGGTGTTGCGGTGCATCACGCCGTAGCGGGCGAATTCCGCGTGCTCCAGGCCGGGAATCATGCCGAACACCCGCTTCTGCTCGCCCCACTTCAACCGGGTCTGGAAGCCCACCATGTTGTACAGCGTGCCCTGGGCGTTCTCCTGGCGCAGCTGTACCACGGCGTAGGGGGCCCTGCCCGTGCGGGGATCGGTGAGCCCCACGGGCTTCAGCGGTCCGAAGGCCAGCGTCTGTCGGCCCCGGGAGGCCAGGATCTCCACGGCCAGGCAGCCCTCGAACACCAGCTTCTTTTCAAAGTCGTGCAGCTCGGCCAGCTGGGCTGTGACCAGGGCGTCGTAGAAGGCGTTGTACTCCTCCTCGGTCATCGGGCAGTTCAGGTAGTCGTCCGTGCCCCTGCCGTAGCGGGAGGCCCGGAACACCTTGTCCATGTCCAGGGAATCGGCGGTGACGATGGGCGCGGCGGCGTCGAAGAAGTTCAGCGCGCCCTCGCCGGTGGCCCTTGAAATGGCCTCGGTCAGCGCCGGATCGGTCAGCGGCCCGGTGGCCACGACGCAGGGGGCGTCCGGGATATTGGTGACCACGGCCCGCTCGACCGTCACCAGGGGGTGCTCCTCCAGCGCCGCGGTGATCCTGCCCGAGAATTGGTCCCGGTCCACGGCCAGCGCGCCGCCGGCGGGCACGCGGCTCTGCTCGGCACAGCGCAGGATCAGGCTGTTCATGGCCCGCAGCTCGGCCTTCAGCAGGCCGGAGGCGTTGGACAGGTGCTCCGCCTTCAGCGAGTTGGAGCACACCAGCTCCCCAAAGCCCGGGTAGTGGTGGGCCGGGCTGTAGCGGACGGGCTTCATCTCCACCAGGCGCACCGGTATGCCCCGGTTGGCCAGCTGCCAGGCGGCCTCGCTGCCCGCCAGGCCCGCGCCGACGATGGTTACGCGATCAGGCATCTCCGTCCTCCGCAGTGTTGTTTTCGATCTGCACCTTGTGGCGGCAGGTCTCGTTG
>JBGUQG010000100.1:0-9993 GCA_045130815.1 Christensenellales bacterium
ATCGGCTATGTGCTGTCGAAGGACTATTGGGGCCGGGGCCTGATGACCGAGGCCGTGCGGGCGGTGATCCGCTGGCTGTTTGAGGACGCGGGCCTGGATTTCATCATCGTCGCCCACTATGCCCGCAACGACCGCTCCCGCCGGGTGATCGAAAAATGCGGCTTCCGCTATGTCAAGACCCTCCCCCGGGATGCACCGAATGGCAGGGATGAGGATTCGATGGAGTATATCCTGGAGGCGGGAGGTTGATTTCAGCTTGCGCCGCTGCGCGTTTTATGGTAAGCTATAGATGGCAAAACCGTGATGGAGGTGATTTCTGTGGCAATGTCCGAGACCATGCTTCGACGCTGGAACGAACTGACCCAATCAGAACAGGAGCAGGCTGTGGCGTTTATCGACTTCCTTCTCCTGCGCCGCAGGCGCGACGGAAATCCCGGCAAAACCCGTTTTAAACTGGATACGCTGGCTGGAGGCCTGGAATACATCGCGGATGATTTTGATGAGACGCCGGATGATTTCAAGGAGTACATGTAATGGTATTGATCGATACGCATGCGCTGATTTGGGCGCTATATGACTCCGGGAAGCTGTCGGAAACGGCAAAGCAGGCAATCCGACAAAGTGATTGCTGTGTGAGCATCGTGTCTCTGTGGGAAATGTCCATCAAAATGTCAAAGGGTAGCCTCAAGCTGCGGGAAACGATAACGGAAGTGGCAGACCGATGCGTAACGATGGGTGTGGAGCTGTTGGCCTTGAGACCAGAGCACTTCCAAAAGCTGATGGAGCTTCCGGACTATCATCGGGATCCGTTTGACAGAATCATCATGGCACAATCGCTGGCAGAGGGGTTCCCGCTTGTAACCAAAGACGAAAACATCTGGGCCGGTTACCCGGCTGTGGGAAAGATCTGGTAGACAATATGACAGGGCGGCTGCGCATTAAAGCGCGGCCGCCCTGTTTGGTGTACCTTACGCCAGCACGGCCTCGACCTCGTGGGTCGCGGGGGCCTTGTCGGCGGGGATCACGCTGCCGTCGATGGGCTTGCCGTCCACGGTCAGGGTCAGCTTGCCCTTCTCGTCGCCGGCCCTGTTCAGGATGTGGATGTTGTAGGTGCTGCCGCGGAACTTGCGCACCAGGTGCAGGTCGGTCAGCTCCTTGGGCAGGCAGGGATCCACCTGCAGGCCGTCGAAGGCGGGCTTCACGCCCAGGATGCCCTGGCTGATGGTGTAGAAGGTCCAGGCCGCGGTGCCGGTCAGCCAGCTGTTCTTGGCCTGGCCGAAGTTCGGCGCGTAGGGACCGGCCACCATCTGGCTGTACACATAGGGTTCGGTGTAGTGCAGCTGCTGGTCCTCGATCCAGGCGGGGCAGGTGCGCTTGTACACGTCGAAGGCCGCGCCGCCGTGTCCCAGCCGCGCCTGCGCCAGCGCGATCCACGGGTTGTTGTGGCAGAAGATGCCGCCGTTCTCCTTGTATCCCGGCGGATAGGAGCTGATCTCGCCCAGCTCCAGGTGATACCGGGTGTAGGGCGGGGTCAGGATCGCCACGCCGTGCTCGCTCAGCAGGTACTTGGTCACGGAATCCATGGCCTTCTGGGCGTAGCCCTCCTTGATGCCGACGCCGCCCATCACGATGAAGCCCTGGGGCTCGATGTAGATCTTGCCCTCGTCGCACTCGTGGCTGCCCACCTTGTTGCCGAAGGCGTCGTAGGCGCGGATGAACCATTCGCCGTCCCAGGCGTGGGTCAGGATGGCCTGCTCCATCTCGTCGTGCCAGGCGGGGACCTTGTCGGCCTCCTCCGTCCAGCCGTACAGGCGGCACAGGGCCTCGTAATCCGGGCAGACGCCGGTGAACATGCCCGCGATGAACGGGGATTCGGCGGTGCCGGATTCGTTGTTCTCGGTGGTCTGGAAGCTCTCGCCCGGGGTGTTGGAGAAGCAGTTCAGGTTCAAACAATCGTTCCAGTCGGCGCGGCCGATCAGCGGCAGGCCGTGGGGGCCGCGGTGTTCCAGCGTGTAGTGGAAGCTGCGGCGCACGTGCTCCATCAGCGGCTGGGCCAGGCTGTCGTCGTTGTCGAAGGGCACCATCTCGTGAAGGATGGATACATCGCCGGTCTCCTTGATGTAGGCCGCCACGCCGAAGATCAGCCACAGCGGGTCGTCGTTGAAGCCGGAGCCGATGTCGTTGTTGCCCCGCTTGGTCAGCGGCTGGTACTGGTGGTAGGCGCTGCCGTCCGGGAACTGGGTGGCCGCGATGTCCAGGATGCGCTCGCGGGCGCGGGCGGGGATCAGGTGCACGAAGCCCAGCAGGTCCTGGGTGGAATCGCGGAAGCCCATGCCGCGGCCGATGCCGGATTCATAGTAGCTGGCCGAGCGGCTCATGTTGAAGGTGACCATGCACTGATACTGGTTCCACAGGCCGGCCATGCGGTCCACGCGGATGTCGCCGCTGTCCACCTGGAACGAGGACAGAAGCTCGGTCCAATAGGCGTTCAGCGCGGCGAAGGCGGCGTCGAACTGCGCGTCGGTCTTAAAGGCGTCCAGCAGCGCGTGGGCGGGGGCCTTGTTGATCACGTTGGGCGCGACAAACTTTTCCTCCTGGGGGTTCTCGCAGTAGCCCAGCACGAATATGAAGGACGCCGTCTCGCCCGCCTTCAGCGTGCGCTTCAGGCAGTGGCTGGCGATGGGGGAGAAGCCGCTGGCCACGCTGTTGTTGCTCTTGTTGGCAAGGGGCACCTGGGGCTCGCCGAAGCCGTTGTAATAGCCCAGGAACGACGCGCGGTCGGTGTCAAAGCCGTCGATTTCGGCGTTCACCGTGTACACGGCAAAGTGGTTGCGGCGCTCGCGGTACTCGGTCTTGTGGTAGATGGCGCTGCCCTCGATCTCCACCTCGCCGGTGGAGAAGTTGCGCTGGAAGTTGGTGGAATCGTCCTGGGCGTTCCACAGGCAGAACTCCACGAAGCTGAACAGGGAAACGTCCTTCGCCTGATCCGTTTCGTTGGTCAGGCGCACGCGGGTCACCAGGGCGTTGGTGCCCCGGGGCACGAAGGACAGCTGCTCCGCCTTCAGGCCTTCCTTGACGCCGGTGATCCTCGTGTAGCCCAGGCCGTGGCGGCACTCATAGCTGTCCAGCGTGGCCTTCACCGGCATCCAGCCGGGGGTCCACAGGCTGCCGCCGTCATTGATGTAGAAGTACTGGCCGCCCGCGTCGGTGGGCACGTTGTTGTAGCGATAGCGGGTGATGCGCAGCATCCGGGCGTCCTTGTAGAAGCTGTAGCCGCCGCTGGTGTTGCTCATCAGGGTGAAGAATTCCTCACTGCCCAGATAGTTGATCCAGGGCGAGGGGGTGTCCGGGCGGGTGATGACGTACTCCCGCGCAAGGTCGTCGAAGTGTCCGTATTGCATGGGCGCTGCCTCCTTAATGATTCGCATGGCTAAACCGTTTTCGAACCATGCGGAAAATAATCATATTAATATCTTAACCTGTATGGTCCAAAAAATCAAGGGGGAAAGCCGAGGTTTTTGTCGCTAAGGTGAAATTTAATTCGCCCCCGCACCCAAATATGCCCAAAACTTGGCAATTTGGGAACTATAGAAGGATTTTTTCCGTCCAAGCCACGGGAAGGCAGGAAAAAAGGCCCCCCGGATAGAATACAAAACAGGATCAGGTATCGCTATATATCAGTATATTTCATCATACGACGCTTCAGGAGGTTGCCATGAACAGGAAGATTCGCTTTGGCTTGGTTTGGATGGCGCTGATCTGCGCCCTGCTGCTGTGCGGCGTGACCGCGCTGGCGGATGGGGAAGGAGGCGGCTCCGAAGAAACGCATACCCATAACATGGAAGCATTTCCCGCAAATGATGCCACATGCACGGATGCGGGCAACAGCGCTTATTGGTATTGCAGTGGGTGCGGTAAGTACTTTAGCGATGAAAATGGAACAAATGAGATAAACAAAGACTCATGGATTATTCCCGCATTGAATCATAATTGGGGTGACTGGACGGTAACGACGCCCGCGACCTGCTCTGCGGTCGGAGAGCAGACCCGCGTTTGCAAAAACAACGAAAGTCACAAGGAAACCCAGGAAGTCGCTATAGATGCGAGCGCCCACAATTGGGGTGATGTGACCTATATTTGGGAGAAGGATAATACAACCGTTACTGCGAAACGAGTTTGCAAGAACAATGAAAGTCACGAGGAATCCGAGACTGCGACAGCAGAAAAAGAGACTGTCGAAGCAACTTACGAGGCGGAAGGCAAAATAACTTATACGGCGGTTTTCCAGAATGAAGCTTTCGCAAAACAGACAAAAGAAGAAGTGATCCCGAAACTTGTGTCTACGGAAGCACCAGCAACAGAAGCCCCCGCCACGGAAGCCCCCGCCACGGAAGCGCCTGCCACGGAGCCACCTGCAACGGAAGCACCTGCTACTGAACCACCGGTGTATACGATTGCTTTTGATACGAAGGGTGGAAGCCAGATAGAGCCCATTACATTGCCAGAGGGTGAGAAGGTACCCAAAATAGAAGAACCGACCCGTGATGGTTACGTGTTTATGGGATGGGATCAAGAAATCCCTATGACGATGCCCCGAGAGAATCTGACCATTAGTGCTAATTGGAAGGCCGAAATCACTGGGATCGACTTGAAGACAACGACAATCACCATCACCTATTCTCCCAGCGCTAAAAATGTGCTGAAGCTGTTGCCTCAGACTGCCAAGGTTACGTTGGGCGGTGACATAAAGAACACGACAACGGCGAACCTTACCTGGAGTTCTGAGTCAAAACCGAGTTACAGCAAGAGCGCGGGCGACGGTAAATATACCTTCACGCTCGAAAGTGTGACTACTGATACGGATAATCCGCTGGCGGCAAATGTAGATCTGCCCACCTGCACGCTGACCGTGGCGCCCGGAACCTTCAAGGACAAGCAGGCCACCTACAAGTATCGCCTGAACGACAACGACGAGGTGACCATCGTCGAGTGCGTGCCCCATGAAAAGGTGACGGAGCTGGTGATCCCGGAGCTGTTCAACGACATCTATCCGGTGACCTACATCGAGGAGAAGCTGTTCTTCAAGAACGACAAGCTGACCAGCATCGAGCTGCCCAAGGGCGTGAAGGGCATCGGCGACAGCGCCTTCGAGCAGTGCTCCGTGCTGGAGACCCTGGTGCTGCCGGACTCGCTGGAGGGCTATGGCGACCATATCATCCGCAAGGATGACGCGCTGGTCAACCTGGTGCTGCGCACCGATATGCAGACCACGCTGTCCGGCAAGAAGACCTTCGAGCGCACCGTGGTGAAGGAGGACGGCAAGGAGACCACCCTGAAGCTGGAGCTGCCTATGGCGGTCACCGACATCATCGTCAATTCCGAAGCCCTGACCGTCGGCTGCGACTTCACCGTGGAATCCGGGCACAATCTGTCCGTGGAGATCGACGGCACGCTGAAGCTGGCCGGCGGCGCCACGCTGAAGAACCTGAGCACCGTCAACAACGAGGGCGCGATCAGCTACGCAGGCGCGATCGTGACCTGCGGCGGCGAGTGGAAGGGCAACGCCCCCGAGAAGAAGAAGGGCGGAAGCTACGTTTCCGAGCACGTGTACGAGGCCGGCTACTGCACCGGCTGCGGGCTGAAGGAAGACATCGTGGTGACCACGCTGGACATCAAGTACGTGGGCTCCGGCCTGACCAAGGTGTACGACAAGACCCGCAACGTGACGCTGAAGGGCTCTGACTTCAAGATCACCGGCATGCAGGACGGCCATACCGCCGTGCGCCTGACCGGCCTGCGCGCCGCCTATGACAGCGACCAGTGCGGCGACAGGAAGGTGTCCGTCAGCTTCACCATCGGCGGCGACGACGCGGAGCGCTATCGCACCAAGGATATCACCATCTCCGCGAAGATTACCCCCAAGGAGCTGACCATCACCCCCACCGAGGCCCAGAAGAAGGTGTACGGCGCGGCCGATCCCAGCTACTTCACCGGCAAGGTGAAGGGCCTGATGTCCGGCGATACGATCACCGGCCGCCTGGCCCGCGAGAGCGGCGAGAACGTGGGCAAGTACAAGATTCTCCAGGGCACCATCGACGCCGGCGCGAACTACAAGGTGGTGATGGCCGAGGAGACCTTTGAGATCGAGGCCAAGTCCATCAACAGCACGGATGTGGGCCTGATCACCATTGGCAACCAGCGCTATACCGGCTCCGCGATCGAGCCCGATGTCACCCTGCGCTTCGGCACGCTCCTGCTGAAGAAGGACACCGACTTCAAGGTGAAGTATTCCAACAACACCGACCAGGGCACGGCCAAGGTGGTGATCACCGGCATTGGCAATTTCACCGGCGAGCGCGAGACCAGCTTCCGTATCCTGAAGATCAGCACCGATCCCGGCAGCGGCAGCGGCGGCAGCGGCTACTACGGTGGCGGCTCCGGCAGCGGCGGCTCCGGCAATACCGGCGATGACGATGATGACGACGAGCCCACCTATTCCCACGAGGGCTTCAGCCACGGCGGCTTCTCGGAGATGGAGGACGGCGACGACTTCTTCGATGACGAGGACGACGGCGAGGGCGACGACTTCGACGACGAGGACGATGGAGACGATCTCGAAGACGACGAAGAGGACGACGAGGTGGCCATCGAAGAGGCGGGCCGGCTGATCGTCGACGAGACCGACTATGGCACGGTGCTGTTCAACGAGAAGGGCGAGAGCATGGCCTTTGCGACGTTCGACGAGGAGATCGAGCCCGGCCAGCGCGTGCTGACCATCGTGCCCGAGCCGCTGAAGGACGAGGAGACCGGCGAGGAGCTGTTCCTGTCCGACGGCATTCGCGAGCAGTACGGCGAGCAGCACCTGAAGCTGGGCGCTTCCCTGATGCAGACGCTGATCGACAGGGGCTTCACCGAGATCGTCTATGAGGTCGAGCAGGCCGACGTGCACATTCCCACGGCCTCGCTGGTCAGCGAGATCGTGCTGCCCGACGCGGATGACGCGTCCGAGGGTCTGGCCCTGGATGTGGAGATCGGGGACGGTGAATTCGCAGAGGAAGAGGCGGAGCAAAATATCGCGCCTGAGATTCTGCGGGTGTCCTACTACGATATTTGCCTGCAGCAGATCGACGACACCGGGCTGACCGAGCGCGAGCAGAAGCTGCTGGAGGGCGAAGGCGACCCGCTGATGGCGCCGCCCTATCGCCTGCGCATCCGCGCCGTGCCGGTGGGCCAGGAGGAGGACTTCAGCCAGGTCGGCGACGAGCAGGCGCTGCTGCCCGAGGAGGGCGACGAAGGGGAAGCCCTGTCCAAGCCGGTGGGCGTGAAGCTGCCCGACGGCTGCTATCCGGAGGGGGCCAGGCTGATGCTGCTGCCCACCGAGGATGTGCAGCAGGCTCCCGAGGGCGCAGAGCTGGTGTATATCTCCATCCTCGACGAAGACGAGGACGAGGATATCTCCCAGCGCACGCCTGCGGAGTTCGCCATTGTAGACGACATCCTCTACGCCAGCATCCCGCTGACCGCCGACGGCGTGTACGCCGTCAGCGCGCCGGAGGACAGCCTGGTGCTCTACGAGGACGCGGACGACGGCTTTGAGGTTGAGAACGAAGAGGGGCTGTAATCCCCAAAAAAACCACGGCGGGGGCGATCACAGGATCGCCCCCGCCGGTGTGTTTTTGGCGGCTCTCAGTCCTTCACGATGGCTGCCAGGATCACCAGGTCGGTGTCGCCGGTGTTCTCCACCGCGTGGCCGTGGCCGCTGAAGGTGGCCATGGTGTCGCCCGCGGTCACGTCAAAGTATTGCTCGTCGTCCTGCACGCGGCCGTTGCCCTCGAGAAAGTAGAACATCTCAGATTCGTTCTCATGCACATGATAGCCGATGGACGCGCCGGGAATCAGCGTCAGGATATTGAAAAGGCGCAGCTTTTCGGGCAGCTCACTGGACAGCTGGGTGTGCTGCACATACTTTTTGCCGCCGCGCATAAACTCGCGCACGCTGTGCGCCTGTTGGTCGCTTCGTGTGATCATCGGTCATCCTCCTGTTCCCGCCGGCAATGCCGGTTGAATTCACTTCAATTATAGTATGCTTTGTGCCGGCACACAAGTAAATTCTTTTTTACGGAAACCGGGACGGGCGGATTTGGATTGCTTCTATAATATGCGGCAAGAAATGACATCAGCGGAAACAGGGCGATTTGTGCATCATTCTGTGCGGTGACGAAAGGGGACTCTGTACGGCGCTGCGGAGGAGAGCTATACAGGACAAAAGCAAGAGGCAACGATCCGTCTCTTGCTTTTTTATTTTTCCCTTCGTGAAAAATAACAGACCGACTGGATTTAGATGTAGGAATTAAAAACCACCACATCCAGGCCACTGAACAACGCGATATTTGTCAAAAGTGCAATATACTACATATCAGAAACTGCCCTTTTTATAGATACCCATTGTTGTAAATGATTATACCACATCTGGATTGTAAAGTCTACTTTAGAAACCACCCCAAAAGAATCCGTACACTGCGAGTTCCATCCGAAGGGGGGTAAAGCGATGAAACGGGGATGCCTCTACTGCTATGGCGACAATATCGACAGAGCCATGGAGGTGTTTCATGGGTTTTACCCGAGCATCAGGCTGGTCTATCCGATGAGAATGAGAAGACACTATTTTCACGCGGACAAGACGTTTGTTGACGAGCCGGTGCCGCTGTTGCCGGGCTACCTGTTCTTTGAAACGGATCAGGACTTGCCCGAGGAGAAGCTCGCCCGTTCCAGCTATCTGCTGCGGCTGTTGACTTACACAGACGGAGAATGGGAGCTGCACGGGGTGGATGACCGTTTTGCCAGGATGATCATGAATACAGACGGCAATATCGGGATATCGAAGGCATACTTTGATGAGAACAAGCGGATCAGAATACTGGACGGTTTTCTGAAGGACTATGAGGATTCCATCATCCGCGTGAACAGGAAATCGAAAACGGCTGAGATCTGCATCGATTTCCAGGGCAAGACGCGGAGCATGAAGCTGGGATACGAGCTGGATTGGCCCGAAGCTCAGGCGGTATAACAGGCGCTGGACCGATGCCGACGGAGCATCGGCAGGTTGGGGAACAAGCAGACTGGGTACCATAGCTTACGCATTGAAAGTGAACGCGGAGACGTTCCCGGCGCGAGTAGCTGCGTACGTATAGGAAAAACTGGGGAGACCATTCTGATAAAACGGCCTCTCACTGGCGAAGCTATGCCCACTTGAACCGCGCTTGCAATGCGAGCGTGAAGTGATCGAATGGAAGGTGAGTCCAGATGAGCGGCAATAAGGAGCGCGGATGTCTCTTCTGCAGGACAGGAAAGGAAGTCGAGGTCGTTCAGAGATTCTCGATGAGCTTTCCGGACTGTCGGGCGATCGTCCCCACGCGCACCAGAATACGCAGGAGCGCAGACGCTGTACAGGAGGACAGTGTTCCCCTTCTGCCGGGCTATGTCTTCTTTGAAATGAACGAATCCCCATGTGTATCGGGCGATGACTCTGATCAGCCTGATGCCGCAGAGCCGGATAACAGAGGCCAAACCCCAGCGGACGCCGCTTTACAGAGATTCGTCCGGGAAAACGGTGTCCTGAAGCTGCTGCGATACACAGACGGAGACTGGCGACTGCATGGTTCTGACGATCTGTTTGCGGAGATGCTGCTCAGGACGGGCGGGAATATCGATGTCTCCCAGGCGTATTACGACGAGGGCAACCGGATCAGGATCCTGAGCGGATTCCTGAAGGACTACGAGGGCTGTATCACCCGGGTAAACCGCAAGACGCGCACCGCGGAGATCCATGTGGATTTTCATGGGAAGAATGTCACCATGTGGCTGGGATACGAGCTGTTGGAGGCTGTCAAATAGACAGATACCATAGATGCACATCTACTGTCTTTTCTACAATCCGATAAAGCGAAGCAGGCTGACGGCGCTGGTGAAGCGCGTATGCGGCTGCGGGATCAT
>JBGUQG010000101.1:0-15026 GCA_045130815.1 Christensenellales bacterium
GCAGACCCTGTGCCTGGACGGGGGCGACGCCGAATACCTGAAGGGCAAGCGCGTGGTGATCGTGGACGACGTGATCTCCACCGGCGAGTCGCTGCACGCGCTGGAGGAGCTGGTGAAGCGCGCCGGCGGCAACATCGTAGGCCGCATGGCCATCCTGGCCGAGGGCGACGCCACCAAGCGCGAGGACCTGATCTACCTGGAGAAGCTGCCCCTGTTCAACACCGAGGGCCAGCCCATCGACTGACAGACCGACAAACAAATCGCACGGGCGATCTCACGATCGCCCGTGCTTTTTTCGGGTCTCCCCCTATGGGGAAGGTGACATTTCTGGAGCAAATGACGGACGAGGTTCTTCACGCCTGGCATCGCACCTTTATCGCGGCAGAGGCGCAGAGCGGAATGCGAGGGGACCTCATCCGCCCCTTCGGGGCACCTTCCCCAAAGGGGAAGGCTTTTGGCGGCGACCACCGTTCACCGTCCACTGACCACCGTTCACCGTCCACTTTCTCCCCCTGCTCCCCGCTACACCTCCAGCGTTCCCCCGCTGTGCAGCAGGCACAGCGTGCGCTGCTTCACGGGCAGGCCGGTGATGCGGCTCAGGGCGAGGGCGTACACGTTCAGCTGCTTCTGGTAGTGATGGCGCAGGGCTTCCATATCGTCGGTGCGGTCTGTCTTGTAGTCCAGCAGCACCCACTGGCCGTCCTCGATGAAGCAGCAGTCGATGGTGCCCTGCACCAACAGCTCCTCGTCGCCGAACCGGCCCGCCTCCTCGGGCGAGAGGGCCTCGGCGGCCTTCAGCATCACATTGAAGGGCCACTCCCTTCTCACCGTGGCCGAGGCGCGCAGGCGCAGCCCCACGTCGCTCTCCAGGAAGCGGCACAGCCGCGCGGGCTCCACCGCCTGGCGCTGGGCGTCCTCCAGCAGGCGACGGTTGGCGAAATCGTCCAGCTGGCGGGACACCGCGTCCTCAAGCGCCCCGCCGGACAGGCCGGTCAGCGCCTCCAGCTTCAACAGCTGCATGCAGCGATGGTAGGCCGTGCCCCGCTCGGCCCCGGTCATGCGCCGGGCGTCCTCCGACAGGAAGGCGGGGCGCTCGGTCAGCGCGGGCAGCTCCTCCGGGCCCTCGATCTCCCGCAGCAGGCCCGATGCGGTCAGCTTCAAAGGCTTGCCCGCGGCCAGCGGATCGGGGTACTGCCAGGCCATCTGCGCCTCCAGCTCCGCGTCGGCGTAGGCCTCCGGGTCGGCCATCACGGCCTCGAACAGCGCCCTGGCGTCCCCGGCCTCCTCCGCCGCATCGGGATGGACGGAGGCCCCCGGGATCACCGAAAGCTGCGAGCACAGCCCGACGCCCTGGGCCTCGGCCCCGCAGCGGGCGGCCATGATCAGATCCAGGTGGCTGGCCGCGGCGAAGGGCGCGGCGGCCAGCGCCTGCCAGCGCCGCAGGGCCTTGTCCGCCCCGTCCACCGTGCCCACCAGGATCAGCCTCTCCCGGGCGCGGGTCATCAGCACGTAGAGTATGCGCATCTCCTCGGCGGCGTCCTCCCGGCGCTGCCGGGCCATGATGGCCGCCTGGGGCAGCGTCACCCTTCTTGTGCGCAGCGCGGGGTCAAAATAGTTCATGCCCACGCCCAGGTCCCGGTGGGTCAGCAGCGGCGCGCTGGCCTTCTCCGTGCGATAGCGCCGGCCCAGCTGGGCCCCGAACACCACCCTGAACTCCAGGCCCTTGCTCTTGTGCACGGACATCATCCGCACCACGTTGTCGTTCTCGCCCAGCAGGTGGGCGGCGTCCCCGTCCCCCTTCTGGCGCAGGTGGTCGGTGTAGGCCAGGAAGCGGGTCAGCGAGCCGGAATACTCGTCGTCAAAGCCGCTGGCCTCCACCACGAAGCGGTCCAGGTTGGCCTGGCGCTGGGCGCCGCCGGGCAGCGCGCCGGCATAGGTGTAAAAGCCGCTCTCGTCCAGCACGGCGCGTACGAATTCCCCCAGCCCCTGGCTGCCCAGGCGCAGCCGCCAGCCGGAGAGCATGTCGAAGAACGCCGACAGCCGCCGGGCGATGTCGTCGTCCTGCTCGCCGGCATAGGCCGCCGCGGCGTCGGCGTAAGCCACGGTGCGATAGGCGATGCGGATCCGGGCCAGGTCGTCCGCCGTCAGCCCCACCGCCGGAGAGCGCAGCACGGCGATCAGCTCCACGTCGCTGCGCCCGTTGTCGATCAGCCGCAGCATCGACATTAGCCAGCTGATCTCCACCGACTCGTAATACCCCGTCTGCCCGTCGGCGTAGGCGGGAATGCCGTGGGCCAGCATCACCGGCATCATCGCCGAGAACGGCGCGGCCTTGCTGCGGGTCAGTATGGCGAAGTCCCGGTACTTCAACGTGGGGTCCTCGGCCATCATGCGCTTGATCGTGGCGGCGATCAGCGTGCCCTCCCGCTCCATGCCCTGCAGCTGCTCCGGGGACGCCTCGTCCTCCTCCTGCTCCGGCCCGGGCTCGCCGTCGACCAGCAGTATGGACACGTCCCGCCCCGCGTCCCCCTCCTGGGGCAGGCCGGGGTTCAGCCGGGCCAGCGCGTCGTATTCCACCTCGGCGTCGCCGCCGGTCATCACCCGTTCAAACACCAGGTTCACAAAGTCCAGTATGCCCTTGCGGGAGCGGAAGTTGCGGGTCAGCGGCAGAAGCGTTCCCCCCTCGCCCCGGGCGTAGTCGGCATATTTTCGCATGAACAGCCGGGGCTCCGCCAGCCGGAAGCGGTAGATGGACTGCTTCACGTCGCCCACCATGAACAGGTTGTCCGGCCGGCTGACGGCGCGGATCAGCGCCTCCTGCAGATCGGAGGTGTCCTGGTACTCGTCCACGAACACATAGTCATAGCGCTCCCGCAGGGTCCGGGCAACCGCGGGATCGGACAGCGCCGCCAGCGTCCTGTGCTCCAGGTCGGCATAGGTGAGCCCCGATTGCTCGGCCTTGCCCGCCTCGTACAGCGCGCTGGCCCGCAGCGCGATCTCGGACAGCGTGGCGATCTCCCCGGACAGCGCCCGGGCGTCCTCCCGGGCCTGCAAAAGCGGCAAATCGGTGATCCTTGCGGCCTCCCGGGCGGTCTTCGCGGCGTCGCGCAGGTGCTTCACCGTGTCCGCCACATCCGGGTCCGCGCCCTCGCCCCGGCGGCCCCGGGCGGCGGCGGGCCTGAATTCGGTGAGGCCGCGGTACAGCGCGTCGTAATCCTCCAGGGCCAGCAGCGCGTCTATGGCCCCGATGTCCGCGCGGATGGCGGCCTCGAAGTTCTGGGGACAGCCGGGCAGCGACAGCGCGTGCGTCAGGTGCACCCGGGCGGCGCGCAGGCAGCGCCGGGCGTCGTCCTTCAATTCGTCCTGCCAGGCGGCGAGCGCCGCGTCGTCGCAGCGGGCGGCCTCCGCCAGCCAGGCCTCGGGATCGGGTCGTTCCTCCATGCGCCGGAGCAGCAGCTCCGCCGCCGCACGCACGCCGGCGGGCCCTCGCCCGTAATCCAGCGCCAGCAGCGCGTCGCCGCCGGCGGCGTAGGCCTCCTCCAGGGCGTCGGTCATCGCCTCGTCCCGCAAGCGGGCGTCCAGCGCGTCGTCCAGCACGCGAAACGCCGGGTCCACCCCGGCGGTCTCAAAGTTCGTGCGCAGGAAATCGGAGCAGAAGGCGTGCAGCGTAGAGATACTGGCGCTCTCCAGCTTGAGCAGCTGGTCCCGGCAGCGCGCATCCCCCGCCGAGGCCCGCGCGCCCAGCCCGGCGGCCAGCTTCGCGCGCATGTCCGAAGCCGCCGCCCGGGTGAAGGTGACCACCAGCATCCTGTCCAGATCCGCCCTGTCTTCGGTGATCAGGCGCAGCACCCGCTCCACCAGCACGGTGGTCTTGCCGGAGCCCGCCGCCGCGCTGAGCAGCAGATTGCCGCCCCGCGCCGTGATGGCGCGCAGCTGTTCGTCGGTCCATTGAGGCATGAAGCGGCACCTCCTCTGCTATCCGTTCAGCTTCACCCCATCGCCCGGATCGTGAAGAAAACCAGCACGATCACGCCCAGGGCGATCCTGTACCAGCCGAAAACCTTGAAGTCGTGCTTCTTGATGTAGCCGATCAGCCTTCGGATCACCGCCACGGACACCACGTAGGCCGTCAGCATGCCCGCGGCCAGCATGGCGAACTCCGCCGGGGTGATGGCGGCGTCGTACTTCACCAGCTTCAGCAGGCTGGCCCCGAACATCACCGGGATGGCCAGGAAGAACGTGAATTCCACCGCCACGGTGCGCGACACGCCCAGCATCAGCGCGCCGAGTATGGTGCTGCCGGAGCGGGAGGTGCCCGGGAACACGGCGGCCAGCAGCTGGAACGCGCCGATCATCGCCACGGTGCGCCAGTCCAGGGCGTCCAGGCTGCGGATGCGGGGCTTCCTGCCCCGGTTCAGGTTTTCCACCAGTATGAAGGCCACGCCGAACACGATCAGCGCCACGGCCACGCACATGTAGTTGTGGAACAGCCGCTCGAACACATCGTCAAACAGCACGCCCACCGCCGCCGCGGGCACGCAGGCCAGCGCGATCTTCAGCCACAGCGTGACCTTGTCCAGCTTCACCCGGCGCAACGGGCCGCTGTCCCCGGCGGGATGGTCGTTGCCCGCCAGGCCGAAGGGCCAAACCTTGTCCCAGAACACCACCAGCACGGCCATGATCGCGCCCAGCTGGATGACCACCTCGAACAGGCTGTAAAAACCCTCGGAGGCCTTCAGCGGCATGATCTCGTTCAGGATGATCATGTGGCCGGTGCTGCTGACCGGCAGCCATTCCGCCACGCCCTCCACGATGCCGAAAAGCATGGCCTTCAATACTTCAACGATGTTCAAAGCAACCGCCTCCCCCGATCCATGGATAATCAAAGCTGTCCCGGGTTATTCCCGCAGGCCCTCCAGCGCCTCGAAGGGCGCGCCGGTTTTCTGATGCTCCAGGATCTTGGCATCCACCAGCGTGCGGTACCAGCGATGGTACATGTAGTGATACAAAAAGCCCTCGCGCCCGTCCAGGAATCCCAGCCGGAACACATAGGTGTAGATGAACAGCAGCCGGCAGCGCCAGAACATCGGCAGGCGATAGTACAGCCCGAACTTCCGGTTGCGCTTGAACTGGTTCACCGCGTCCAGGCCGCCCTTCTCCTCGCGGCCCTCCACGTGGGCGAAGTAATCCCGCACCTCGCGCCCGGCATACCAGTTCAGCTTGGCGATGTAGTGACTCATGTCCTTGTAGTCGTAGTGCAGGAAGCGCTCCTTCGCCTCCACCGAGGTGCCGCGGAGCAGCACGTTGTGCTCGTCGATGTTGCGGTCCTCGCTGCGGGCGAGGCCGGTCTTGAACACCATCAGCTTGCGCTTCATGTTCTTCACGTGGGAAAGCCTTCTGCCCATGAAGTACAGCCAGGCCCGCATCACGATGCCGTTTACCTCGTCGTGGGCGTGCTCGGCCATCAGCGCCTCCAGCTCAACCGCCAGCGCCGGGGTCAGCCGCTCGTCGGCGTCCAGCCGCAGGCACCAGGCGGTGGAGATGTCCGCGTTGTCCAGCGCCCAGTTGAACTGCCGCGCGTGGGTCTCAAAGGGATGCGTCAGCACGTCCGCCCCGGCGGCCCGGGCGATTTCGACGGTGGCGTCGGCGCTGCCGCTGTCCACCACCACCACGCGCCGGGCGAAGCCCTCCAGCGATCTCAGGCAGTCCGGCAGGTTCTTTTCCTCGTTTTTCGTCAGTACGATCGCAGTGATGTCAGCCATGTACGGTGATCCTTTCCGTCCGTCAGCGCCGGCGCTTGGCCATCTCCGCCTTGCGCTTGCGCATGCCCTGTATCGTGTAGGTGAACCAGGGCCAGGGGTCCTTCGGCGAGAAGATCTGGTCCGTGGTGTGCCGGAAGTCGAACCAGCCCGGCCTGGTGTTGAAGCGGTTCGGGGATTGCAGGAACCACAGCACGTCCGTGTGCATGTAGCGCAGGCGCACGCCGTCCCTGTAGTCCGGGTATTCGGTGACGGGCTTGCCCATGCCCAGCTCCACGATCTGGCGGGCAAAGTCCACGCCCGCGGCGAAGCACACCTTCACGCTGGCGGTGATGCGGGGGTTGATCTCCATCACCTTGGCCACGCCGTCCCGGGGGTCCTCGATCAGATCCACGTCGCCGTAGCCCCGCCAGCCGATGTGCTGCAGCAGCCGGATGGAATCGGCGGCGATGTCGGGCCGGTGCACGCTGCTGCTGCAACAGGTGGAGCCGCCGTCCACCGGGTACCAGCGGGTCTTGTCAAACACCACGGCGCTCTTGGGCGCGCCGTTTTCATCCAGGAACACCTCGCACTTGTACTGGGTGCCCGTCTGGGGGATGTAGTCCTGCACCACCATGGGGCCGAAGCGCTCCAGCGCCTCCGGGAACACCCTGCGCAGCTGTTCCTCGTCCCTGATGACGTGGAAGCCGATGCTGCCGTAGCCCGTCCGGGGCTTGATGATGAACGGGAAGGGCAGCCCCGCGGCCAGGATATCGTCCGCGCTGTCCATGTCGTACAGCGTTTTGGGGCAGGGCACGCCCGCCTCGGCGCAGGCCTGCATGGTCCGCTGCTTGTCCGCGGCCCGGCGGAACACCTCCGGCGGGTTGACCGCCGGCCAGGCCAGCGGGGCGACCTGGTCGATGTGCTCCGACAGCAGTGCCGCCGAGAAGTCCGTCATCGGTATCACGATGTCGTAGTGTCCCTCCTGCAGGACCCTCAACGTGATCTCCAGCGAGGCCCCGGCGTCCTCCCGGTCCCAGGGCTCGATCAGCTTCACGTCCGGCCAGCGGGAGGCGTAGCCCACGTCCAGCTTGCTGGCGTTCAGCGTGGTCACGTGGCAGCCCAGCGCCTTCAGCGCGGGCATCAGCGCCATGTTCTGCCGCGCGAAGCCCTCCAGCAGCAGCACCCGCACGCCCCGCAGGTCGGCGCTCGGCCGGCGGTAGGGCGCGCCGTCCCGGCCCGCCATGAACCAGAACATGCCCGCGATGTTGATGCGGTAGGGGTTCAGTATCTTGTTCACGTTCAGTCGCAGCCTGTCCGGGCACAGCCTCGCCGCGCCCAGGCCGACCTTCGCCAGCCAGCGCGGCAGCTTCAGCACCCGCTTCGCCCGGCCCCCGGCGCGCTCGGCGGCCACCAGCGCCGCGGCGCTCATGGGCATGTCGTCGCAGAAGTTCACCACGCCCCGGGGCGCTTCGTCCCGGTCGGCCCAGCGGCAGACCACGTCCGCCACCCGATCGATATTCAAAAACGCGTAGTCCAGCCCGCCGCCCACCAGGAAGGCGAGCTTCGGGTATTTCAGGTAGTAGCGCTTGCGCACGTCCCTCATGTCATCAGCGGAATACACCGGCGCGAAGCGGGCGATGAAGAAGGGCGCGTGCTCCCCCATCAGCTCCGCCAGCCGCTGTTCGGCCAGGGCCTTGGAACGGGCGTAGCCGCCCAGCGGCCTGACCGGCGTCGATTCGTCGATCGAGCCCGCGGGAATGCCGTACACGTCCACGGTGCTGGCAAAGAACACCGGCAGCTTTGCCTTCGCCGCGCACTCGAACACGTGCTGGCTGGCCAGCACGTTCAGCAGGAAATAGCGGTTCCAGCTCAGGTCCGCCTCGCCGGTCACGTGGGCCAGCGCCGCCAGGTGGATCACCCGATCGACGGGATGGGCGTCGAACAGCGCGGCCACGTCGTCCGGGCGGGTCAGGTCGCACAGCGCGTGGGTGTAGTTTTCATGGGCAAACTTCGCCGGGGCGATGTCCGCGCCGATCACCCGGTGGCCGCGCTCGCACAGCGCCCGGGCCACCCGGCTGCCCAGCATGCCCGAGGCTCCGGTCAAAAGCAGGGTGCGCGTCATGCCGCCTCACGCTCCTCTCGGTCCGTCTCCAGGGTCACGAAGCGCGCGCCCCGCTTCTTCAGCCAGCGGATCACCCGGCGCAGCTTCTTCAGGTTGCGGCGGCGGCCCACCAGGCAGCGGAACCGGGTGGCCGCGCCCAGCGCCTTCGGCAGCGGCAGCGGCATGCCCGTCAGCTCAAAGGGGTGGGCGTAGATCGTAAAGTTCTCGTGCTTCTTCGCGTACAGCCTCAGCAGCGCGCGCAGCAGCCAGAACGGGAACAGGCGCAGGTAGCCGCCGCCGGAGATCGGCAGGGAATAGCCGAACAGCTCCAGCGTGGGGATCTCATACTCATAGAAGCCGTCCCTGGCATACACCAGGTCCTCCGGGCTGTCGAAGCCGGTCAGGTCCAGGTTGCGGTACAGCGGATGCTGGGCGAAGCGAATCTTGCTGCTGTCATAGCGAAAGCCCAGCTTTGTCAGCGCGTCCAGCTTGTCCCGCTCCATCGTGAAGCAGCTGGCGCGATAGCCGGTGATCTCCCGCCCCGCGGCGGCCTCGATCATGGCCTTGGCCCGGCGGGTCTCGTCGACGAACTGCTCCAGGTTTTTGTTGGTCAGCAGCTCGTGGTCCAGGCCGTGGCAGCCCAGCGCGTGGCCCCGGCGCAAAAGTTCGCGCAGCAGGCCCGCGTTCTCATCGGCGATCTCGCCCACGCAGAAGAAGGTGACCTTCACGCCCTCGTCGTCCAGCATGTCCAGGAAATCGAATATCTGGGGCACCACGCGCACGCCGGCGCCGCGGCAGTCGTAGCCCTTCAGGTAGTCCAGGTGATACCATTCCTCCAGGTCCACGGTCAGGAAGGCGCGGTTCATGCGGCCCCGGGGGGCGCGGCGCGCGGGCCGCGCGGGCTGCTCGCCGTGCTGCGCGCCCTCCACCACGCCGTCGGAGCGCAGCACGCTGAACACCGTACCCAGCACGCATCGGGCGTCGAAGGCCAGGCTCATGCGGCGCACGTACTCGCCGTCCAGGCGGGCCTTCACGTCGATGGGCAGCTCGTCCCGGCCGTTGATCTGGGCCCAGCCGGTCAGCCCGGGACGCACGTCGTTCGCGCCGTATTTGTCCCGCTCGGCGATCAGGTCAAACTGGTTCCACAGCGCCGGGCGCGGGCCCACCACGGCCATCTCGCCCTTGAGGATGTTCAACAGCTGGGGCAGCTCGTCCAGGCTGTGGCAGCGCAAAAAGCGCCCCACCGGCGTGATGAACGCCTCCGGGTTTTCCAGCAGGTGGGTCGGCTGGTCCTTCGGCGCGTCGGTGCGCATGGTGCGGAACTTATAGATCATGAAATGGCTCTTGCCGATGCCAACGCGCTTCTGCCTGAAGAACACCGGCCCCGGCGACGTGGCCTTGATGACCGCTGCCAGCGCCAGCAGCACCGGCGACAGCACGATCAGCGCCAGCAGCGCCAGCAGCGCGTCCAAAAAACGCTTCACAAAGGTATACATACATCAACCTCCAGTATAAGTATACCACACATGGCCCGCCGGTTCAATCGGTATTTGAGCAAACCCCGCGTTGCATTTTGGCTCCGTTGCCGCTATAATGAATATGCCGCGACGCGGCAATATGCAAAACGGTGAAACATCTATGGCGAATGACAATGCGGAGCCGAGGCTCCTGTGGGTGGAGCGGGCGCAGCTGTATTCCATGCTGCTGGTGGTGCTGCACCACGGCGTGCCCCGGGGCTATGACGGCCCGGAGTGGCTGCGGGCGGCGCTGAAGGCCGTGCAATACCCGGCGCTGGTGTGCTTCTTCCTCACCGCCGGGCTGCTGGCCGCCCACTGGCGCAGGGACGGCTGGGCCGCCTACATGAAAAAGCGGGCCCTGCGGCTGCTGACGCCCTATTTCTGCGTCAACGCGCTGATGCTGCTGCCCCGCTACGCCGCGGCGCGGCTGCTGGGGCACCGTGTCACCCTGACGCCCCGGTGGCTGCTGCTCTCGTTCCTGGACCCCCATGGCGAGGGCATCACGCCCCACCTGTGGTTCCTGCCGGCGCTGTTCTTCATGGGGGCGCTGCTGCCCGCCATCCACGCGGCGGTCAGCAAAGGCCGCGCGGCCCGGCTGGCGACGCTGCTGGCGCTGCTGGCGCTGTCCGCGCTGCCCTTCGAGCTGCCGACGCTGTTCTGCCTGAACGAGCTGAAGCTGTATCTGGCCTGGTATGCCGCCGGGTACGCCCTGGCGGTCGCCCGGGGCACGCAAAGCCCGCTGCGCGGCCCGGCGGGAAGGGCCCTGGGCGCGGCGGGCCTGGGTGGGTTCATACTGTCGCTGTGCCTGCCCTGGGGCTGGCTTGCGCAGCTTGTTCAGATGGCGGGCGGCGGCGCGGCGCTGGTGGCGCTGTCCGGCCTGGGCGACGGCCCCGATCCGCTGGTGGCCGCCTTCCGCGGGAGGACCTACGTCATCTACATACTGTCGATGTGCGTGCAGAACCTGGTGGAGGTCGTGGGCTACGCCGCCCGGCTGCCCTGGGCCGTCACGATGGCGGCGATGCTCGCCTTCGGCCTGGCGGTGCCCTGTGCGCTGTACGCGTGGAACGCCCGGCATCCCCTGCCCCGCTTCCTGCGCCTGATCACAGGGCTGTAGCCACGCAAAAAACCACCGGCCCGGCCGGTGGTTTTTTGCGTGGATTCCCCTTACTGCTCGTAGATGAAGTTGTACAGCTCCAGGGCGTTCTTGGCGAAGTCGCAATCGTACAGCATGGACTGCTCGTTGCGGGTCTCCTCCTTATAGGTGCCGTTGATCGGCAGGTGCATGGACTTCAGGCCGCTGAGGCCGTTGCCGCACACCTTCACCGCCAGGGTGAATATGTCGTTGGGAGGCAGGTTGGTCTTGACCTGGTCCAGCATCTCGGTGGCCAGCAGGCCGATCTGCATGGCGTCCAGCGTCTTGACCTTCTCCAGCAGCTTTTGCAGCACCAGGCGCTGGCGCTCGGTGCGCATGGCGTCGCCGCCGGTCAGCTTTCGGATGCGGGCGTAGGCCAGCGTCTGCCGCCCGTTCAGGTGGGTGTTCTCGCCGTAGGTCTCCAGGAACACGTTCTCCTGGTCGGATTCGTCGATGCCCTCCTTCAGGGCCGCCTTGGCCTGCTGGACGATCATGATGTTGATCTTGTCCTTCTCGGCCTCGGTGATGTCGATGTCGATGCCGCCCAGGCGCTGGGCGATCTTCTGGAAGCCGAAGAAGTTCACCATCACGTAGTACTGGATGTTCATGTTGAACTTCTCGTTCACGGTGCGGATCGCCAGCTTCGGGCCGCCGAAGTAGTTGGCGGCGTTGATGCGGTAGGTGCCGCTCCACTTGCCGATATCCTCCAGGTCCACGGCCAGATCGCGCATGATGGAGGACAGCTTGACCTCGCCGGTGTTCTTGTTGATGGAGCAGATGATCAGCGCGTCGGTGCGGGCGCTGTCGCTGAGGGTGCGCTCGTCGGTGCCCATCAGCAGCACGTTCATCCACTCGTCCGGCAGGCCCTGGTACACCTTCAGGTCGGAGACCTGGGCCATCTCCTCCGCCGACAGGCTGCCCACGTCATAATCCGAATCGGCCAGCTTGTCCGCCAGCGTGGCGGGGTCGGACACGACCTCGACGTTCTGCACGGGGGTCTCCACCTGGTTGAAGGCCGGCTGAGCCGGCTGGGCGGGCGTCGGGACGGGCTTGTCCTTGCGCCCGAAGGGCTTGGCGATCACCAGCACCAGCACGAGCACCACCACCGCGGCCACCGCCGCGAACAAGGGCGCGCGGTTGGGCTGCTTCCTGCGCCCGCCCTTGCGGGAGGGCTGAGGCGCGCGGCGCGCCGGGGCCGTGCGGGTGCCGGAGGACGGACGCGCGCCGGAAGACGGACGCGCGCCGGAGGCCGTGCGCGTGCCGGTCGCGGGACGCGTGCCGGAGGGCGCGCGCCTGGCCGGGGCAGCGCTTCGCCCTTCCCGGCTGATGCCCGGCTGGACCCGGGAGCGATTATCGTAATCCGAAGGATAATTCGTAGCCAATTTAAAGTGCCTTCCTTCCCTTTGTAATGCTGGGACGGTGACATTATACAGACAAAACTTGTGTTCTGCAACCCTAAACGTGGGGCAAAAGCGGCCCGAATCATGACAATATCTTGACAATCCGCGTCCCAACGGGCAAACAGGACCCCTGAACGCAAAAAATGATGGGTTTGCTCGGTTGACAATATCGCTTAAAGGATGTATAATATTGCAAGTCCGAATAAGCAGACACTGCGCAGGACGCGCAGTGTCACTTCTTATTCGGCTAAATTCTTGTATATTCAAGACTTCATCGACGACCCAGGAGGTTTCACCATGGCAGATTCCCGGATACTCACTTTTACGGACAAGAAGAAGCTGGAGGAACAGCTGGCCCAGCTGAACGAGGAAAAGAAGCGCGTGGCGGAGGAGATCCAGATCGCGCGGGGCTTCGGCGATCTCAGCGAGAACGCCGAGTACGACGCCGCCAAGGCCAAGGAGGCCGAGGTCTACGGCAACATCGCCCGCATCGAGGCCGAGCTGCGCACCGCCACCTTCGTGGACGACAGCGTGGCCGACACCACCACCGTGTCGCTGGGCACCGTGGTGCGCGTGCTGGACATGGAATATGACGAAGAGGACGAATACACACTGGTGGGCTTCACCGAGGCCGACCCGGCGAAGCTGTTCATCTCCAACGAATCCCCCATCGGCATCGCCCTGTGCGACACCGACGGCAAGGGTACCGGCGCCAAGGTGGGCGACATCGTGGAAGCCAACACCCCCGGCGGCATCATCAAGCTGAAGGTGCTCTCCATTCGCAAGCGCTGATCCATACACTCACCCGAGAGGAGCGACACAACCATGCCCAACACCTACCAGGCGCCCGCGGGCTATACAGAGCAGGATACCATTCGCCTGAACAAGCTGAACGCGCTGATCGAGGCGGGCCGCAACCCCTATGAGATCACCACCTATGACCGCACCCACACCTCCGGCCAGATCCGGCGCGATTACGACGCGCTGGAGGGCAAGGCCGTCAGCATCGCGGGCCGCATGACGGGCCGCCGCGTGATGGGCAAGGCCAGCTTCGCCCAGCTGCAGGACCCGGACGGCACGATGCAGATCTACGTGCGCCGCGACGATGTGGGCGAGGAGCCCTACAAGGACTTCAAGGCCCTGGACATCGGCGACATCATCGGCGTGAAGGGCACCGTGTTCAAGACCAAGACGGGCGAGATCTCCGTGCACGCCGGCCAGTGCGTGCTGCTGACCAAGGCCCTGCACCCGCTGCCGGAGAAGTTCCACGGTCTGACGGACACGGACACCCGCTATCGCCAGCGCTATGTGGACCTGATCGTCAATCCCGAGGTGAAGGACACCTTCGTCAAGCGCAGCCTGATCCTGCGGGAGCTGCGGGCCTTCCTGGACGGCCGCGGCTACCTGGAGGTGGACACCCCCATCCTCACCCCCTTTGAGATCGGCGCTTCCGCCCGGCCCTTCTATACCCACCACAACACCCTGGACATGGACATGGTGCTGCGCATCGAGACGGAGCTGTACCTGAAGCGCCTGATCGTGGGCGGCCTTGACCGGGTGTACGAGGTGGGCCGCATCTTCCGCAACGAGGGCATGGACACCAAGCACAACCCGGAATTCACCACCATCGAGCTGTACGAGGCCTACACCGACTTCCACGGCATGATGGACCTGGTGGAGGACATGATGAAGACCGTGACCCAAAAGGTGTGCGGCGGCCTGGTGGTCCCCTACCAGGGCCACGACATCGACATCGGCCACTGGGAGCGGCTGACCATGGTGGAGGCCGTGAAGAAGTACAGCGGCGTGGATTTCGCCGACTGGAAGACGGACGAGGACGCCATTGCCGCCGCCAAGGCCCACCACGTGGAGCTGCCGGAGGTGCCCACCAGGGGCGCGATCCTGGCCGAGTTCTTCGACACCTTCGTGGAGGAGAAGCTGATCCAGCCCACCTTCATCTACGACTATCCGGTGGAGATCAGCCCGCTGGCCAAGCGCAAGCCCGACGATCCCGCCTTCACCGAGCGGTTTGAGTACTTCATCAACGCCACCGAGTTCGGCAACGCCTTCTCGGAGCTGAACGACCCGCTGGACCAGCGCGAGCGCTTTGAAAAGCAGGTGGCCCAGCGCAAGGCCCTGGACGCCGACAGCCGCGCCCAGGTGGACTACGACTTCGTCAACGCCCTGGAATACGGCATGCCCCCCACCGGCGGCCTCGGCTTCGGCGTGGACCGGCTGGTGATGCTGCTGACCGGCAGCGATTCCATCCGCGACGTGCTGCTGTTCCCCACGATGAAGCCGATCGATTAAACCCTGTTCCCAAGCCAACGGACGCCCGAACGGATCGGGCGTCCCTTTTTTGCGCGTTTTTCACAGTTTTTTGAAAACAGCGATCACATACTTTACGCGAACCCATTCTTCGGGTACAATAAAGCCGTGATAGATCGTCGAAGGGAGCTGCCGCCATGTTCAGCGATGACGAAATGTACCGCCGCTACCTGGCGGGGGACACCGCTTGCTTTGACGCGCTGATCACAAAGTACACGGGCCGGCTGGTGCTGTATCTGGCGGGGCTGACGCACGACATCCACGACGCGGAAGACCTGGCCATCGAATCCTTCGCGGCGGTGATGCTGAAAAAGCCCGCCATCCGCCCCGGCGGCTTCCAGGCGTATCTCTACAGGGCCGCGCGCAATCGGGCGACGCGGTTCCACATCCTGAAGCGCAGACTGCCCGCGTTCAGCCTGGAGGAGACCCAGGCCGCGGAGGCGCTGGCAGCGCGCCCCGAGGACGAATATCTGCGGGACGAGCGCCGGCAGGCGGTGCGCCGGTGCCTGGACCGGATCGATCCCGAGCCCCGGGAGGCGCTGTGGCTCATCTTCTTTGAGGACATGCGCTATGCCCAGGCCGCCCAGGTGTTGGGCGTGAACACAAAGCGGATCGACAATCTGCTTTCACGGGGCAAGCGACTGATGAAGGCGGAGCTGATCAAGGAGGGGATCACCGATGCGAACGAATGAGGAAATGCTTTGCGCGGTACACGACCGGTCCTCTGATATGCGCCGCGAGCGAAGCAGGCGGCGGATGATCCTAACGGGCGGCGGCTCGGTTGCCTGCGCCATCGCGCTGATCGTG
>JBGUQG010000102.1:0-3420 GCA_045130815.1 Christensenellales bacterium
GCAGCCCATGTCCAGGCAGCGCCGGGCGAGGGGAACGGCGTGGGCCCGCAGGCCGATATGGCGCGTCATGTCGCCGCCCAGGGCGGAAAGGCGGTCGTACAGGGGCCTGTCCAGCATGAAGCACAGCTCCTCAAAGCTGGGCACGAAGAAATCCACGTGGGGGAGGGCCCCTTCGAGGATGCCCCGCCAGTCGGCGCGCCCCGCGGGGGTGTTCGGGTCCACGGCGGTCAGGTCCAGGCTGGTGGCGACGCCCCGGGCGCGCACCCGCGCCAGCATGCCGGAAAGGGCCGCGCCGCCGCCTGCGTACATCCGCTTCATCAGCGTGGGATAGCCGAAGTGGAACAGCGCCGCGCCGTCCAGCGCGCCCTCGGGGATGTCCTCCGGCGCGAAGGTGTCGTTGGCCCCGGGGTTGTGCAGGAAGATGCGGTCGATGCCGGGCGCTGCCAGCACCACGGAGTAGGCGGTGGAGCTGTTTACGTCCACGATCAGGCCGCCCGCGCCGCTGTTTTCAAGCACCCTTTGCAGCGTGGCGCCCAGCAGGTCGTCGCCCACCTTGCCCAGCAGCACGACGTCGTTGCCCAGCTTTTTCAGCGCCAGGCCCGTGTTGCCCACGCTGCCCCCGGCGTACACGCTGGCCGGGCCCACCTGGATCAGCTTGCCCGGCACCATCAGGTCGGCCAGCTGCTCAAAGCCCTGGGCGGGGTCGAACACCGGGGTGATGTCCAGGCAGATGTGGCCCGCGGAGATGATCTTTGCCATCGCGCCCTCTCCTCAGTTCAGCGCGGCGAGCATCTGGGCCGGGTTCTCCCCGGCCTTGACGCCGCCGAAGGCCTTCTCGATCACGCCGTTTTCGTCGATCAGGTAGGTGGTGCGCACCACGCCCATCGTCACCTTGCCGTAGTTCTTCTTTTCCTTCCACACGTCGTAGGCCATGATCACGGCCTTCTCCTCGTCGGACAGCAGCGTGAAGGGCAGGCCGTACTTCTCCTCAAAGCGCTTGTGGCTGGCCACGGAATCCTTGCTGACGCCCAGGATCACCGCGCCCTTCTCCCGGAACTGGGGGTACAGCTCGCCGAAGGCGCAGGCCTGTTTGGTGCAGCCCGCGGTGTTGTCCTTGGGATAGAAGTACAGTATGACCCGCCGGCCGCGATAGTCGGACAGGGCGTGGGCGACGCCGTTCTGGTCCGGCAGGGTGAAATCCGGCGCGGGGGTTCCGATCTCAAGCATGGTGAATCCCTCCTGTGGTGGTTTGTTTGTACTATATCACAGATTTGTCCGCTTGACAATCCGCCCGGGGGTATTTACAATAGTATGCGGTGATGAAAATGGCATCCGGGCTGCGGGCAAAGCTGAACGCGATGAAGACCTCGGCCCCCGCCGCGCCGCAGCGGCGCGGGGGAGGCCTGGTTTGCCGCGTCACCCGCGTGCCGCTGGACATGGCCGTGTACGACCTGCCCGGCGCGGGGCTGCGCCGCATCGGCTGGTGCGGGCCGCGGTTCGACATCCGCCGCTGCCTGTTCCTGGACACCGAGACCACGGGCCTCTCCCACGGCGCGGGCACGGTGGCCTTCCTGGTGGGCGTGGGCTTTGCGGAGGGGGAGCAGCTGGTCGTCGAGCAGTACCTGATGCGCGACTACTCCGACGAGCCGGAGCTGATCGACCGCCTCGCCGCGCGGATGCAGGGCTTTGACTGCGTGTGCACCTTCAACGGCAAAACCTTTGACATGCCGCTGCTGGAGACGCGGTTCACCATGTGCCGCATGCGCGAGCGCTGGCGGGACATGGACAACCTGGACCTGATCGTGCCCGCCCGCCGGGCCTGGAAGCTGCGGCTTGGCAGCTGCCGCCTGGCGAACATCGAGGCGCAGATCTTCGGCAGCCCCCGGGAGGACGACCTTCCCGGCAGCGAGGTGCCCGCCCGGTTCTTCGAGTTCATGAAGACAGGGGACGAGGCGCTGCTCGACGACATCGTGCGCCACAACTGCCAGGACATCGCCACGCTGGCCACGCTCCTGGTGAAGCTGTGTGAGGTCAACGACCGGCCGGAGCGGCTGACCGACCAGCGGGACCAATACAGCATGGGCCGGTCCCTGGAGCGCCAGGGCGAGCTGAAGCCCGCCCGGGAGATGTACCGCATCTCGGCCAAACCCCGCCCTGCGGGCACGCTGTCCGCGCTGACGGGCGAGCGCGTGGCGGGCATGGCCAACTGGCGGCTGTACCTGCTTTCCCGCAGGGCCGGCGACTGGGAGAGGGCCCGGGACACGCTGCTTCAAATGCTGAACCGGCGGCAGATGCCCGGCGCTGCGTGTACGGAGCTTTCAAAGCTGTACGAGCACCGGCTCGGGGACTATCGCAGGGCGACGGAGTACGCCGCCCGGTCCGCCGAATATCCGGACGGGGAGGACGAGGAAGCGCTGCAAAGGCGGCTGCGGCGGCTGCGGCGCAAGATCGACGGGAAAACGGAGGCATAACATGGGATTGTTTGACACCGCAAAGGCGGCTTATACGGGAAACAAGGCCTATCGCGCCCATGTGGACGGCAACAAGCTGGCGGGCGAGGGCAAGCGCCGGGAGGCGGCGGAAAAGTACCGGACGGCGATGAAGCTGTACGGGGAAGCGATGGAGGCGGGCGCAGTCGCCCAGAACATACAGCGGGCCTACGCGGTGCTGCTGATGCGCGAGGGAGAATACGACAGGGCCGGCGAGCTGTTGCAGCAGATCAGCAGGCAGAAGGGGCTGAGCAAGGACGATTGGTTCGAGCTGCGGGTGGACTATTCCATCTACCTGTGGAAGACCGGCCAGCTGGACAAGGCCATCGAGACCATCGGCCGCGCCGCCGACTACAAGATGAACGGCATGGTCTACGGCACGCTGGGCATGTACTGGGTGGAAAAGGCCCGGGAGACCCACGATTACACCGCCGCGCTGGACTTCAACATGAAGGCGCTGGACTATGACGACGAGGACCCCTCCACGCTGGACAACCTGGGCCAGCTGTATGAGATCATGAGCCGGGACGGCGGCGGGAAGGCCGCGGAATACCGCGCCGAGGCCATCAAATACTACAAGCTGGCCCACAAGGCCAAGCCCCGGCAGACCACCACGCTGTACTACCTGGCCCGACTGTACCATGAGGACGGCGCGGACGACAAGGCCCGCAAGCTGCTGGCGGACCGGGACACGCTGTACATCAGCGCGATCTGCCCGGTGACGAAGGAAATGATGGACGAGCTTGCGGCACAGATCGGATAGAAGCAGGGCCCCGGCGCGCCGGGGCCATCAGATCGCTGACAAAGCCTGCAAACGCGGAAATCCCCCTGGACATTCGCCTGCGCGGATGGGATTTCCGCTTACTGTGTCAGGACAGCCTGCAAATTCGGTTACTTACGTCTGTGTAAGCGCCCTCATTTGCAGGCTGTC
>JBGUQG010000103.1:0-8992 GCA_045130815.1 Christensenellales bacterium
CCGGGCCTGTCCGGCGGAGGCGTCACTCTGGGTGTCGCCGTGGGCGTCACAACAGGTGTTGCGGTAGGCCGCCGCGAGGGCCGCGCGCTCGGCTTTTCCGAGGGCTTCGGCGTCTCGGTCTCATAGGCGTCCTTGATCGTCACGGTATAGCTGCGCGTGATTTGCCGGGTCTCCGGGTCTCGGGCGGGAACGGTGACGATGAAGGGCATGGCCTTCAGGTTCCTGACCGTGCTGTCGACGACGCCCAGATAGACGCCGTCCTCCAGCCCCTCAAAGGTGGTCGCGCCGTTTTTCAGCCGCCGCGCCTCGCGCTTGTGGCTGGACGGGATCGATTTCGACAGCGTCTCGGCGACCTCGCCCAGCTGGCCGGAGGTCTCGGCCTCCAGCACGCCGTAGTCCTCAAGGTCATCGTACATCCGCCAGCCGGCCTTCGTGCCGGAATCGGCGTTGCCGATCTGGTAGAGCGTCACCGATATTTCAGCGCCGGCGGGCAGCTGCCGGTAGGTCGCCTCCCGCAGCGCCACCGTCAGCTTCCCCCGGCCGCCGTCCGCCCGCGCCAATGTTCCGGCGGAGAGGGCCGTGCCCGCCAGGATCAGCGCGCACATGAGAATCGCCAGCAGCCTTGCGCCCTGAACGCCGCTCGTATTGCGCTTCATGCCTTGATTCACCTCATCCCTGAACTATCCACGCCGCCCGCCCCGCAGCATCCGCACCGCATGGGCTCACAGCCTCATTCGTTTCACTTTTCCCCGCCGCACCCATCGGCTCAGGCCCCCGGCCAGCGTCAGCAAGACCAGGCCCGCCAAGGCCACCGGCGCGGCGAGCGCCAGGCTGGCGATCCAGCCGGCCGCCATATACGTGTCGTCCCGGGCGGTCAGCGCCTGCGGCTCCACCCGCCTGGCGAGCACCAGCAGCCTGCCCTTCGGGTCCGAGGGATCCCGCGCGACCAGGGCCAGCCAGCCCGCGTCATCCCGCGGCCACGCCATGGACGCGGCGTCCTCCCGCGATACCTGGACGACCTCGCAATCGACCCTTTCCCCCAGCGCCGACAGGCGCAGGTGATCCCCCGCGCTCAGGCGGTCCAGGCCGGAGAGCGTGACGGCGATCCCGCACCGCGAGGGCGCGTCACCGATCATCAGGCCGGTCCCGGCCATATGCCGCGCGCCCGGCTGGGCAGCGCCGTCCCGCCACACCGGCAGGGTCGCGCCCAGCTTCGGGATCTCCAATACGGCCAAAAGGCCGTTCCCGCAGATATCCGGCAGTCCGGCGTCGGAGGCCTCCGTGGCCTCATCGCCGTAGGGGTCCGCCAGCGCGGCGGCTCCCGCATCGGCGGCCCGGAATTGCTCCGGCATCGCCGCGAGCCCGGCGGGCCCGGCGGCCTCGACGGCGCGGCGGTAATCCGCCACGGCGCCGGCCATCTGCCGGAGCCGGAGCTGATCCTTCACCACGGGCGTCAGCGCCAGCGCCAGCACGCCCGCGAGCAGCGCCAGCTTCAACAGCATCAGCAGAAATCTTCTCATCGCGGCTCCACCAGGCTTGTGCCCATGCGGTATGCCGGCCACACCACGCAAAGCGGCCAGCCCAGCACATCCTCCGCGTTCACCGTTCCAAAGCGCGCGATCCGGCTGTCCAGCAGCTCCTCCCGATCGTCGCTCAGCACGAACAGGCTGCCCTCGGGCACGGTGACCGGATACGAAACTTCTTCCTCCGCCGGATGGACCGCCCGCACGGGCGCTTCATCCTCCGGCTCGATAAAGGGATTCTCGATGGCGCCGCCCGGCTGCGCCTCGTCCGCCTCGGGCGTCGCACGCCACAGGGCATAGGGCTCCTCCAGCGGCGCGCCGTTCAGCGTGACATGGCCGTCCCTGTCGACGGTGACCTCATCTCCCGGCAGGCCGATGATCCGGCGCACCGCCTGGCGATGCAGGCCGCTGTCCGCATAGCGGACCAGCACCAGCGCGCCGCGCTCCGGCGTCATACGGAACAGCGGCGAATCCGCCCGCAGGCACAGCGCCGTGTCCCCGCCGCGCAGCGCGTCGCCCATCGCAGGCGTGCGCACAAGCACCAGGCAGAAGGCGAACCGGGCCGCGAGCGCCCCGAGGATCAGCGCGAGGGCCAGCGCCGCCGCCGCGCCCACGCGGAACCTGTGCCGCGCGTTCCTGTCGGCCTGGCGCAGCAGCTCCTGGCGCACCTGCGCCTCCGTCACCCGTCCGACGCCACCGTTCATCGCTTGCTCCTTCGCCGGCTCTGCTTGCGGGAGGTGGATACCAGCATCCACACCAGCAGCACCAGCAGCATCGGCGCGGCCAGCACCGGCGCGACCAGCACCGGCTGGATCTGCGTGGCATCCGACACCACGCGTATGATGGTCTCCATCTCCTGGTTCTCGGTGCGGTGTCCCCGCACCAGCAGGCGGTGGGAGTTGATGCCGTAGGGCGTGCAGGTCACCAGCGTGCAATAGTCCTGTTCCGGATCGATGGCCAGGCTGTCCATCTCCTCCGGCAGCACGATCAGCACCTGGTCGACCTCATAGGTCATGATCCTGTCCAGCACGCGTATCACGAACAGGTCTCTCTCCTCCAGCTGGTCCAGGTCGGTAAACAGCTTGGCCGAGGGCAAGCCCCGGTGGCCGGACAGCACGGTGTGCGTGCCGGGCTCGCCGATGGGCAGCGAGGTGCCCTCGATGTGGCCCACGGCGATCTGCAGCACGGCTTCGTCGGTGCCGTGGTAGATCGGCAGCGTGCAGTTGATCTTCGGGATCTCGATATAGCCCATGATGCCCGAGCCGGTGAGGTTCAGCAGGCTTTCATACTCCGCGTAATCCTCGTCGCTCAGCAGAAAGCGGTTGGGCAGGGTCGTCAGTTTTTCGTTGTAGGCCTCGGCCCTGGCCCATTCTTCATCGTAGTTGGCCGGATCGATGTTTTCGATCTGGTCGATATAGCTGGCGATGGCACGGCTCTGATGGAAGGAGTTCCAGTAGTCGCTGACCGTCGGATACAGCAGTACGCCCACGCCCAGGATCAGTATCAACACCAGAAATATGGTTGACAGATGCTTTCTCATGGCGTTTCCTTCCGCTGCCGATTGATTTCAGAGTCCCCGGCCCTTAAGGTACTGTAGCTATTATACCCTGAGTGCCGGGGATTGTCCACCCGTTTTACTCCGCCTCGCGCCTGCGCGCAAGCAGCAGGGCCAGCGCCAGCAGCGCCAGCAGGCCGCCCACGGCATAGTACACGGTCGTGCCCATGCCGCCGGTTTCGGGCAGGCGCACGCCGGGGTTGTTCATGATCCAGTAATACACCGTCGAGGTCAGGGAATCCGGGGTCAGGACCACAGCGCTTTGGTCATTGCCCTGCTCGTCTGTCCGTTTGATACCGTTATCGCCGAGAACCAGTGAAGCCGTCTGCGTCCAGTCATAGGGCGTGTCGGCGGGCTTCTGGTTCAGGTTGTTGCCACCGGCCACTGTCGGCACCTTGTTGAACAGGTCTAAGATCGACAGCGTCACGCGGAACGGCGCGGCAAGGTTATAGCCATCCGGCGCCTTGGTCTCGACCAGCCAATATTCCTCGCCGGTCTTCAGCGCGGGGATATGGTTCACCGAGGCGGTGCCGTTCTCGGCGTTCAGCGTCGCGACCACATGCCAGTTGCCGCTCAGGCCGCGATCCGCGAAGGAGACCGTATCCTCCCACGCCCTGGCCGTGCGCACCAGCTGGAACTCAGCGCCGTTGAGGGTCAGAGAGTAATCCTCGTTCTTCTTGGTGATGTGCAAGCCCTTCGCGAACACGTTGATCACGTGGTTGTTCGTGCTGAGCATGGTCCCGGTGTTGTCACCCGGAGCATGACCAGGCGTGGTGTGGAAATTATCAACCGTCAGATCAGTTCCGCTCGTATCCTCGCGCTTTGTCGTGTCATTGCCACCGAGCACGCCGGGCACATACCACGCCTTCAACGTATACTTCTCTACCTCATTTCCCACGACAGCGGTGTCATGGGCACTGACGATGCTTCCACCCTGAACCGAGATGTTCGGCTCATTCTGCACAGATTCCTTCTCCAGCTTCACGCAGATCGTTCCGACCCTGTGATGATCGTAAGCGCCATAGGGAATGTTCAGCGTTTGGCCGTTGATCAGCTGTATCCACTGCGCATCGGTCAATTCACCCACGCCCTGAACATCCTTCAGGTAGGACTTTTCAGCCTCGAAGCCGGATTCGGTGATCATCTTGCTGCCAGCGATCCTTCGATGGTCGCTCGGATTGGACGCCGAAACAACCTCGCGCACCTGGATCTTGTTGAACAGCTCCTTCAGCTCAGCCAGCGGGTCCACCTCGGTACCCAAGTACACGGTCCACTCGGTATCATTCTGGTTCAGCGCCAGCTCGTCCACGTTCACATAGGGAACGGGGAGCTCAAGCGTTTGCTGCTTATCAGAGGAATAAGTATACCAGTTTGTATCGCCCTTGGTCTTCTGATGCGCTTCCGCAGTCACGGAGCCCACTTCATTGGTGCTGATCGCGTTGCCGCCCAGGAAGTCCTCCCTGGACTTGACGAAAATCGTGCCCTTCCAAGGATGGTCCGCCGCGTTGGAACTGTTAATGTCCCAGCCGATGGTCTGGTTGTACCAGGTTATTGTCCAATCGCCATGGCCATCTATCGACCACTGATAGGCGGGTGTCCTGTTCGCGCCGGAAGCGATATTGCTGCAGGTATTCTGGTCCGTGATCGGATTGCCATACATATCATAGAAACCGGCTTCGATCGGCGTACCGTCCTGCTTCACGGGATAGAAGGCCGTGTCCACCTTGTCGACGATCTTGCCGCCGACGCGCTCTCTCTGGAGAATCATCTGCACGATCTCATAGAGTATGCCTTCCAAGTCCTTGCCGTTTTCCGCTTCGAAGAACAGGTGCTTGCTGGTATCATTCGGATAAGGGCTAGCGATATTCTTCAGCATATCAGAGCCCCAAACCACATTTTTCGTACCCAGGCCAACCGTAATCAGGGTGATACCGCCATGGCTACCTTTCAAATTGGTTGCAGCAGGTTCAATAAGCTGACGAACCTGTTGTGTTGTCTTTCCCCCATCCCAACTACCACCGGAATTAACCACCGGAGCGCCGTCGGTAATGAGGATGGCATATTTAGAAGCGTTGTCTTCCCAGTTGAAGTAATTCTGGGCTTCCTGCATTGCCAGATCTTGGCGCGTACCGCCATCCGTATCTCCATAGTTAATTTCAAATGGTTCTGTCAGAGACGAGAATTCTTCCTGGCATTTCACTTTAATGTATTGTGGAGCAAGATTATTATAGTGTTCCGTATAAGCCGCAAAGGTATTGTAGGCCACCTTAATATCCGCACTGCTCGCATCACCACCCGCTTTCCTGACCTTTTCAAGAATCTCCGACATATATTCAACGCTAAGGTTGGCAGCTGTATTCAGGTCATCTTTACGTTTAGTCGTGCCCACAGCCCGGTAAAGAGGATAAGCGTAAGGTGGAGTCTTCTTATTGCCTTGTTCCATGTAGGTATTGCTTTCCTTGACCTCAACCCTGCTGTAGTGATTATTTGGTAGAGAATCATCCACAGCATACCAAGTGCCATTTTCCTTGAACAGTCTAACGACCGTAGAAGTTCCAGTCGGATCACTGATGAAGTAATGAATGCCACCTTCAGGATAAGCCTGATTCAGGCTATCCTGTGTCAGAATCATAACATTGCCATCTTTCTCCATCGTCGACGGGAACTGCATCGAATTTGAACCGTCCAGTATGAACGCAAGGTCGATGTTTGCGCCAAAGTTGATGATTGAAGACTTGGCTGTGATATCCACCTGGTAGATGCGATTGTCGTAATCCATCACATGCGCAGTCTTGTCCACTGCCAGTCGATCACCATTCTTTATCGACTCCAGCCAATTCTCAAATTCCTGCTTTGCGGTCTGGTCGATCACGATATCCTGGTGCGTATTAGCTGTCCCGTCCACGTATTTACCAAACACTGCCTGCAGTTCATCGTTCGCGTTGAATTGTGCTACAGGTGGATTGCTGGCATCAAAGACCGGATCATAGGAAACAATGTTGCCGTTAAGCGTCCAATACCCGAACACATAGCCTTCCGCAGGCCTCGCAGTGATAGTGTTTTTCAAACGTCCAAATCCATTCGTTGCTTGCCATCCCTGATAGGAAGTATTCTGGCCGTTGCTCGTCATCGTCACATCGCCCCAATCGGACTTATTGACGGTGACATTGACGTTCACCGCTTGTGTTGCCGCTTCTCTAATAAACAGCCAATCCCGAGTTGTGCCCAACGCATTAACCTTACCTTGAACACCGAAGAATCCATCATTATCTCCATTTGTAGAGTAAATCAGTTTTGCATTCGTATTATTGTCGTTTCCGACGTAAATACAATAATCGGGATTCCGACCCATTTCTATTGTTAAAGGTGATCCAGTATTTGCCAGCGAGATACTCTCGTTTTCAATTTTCAGGTACTGCCCATTGTTCGCCTTCAGATAATAACTACCATTGTATTTTTCTACCGTCCAACGGGCTTGTGCGTTATTGTCTGCTTCACTCAAGGGAACAGAACTAAACTGCGTTCTCCATTGATTCTGTTCCCAGTTCGAAGTCATCGCCCTCTGTTCACTGTTATCATAGATGATAACCTGCTTATTGACATATGTGTCAGGATTCGCCTGTCCAGCATCCGTCACCTTCACCGTCAACACTTCCCCATTCTTCAGGGTGATGGTCAGGGTCTCCTCGGTGTCAAAGGCCTGCAAGCTGACCAGTGCCCAGTCGGGAGCGGTGAGGGTCGCGGCGAGGTTCTCGGCGATATGCTCCCCATCGGAATCCAGGGAATACTCAAACTCCACGCCCAGGGCGTCCACGATCTCGCCGGCGGTGGTGTCCTCGGTGACGGGAACGACCTTCACCAGGCTCTCGTCGGAGAAGGTGACCTCGGCGATATCCTCCACGAACGCCTCAGCCGCGTCGGCCTCGACGACATGCAGAATAGGCAGCAGTGCCTTCAGGCTCAACACGTCGCCGCCGTTGATATGGTATTCAAAGGTCTTGCCGTCCACATCGTAGTAGAAGTCCACGGTGTAGACGATGCCGTACACGGAGAAGCTCCGGGCGTCGAACACGATCTCCTCGTCCTCGCGGCGGGCCTCGATAACCTCCGTTCCGTCCTCGGCGAAGTGCATGGCGCTCACGTCGGCGTCGCTGCTGTCGTCCGCCAAGGCCACGTTCACAGTGACCGGCGCGGCGGGCTGCACGGGATTGCCGTCTTCGTCCAGTATGGTGATATCAAAGAACCGGCCGCCGGTGACCTTTCGGGTGGCGTCCACAGCCGCCTTTGCGTCCGCCAGATAGGCGTCGGCATCCACGACCTCCTCAACCTTCAGCCTCGCGCCGGTGGGCAGCAGCGCGTCCTGGCCGTAGCCCAGGGAGATGTTCCAGGTTTCGCCGTTGTCGGCGATATAGCGGGTCTCGATGGTGCGGGTCACGACCACGGCGTACACGGAGAAGCTGTCCGCCTCGAAGCTGAGCGCTTCGCTGGCTTCGATCTGCTGGGGCTCCTCGGCAGGGGCTTCGTCGCCGAACACCTCGACGGGCGCTTCCTCTTCCACGATGTCCGCATATTCTTCCGCCTCGACGGCCTCGGCGGGCGCTTGCTCTCCCACCCGGATGGCCTCGGCAGGGGCTTCCGCCGCTGCGTCGATGATCTCACCGGCGGGCATTTCCACGGCCAGCCCGATCTCGCCGGACTGGGCGGCGTCTCTGGCGGCGGTCTGCTCGACGACCTCGGTCTCGCCCTCGGTCTCGACGTGCACGACCACCGCTTCCTCCTCATGGCTGATCTCGGCCACGGTCATGACCACGTTGATGGGCAGCTGCGGCTCGATTTCCACGCCCTCGGCGTTGTAGAAGGTGATGTCCACGGCGTGCACGCGGGTGACCTCCACGAAGTCCTCCGCGACGGCGCCCTCGATGCTCTCCAGCGTATCGGCGCTGTCCACGTCCACCACGGTCATGGTGGTACCCTCGGGGAACGCGCCCTCCGGGGCTTCAACGGACACCTTCACGCTGTCGGTGCTGCCCTCGAAGGCCTGGGCGGGCATGACGGCAGGCTCCGCTTCGACGGGCTCCTCCTCGGCTGCGGGCGCTTCTTCTTCGCCTTCCGCCGCCAGGACGCAGTTGACCAGCGTCAGCGCATAGCGGCTGCCGTTGTTTACAATGATCTGGGTGCTCTCGAAGGCAGCCACGGGCGTGACCAGGTGGTCGTCCTCCGCTTTCTCGATGGTCAGCAGCTCAGCGTCGTAGTCCAGCGTGAAGACGGCCTCGGTCTGTTCCTCAGTCTCGGCGTCGCTGGGTTGCGCTTCGCTTTCCCCGGTATGTTCTTCATTTGTAGCGTCAGTTGTGGGGACCTCATCCGTCACGGCGTTTTGCGCCGTGCCACCTTCCCCATCGGGGGAAGGCTGTTGAGTCGGCTCCTCGACGGTCGACGCCACGGCCTGAGCCATCAGCTCCCGCAGGGACAGCGGATAGCTTTCCACCTGGGAAAGGTCGATGGTGGCGGTGTAGACGGTCTCAGCCTGTGCGGCTTCTTCCCCGGGCTCCCCGGCAGGCTCTTCCCCGGCTTCGGAGGTATAGTTGATCAGCGTCAGCTCGTAGCGGCTGCCGTTGTTCACAATGATTTGCGCGCTCTCGAAGGCAGCCACGGGCGTGACCAGGTGGTCGTCCTCCGCTTTCTCGATGGTCAGCAGCTCGGCGTCGTAGTCCAGCGTGAAGACGACTTCAGTCTGTTCAATGGCCTCCGTGGTTTCGACGGAATCCTCGGCAGGCTCCTCTTCGGTCTGCCCGGCAGCCTCCTCCGTGGGCTCCACTTCGTCTTCGGCAGTGGAATCCTCGACGACCGTCGCAACGGCCTGGTCCATCAGCTCCCGCAGGGACAGTGGATAGCTTTCCACCTGAGAAAGGTCGAT
>JBGUQG010000104.1:0-5402 GCA_045130815.1 Christensenellales bacterium
CAGCCCTGGAACGCGCCCTCCTTGATGGTGGTGACCGCCGCGCCGCCCTTCACGGTCTTCAGCTTCGCGCAGCCGTAGAAGGCGTTCCTGCCGATGGTCTTCACGTACTTGCCGACGGTGACGGCGGTCAGCTTCCCGTCCTTGTAGAAGGCCTTGTCCGCGATGGCGGTGACCTTGACCTTCTTGCCCCGCACGGTGACGGTATCGGGGATGACGATGGTCTTGGCCGACTTATCCACGCCCGTGATGGTGGCGGCGGTTCCCTTGCCGTTGATCAAGTAGTTAAGGCTTGACTCGACCCCGATCTGCCCTGCCGGCGCTTCAGTCGCCGCCGCGGTAGGCGCGACGGTGGCAGTCGGGGCGGCGGTGGGCGTCAGAGGCGCGTGCACGACGTCGCCGATGCGCACCGCCGTTTCATATTCGTCGTACACAATGGCCTTTCGGGTGTTGGTAAAGCCGTTCCCTTTCACGGTCACATAGCTGTATTCCTCGTTCAACACACCGCCTTTTTCAAAGCAGCGGATGAGCGTCGGGCAGCCCGTGATGTTCAAAGCCCCGATATCATTGTATTGACAGTACAGCTCCAACAGCTCCGGGCATTTGCTGACGTCCAGCGTGCCGGTCAGCTTGTTGCCCACCGCATTCAGCACCCGAAGCTTCGGGCAGTGACTGACATCCAGGCTTTTCAGATTGTTTTGATCGCAAACCAACACATACAGGTTCGGACAATGGCTGACGTCCAGGCTGGTCAGCGCACAGCATGTTGCCTGTAGAGCTTCAAGATCGCTGCAGCCGCTGATATTCAAGCTTTTCAGATTCTCGCAATATGATAAATCCACGATCTGCAGCTTCGTGTTCCCGGACAGATCAAGGCTTTCAAAGTCACCGCCGCCCAAATACAGCTCCTCAAGCGCGGGAAAGCGTTCGATTCCCTGGAAGTTCATGATGCCCGCATCCTTGAGATACTGTCCACCGTTAAAATCATAGTCGATCTTCGTGATCGACAGTGCCCGTGTATTGGGGAGCAGATATTCGCCTTCCTCGAGGCGGAAGAAAGACAGTAGGAATTTCCTGAATGCCGGGTCCGGGAACAATGCGGCATCAATGGGCAGGTATTCAAAGGGAGCAACGTTGATATCGATGCTCGCAGACCTGCCCAGGGATGTCGTGACGCTGAGAACAGCGTTCCCCTTCTTTACGGCCTGCACGTTGATTTTCATATAGCTGTAGTAACTGCCCTCTGTTCCTTCAGAACCTTCCACAATCTGTGCCGCGACAACGGATTCATCGCTGCTGGATACGCTCGTCAGGGTTTCGGATAAGTCCATGTGTACCAACAGCTCAACCGCCGCCTGGTAGAAGCCGCTCCCATCGTTTTCCATAACAGGGTCGGGAACATTGAGCACGATGAAATCATCCGTCGAGCGACTCCACTCATCCATGAAATACAAGCTGGTCAGTTCTTCCCCGGCGGAAACGGCCTGCTCGCCGGCCTCTTCCATCTCGTCGGTCCAAAGCTCGGCTTCCGCTTCCTCGGCCACGGGCGCTTCCACAAGAATCCCGTCCTGCGTCACCAGTCCCTCGCCCAGCGCCACAACGGCCCCGGTCAGCAACGCCAGCGACACCAGCAGCGCCAACAGCTTCTTCATCGTCATCGCATACGTCCTCCCCTTTACAGAAAATGCTTCAAATAAATTATATCCCCCCTCGCATATTTATGTCAATACTTTCCCATCATGTAATCCTGCGTCGCGTTAATCCTTCAACATTCGCCGTTCCCGATGCCTTTTGCATATCCTATTCCCCGTCCGTTGCCTGCCCCTGGCCGGGGCCGCCAGCCATGCCGCCCAGGGCGGCGACGTCGGCGCCGGTGACGGTGTCGGTCAGCGTGATCTCGGCGCTGGCGTCGCCGCAGGTCACGGTATAGGTCTCCCCCACGGCCAGGTTGGGGCTGCTGACGACGACGGTACCGAAGGCCTTCTCCACGTCGGCGGTCAACACGATGTCGCCCTCGCCGTCGGTCACGGCGATCTCGCCTCCGTCCCCCTCCAGGGAGACCAGGAAGGCCGCCTGGGTGGAGGTGTCCGAGAAGTTCTCCGCCATGCCCGACGCCCCCGCCGCCACCACGGAGCCGCCGGTGATCGTGGCCGTGCCGTTGCAGTCCAGCGCGCCGTTCATGTTGTTCGCCGGGCCGGAGACCACCACGCTGCCGCCGCTGATCAGGATATCGCCGTTGGAATCGATGCCGTCGCCGTAGGCGTTCACGGCCAGCGCGCCGCCGGAAATGTCGATCAGCACGCCCTCCTGTGCCTCGAAGGTCTCCTTGTCGCCGGTGCTGCTGCGGGCGTTCAGGCCGTCGTCGGAGCTCACCAGCGATATTTCGCCGCCGGCGATGGCGATGACCTCCGCCTCCAGGCCCTCGCCGCTCTGGGTGATGTTCACCGTGCCGCCCACGACGCTCAGCGCGCCGTCCGCGTGCAGGCCGTCGTCGGCGCTGGCGATATCCAGCAGGCCGTCGAACACCAGCAGGTCCCCGTCGGCGTGGAAGGCGTCGTCGGCGGTATCCATGGTGAAGCTGCCGCCCAGCACGGCGATATCTCCGCTGGCCTTGAAGCCCTTGGCGGCGGCAGCGTCGTCCTCCGCCTCCGCCGAAGCCGGCTCCGGCGTCCCGGCGAAGCCCTCAGGCGACGCGGGCATTTCGCCCTCGGCAAAGCCCTCCGGCATTTCGCCCATATTACCGCTGAATTCCGGGCGCTCCGGCATTTCGCCGCCCTCAAAGCCCTCCGGCGGCTCCGGCCTTTCGCCGTCCGCGAAGCCCTCCGGCGGCTCAGGCCTTTCACCGTCCGCGAAGCCCTCCGGCGGCTCCGGCATTTCGCCCTCCTCCGGGGGCGTCATGCCCTGAGGGCCGCCCATGCCGCCGCCAAAGCCCATTTCACCGCCCTCCTGCGCCGCGAATTCTCCCGCGCCGCCGCCGGTGGTGATGTCGAACGCGCCGCCCCAGATATGAATGTAGCCCAGTTCGGCGTTGGTGTCGTGGTCCGCCCGGAAGGCCGTATCCTCCGTGACCACGGTGAAGCTGCCCCCGGCGACGCGGATGCTGTCGTTGGCTTCCACGCCCCGGCCCGCGGCGGTGATGACGTAGGTCCCCGCAGCGAACTTCACGTCGTCATTGCCGTCGATGCCGCTGCCCGCGGGCGACGTGATCGCAAGCGCGCCCGTGCCGTTGAAGGTCAGGTCCTCGTCGGAGAAGATCACCGCATCCACGGTATCGTCTTCAAAGCCAGTGCTGGTCAGGGCGTTCTCCGTGCCGTCGGCCAGCGTGATGAACACCTTGTCCGCCTGCCTGACGAGGATCGCCGCGGAATATGTGCAGGTGATGTCCGCGCCGCTGAGCACCAGCTGCACCTTCTCGTCGTCCTTCACGTCCACGATCACCTGTCCGTCCGTCAGCGTGCCTGTGAGCACGTAGGCGCCGCCGTCCAGGATCGTGACGACGCCGCCCTCCACGCTCACCACGTGGGAGGATGTGTCGGCGGTGTCCCCGGTCAGGGCGATGAGGTCGGCCGTGGCGTCCCAATACCCGGCCAGGTCGCGCTCGGTAAAGGCGTCGTCCATCTGGGGAAGGGGCGTCACGGCGCTCTCCGTCACCCCCGCCGCGCCGCACAGGGCGGCCACGACGAGGGCCAGCAGCGTTGCAAGCAATCTATATAAACGCTTCATAGCGGAACCTCCTTTGTTCTCCATTCCCTGTTTTACAGCTCCGAGCCCACATTCTCCCCCTGCAGGAGCGCGATCTCAAGGTTGCCGTTGTGGCAGCGCAGGGCGTCGATCAGCGCCTTCTCCTTCGCGCCGTCCTTCAGGGTCAGTTGGTAGTTCAGGCGGAACAGGCTGCCCATGTTCACGGTCTTGACCTGGGTCAGCTTCCAGGTCTTGCAGTATTCGGACAGCAGGCCGTCAAACACGCCGTCATAGTCCAGGTCCTCGGGAATGGTGACGCGCAGGGTCTTGGTCAGGCCCTTCGCCTCCGGGTCAAAGCTGCCCAGCAGCAGGAAGACCGCGCACAGTATCAGCGCGAACACCGCCGCGTAGGCGAGGTAACCCATGCCCGCGATCAGGCCGGCCACCATCGCCGTGAAGATCAGCGCGATCTCCCTGGCCGTGCCGGGGGCCGAGCGGAACCGTATCAGGCTGAACGCCCCGGCGGTGGCCACGCCCGCGCCGATGTTGCCGTTCACGATCATGATCATGCCGCACACCAGCGCCGGAAGCACGGCCAGCGTGCCCAGGAAGCTGTGGGACAGCCCGCCCCTGCGGGAGGCCGTCAGCGCGATGACCCCGCCGATGGCCAGCGCCACCGCCACGCACAGCAGAAAATCCGTTACCGAAATGACCGTCATGGCCGAGGAATCGAATATGCCCTTGAAAATCGAATCAAGCATAGCGCCTGCCTCCCATCACATCGTCCGCGGCCATCAGCATCCGATAGGCCGTGCCAATCTTTGAAAACGATATCTTGCGGATCCGGTTCTCGCTGAGAAACCGCACCATCCACAGCGGAATGCCGCCGGGGGTCTTCAGCTCCATCAGCACCTGGTCCGGCTTCAAAAGCGGCGCGCCGAAGCAGCCCGCGCCCAGATCCAGCCGGTCAGTGCGCCACAGTATGTTCTCATCCAGCGTCAGCCGGAAATCCGCGCCGTCGGTGGGCTTGTAGGCCTCCCGCTCGTAGCTTAAAAACACCCTGGGCAGCAGCGTTTCGCCGTAGAAATCCCTGAACGCCGCGATTTCCCGGGCGATTTGGCCCCCGGCGGGCAGCGGCGCGCCGCTCGTCAGCGCGTCCATCGCCAGCCGGTGCGGCAGCGCCAGCCGGCGCTTGTACACCACCGAATCGAACTTCTTCTTCAGCTCCACGAACACCTCGCCGTCCTCGCCCGCCCTGCCGTAGGCGCGCACCCGCAGTTTTTCCTTGTACATCGGCTTTTCGATGCTGCGCCGCACCAGGCGGAAGCTGTCGGTGTCCAGGTACAGGTTGCGGATGGTCGAATGTCCGAACGCGTCCAGCGCCATGTGGCCCCGCATCGCCGCCTGCAGCAGCGCCGCCTGACGGCGGGTCAGCATGTACTTGATCTCGTAGCGCCTGAACGTCATCTGCGCGCTCATATGCTCGCCTCCCTTTCAATGGCGCCATTATAGGGGATCTGGCTTGAATGAAGCTTGAAGAAAACAAAAAAGCGCCGCTTGCTTTTCCCGCGGACTTCTGGTATAGTGTGCCCGGGGTGAACGCTATGGCACTGGAATTTCAAGCACTGGCCCCGGAGCACGACGCCGCGCTGGCGGCGCTGATCCGCAGGAGCCTGGAGGCCCACGACCTGGCGCTGCCGGGCACGGCGTACTTCGACGCGGGG
>JBGUQG010000105.1:0-19640 GCA_045130815.1 Christensenellales bacterium
GGGGCCTGTCCCGGTACAGCCTGAAGTCGGTCACGAAGGTATCGTTGTAGTAGATGTCGGTGTTCAGCTTGCCGTCCGGGTTCAGTATGCCCGGCAGCAGGCGGCGGTACCGCGGCACCCACTGGGCGTCGGTCAGCACGTGCACGCCGTAGCCGATGTCAAAGGGCGTGTGGTGTTCCCTCCAATAGGCCGCCACGTCGTCCGGATGGGGCACGCCCCAATTGTGCAGGTGTATCTCATCCTTGTGGGACTTGTCGCTGCCATCGCGCACGTGGATCGCGTCCGGCGAGATCACGCCATAGTGAAACTCCGGGCTCTCCAGGTATTCCGGATGCCCCTTGGCCCAAAGGTCCCCCGCGAGCAGATGCACCATCGTCAACGCCATAAGCACGTTTCCTTCCGTCGTAAGTGATGCTTCTATTTTAGACCCGGGAGGGTTATTTGTCAAATCCGCCTTGAATCTTAATATACATCCCTGTATAATACAATTGACAACAGAAAATGCCTTATCCAGAGTGGCGGAGGGACAGGCCCGATGATGCCCGGCAACCGGTCGGCGGAAACGCCTTCAAGGTGCCAATTCCTGCGGTTCGCCGCGCGAACCGAAAGATGAGGCGGGATTGATTCTATTCAAGCTCGCCCAAAGGCGGGTTTTTTGTTGATCTCAATTTGCAAGGGGGTCAATCCTATGAGACACTTTTTTACCTCTGAATCGGTGACCGAGGGACATCCCGACAAGATCTGCGACCAGATTTCCGACGCCGTGCTGGACGCCATACTGGCCCAGGACCCGGAGGCCCACGTGGCCTGCGAATGCGCCGCCACCACCGGCATGGTGCTGGTGATGGGCGAGATCAGCACCAGCGCCTATGTGCCCATCGACAAGATCGCCCGGGACAAGATCGTGGAGATCGGCTATGACCGGGCCAAGTACGGCTTCGACGGCACCAGCTGCGCGGTGCTGGTCAGCGTGGACGAGCAGTCCCCCGACATCGCCCGGGGCGTGGTGCGCCAGAACGCCGACCAGGGCGCGGGCGACCAGGGCATGATGTTCGGCTATGCCTGCGACGAGACGAAGGAATACATGCCCCTGGCCATCTCGCTGGCCCACCGACTGACCCGGCGGCTGGCCCAGGTGCGCAAGGACGGCACACTGCCCTATCTGCGGCCCGACGGCAAGAGCCAGGTGACCGTCGAATACGACGACGACCGGGCCGTGCGCATCGAGGCGGTGGTGATCTCCACCCAGCACGCGCCGGAGGTGGACCAGCAGAGGATCTACGACGACATGATGGACCATGTGATCCGGCCCATATTGCCCGCCGACATGCTGGATCAGAACACCAAGTACTTCGTGAATCCCACCGGGCGGTTCGTGGTCGGCGGTCCCCAGGGCGACTCCGGCCTGACCGGGCGCAAGATCATCGTGGACACCTACGGCGGCTACGCCCACCACGGCGGCGGCGCGTTCTCCGGAAAGGACCCCAGCAAGGTGGACCGCAGCGCCGCCTACGCCATGCGCCACGTGGCCAAGAACCTGGTGGCCGCGGGCCTTGCGAAAAAGTGCGAGGTGGGCGTGGCCTACGCCATCGGCGTTGCAAAGCCCGTGTCCGTGTTCGTAGACAGCTATGGCACCGGCGCGTTCAGCGACGACAGGCTGGCCGAAATCGTCGGCGAGTGCTTCGACCTGCGGCCCGCCGCCATCATCCGCGACCTGGATCTCAAGCGTCCCATCTACGCCCAGACCGCCAGCTACGGCCACTTTGGCCGCGACGACCTGGACCTGCCCTGGGAAAAGCTGGACAAGGTGGAGCAGCTGAAGAAGTACATCTGACACACGGTAACAGAAGATCCTTCGCTGCGCTCAGGATGACACCGATTCGCGTCGCTTGTCATCCCGAACGAAGTGAAGGATCTTCGCGTCCCCGATGGCCTGTTGCATCGCGCGTCACGGAAACAACGTCCGCGCGGCAGCCACCGCTCCTATTGCCTATTGCCTGTTTCCGTTCTGCAAAACGGCTTCCGCGCCCGACCTGGTCTTTGACCCCACACTCGCCTGCCGGGGGGGTCGCTCATAAGGACTCTGCCTCCCCACTACTGCCCCTCTCAGGGACGTTGCCCTGGCAGGACTTACTTCTAAGCCGCACCATGCTCACCGGGATTCTCCCGGCTTACGTGGATCGTTTCGCCTGCGACTGGCATCGACTTTCAACCACGGACACGCGGAAGCCACCTTCATTATAAAACGGATCGGACGCCCCGTCAAGCGGTGGCGTCCGATTTCAGTATCGCCCAGACGGCCAGGTCCACGATGCCCTGGTTGTTGCGGCCCGCCTGGCGCAGGGTGCCCTCCCGGGTCATGCCCAGCTTCTGCATCGCCCGGCCGGACTTGGGATTGTTCACGTCGTGGGTGGCCATCACGCGGTTGAAGCCCGCTTCCTCAAACAGGTACTTCACCACCGCCCGGCCGGCCTCCGGCATGTAGCCGTTGCCCCACCAGGCCCTGCCCATGCACCAGCCCAGCTCCGCCTCGGCGATGGGCTCGATGATCCGCACCACGGCCAGATCGCCGATCAGCTCGCCGGTCTGCTTCAGCTCCAGTCCCCAATGGTAGTTGTCGGGGTTGTCATAGCGCGGAACCCAAGCATTTTCGATCAGCCCCCGGGTCACCTCCACGGAGGTGTGGGTCGGCCACGTCAGGTATTTCGTGACCTCCGGGTCCGAGGCCCAGTTCCTGAACATCGCCGGGGCGTCCTCAGGCGTATACCGCCGCAGGATCAGCCGCCCGGTCTCCAATCGCTTTGTTCCAACGTGGTTCATGCCCGGACCCCCTGTTCTGTCCTGTTCCCTGTTCCCTGTTCCCTTTTCCCTTTTTCCTATTCCTACTGCGTAATCTCACTCAGGTCATACGGCGTGTTCTGGTACACGAAATAGTTCAGCCAGTTGGAATACAGCAGATTCGCGTGGGCGCGCCAGCGCATCATGGGCGGCTGGGCATCATCGTCATTGGGATAGTAGTTCTTCGGCACGTCGATGGGCAGGCCCGCGTTCTTGTCCCGCAGGTATTCCTTCTCCAGGGTGCCTGCGTCGTACTCTGAATGGCCCGTGATGAACACCTGGCGGCCCTGGTCGGTGGCCATGGCGTAGATGCCGGCCTCCGGCGAGCTGGCCAGGATCTTCAGCTGGGGCACGGCCTCCACGTCCTCGCGCAATATGGTGGTATGGCGGGAATGGGGCACCATGAACACGTCGTCGAAGCCCCGGAACAGTATGCTGCTCTTGCGCTCCACGCTGTGGGGAAACACGCCGAACAGCTTCCTTTCCAGCGACACCTTCTTCACGCCGTAGTGGTAGTACAGCGCCGCCTGAGCCCCCCAGCAGATGTGGAAGGTGCTGTGCACGTTGCCCTTGCTCCACTCCATGATCTCACACAGCTCGTCCCAGTAGTCCACTTCCTCGAAGGGCAGGTGCTCCACCGGCGCGCCGGTGATCACCATGCCGTCGTACTTGTTGTCCCGGACCTGGTCGAAGGTCTTGTAGAAGGCCAGCATGTGGTCCTGGGACACGTTCTTCGCCTCGTGGCTGCGCACCTGCAGCAGCTCCAGCTCCACCTGCAGGGGCGTATTGCCCAGCACCCGGGCCAGCTGCGTCTCGGTGGCCACCTTCGTGGGCATCAGGTTCAAAAGCAATATGTGCAGCGGACGGATGTCCTGGCTGACGGCGCGGGACTCGGTGATGACGAATATGTTCTCGCTCTCCAGCACGCCGGTGGCGGGAAGGCTGTTGGGGATCTTGATGGGCATGGCGCACACTCCTTCGTTGATTCTACTATTGTACGCCTCGCAGGTGAAATGTCAAACGGATTTACAAAGGTTTAAACCCGTGCGCCATGCCCGCTTCGGTCAATCGACGATGGAGCGCTCGGCGTCGCCGCGCATGCCGCCGTTGGAGGAGAAGAAGCCCGGGGCCAGGGGCCGCACCCCGCAGCGGGACTCCAGCGCATAGGTCGCGCCGGTGCGGGCGGCCTCGTCCATGCCCTGCAGCACCTCCTGGCAGTGCAGGCCATAGTCCATGCTCAGCCGGTTCTGCCTGCCCTTTCGGATGGACCAGGCCAGGTCCGCCACGCCGATGCCGCGGTGGCCGTAGAACTCAAAGGGGAAGCTGTCGATCTTATTGACGCCGTTGTAGCCGTGGGTGAAGGGCATGGTCACGGTGTCGGACTCCGGGAAGGTCAGCTTCACCTCGCCGCGGAAGCTGTCCGGGTCGCCCATGTCCATCATGGCCCGGGTGCCGTACAGGCGGATCATGTTGGTCTGGCCGCCCACGGCGTTGCCGTTGAAGTGCGCGCTCACCAGCGCGCCGCACTCGAATTCCAGCGCCGCTGTGATCAGGTTGTTGCCGGGGATGGTCCATTCGTCGGCGTTGGCCGCGTCGTACATCAGCTGCTTTTGATGCAGCGGCGCGGGCGCGGCGAAGGCCCTGACGGCCCTGACCGGACCCAGCGTGGCCACCAGCGCGCCGATGTAGTAGATGCCCACGTCATACGGTATCGCGCCGCCGTCCTTTTGCAGGAACTTGAAGGTCTCGGAGTTCAGGTTCTGGTTGCGGGTGACGCTGACCACGCCGGAGGTGATCTGGCCCACCAGGCCGGTGTCGATCATGTGGCGGGCGGTCTGCACCCCCGCGCCCAGGGCGGTGTCCGGCGCGACGCCGATCATCAGGCCCTTCTCCCGCGCCAGCTTCACCAGCTCCCGGCTCTCATCCAGGCTCGTGGTGAACATCTTCTCGGTGTACACGTGCTTCCCGGCCTCCAGCATCCGCTTGATCACGCCGTAGTGGGCCGGAGCCGGGGTCAGGTTCACCACCAGCTCGATGTCCTTGTCGGCGGCGACCTCGTTGATGCTCATGACCCGGGACACGCCGTAGGTCTGCGCCTTCTCCTCGGCGGAGGCGCGGTTCATGTCGCAGACGGCCGCCAGGTCGATGATGGAAAACAGCTTGGACAGGTTGTGGATGTAGATGTTGCTGATCATGCCGCAGCCCACGACGGCGGTCTTGACCTTCCGGATTTCCTGCATGGCACATTCCCCTTTCGATTGATGATGCATCCATGATACCACAAATCCCGTCATATCTCAACCGTTGACAGCACCTGTTTTTTTGAGGTATACTGCGTTCAGAGAGGGGTGACCCCATGGACAAGAAGGCCCTGCGCCGCGGGATCGGCGAAAAAAAGCGCGCCCTGACGGCGGACGCGATCGCACGGCGGAGCGCCGATGTGGCGCAAAGGCTGTTTGCCACAGACGCCTATCGAGCGGCTAAGGCGGTGTACGCCTACCTTGCCTTCAACCAGGAGGTGCGCACCCGGCCCATCATCGAAAGGGCCTGGGCGGACGGCAAGCGGGTGGCTGTGCCGAAGGTCGCGGGAGACGGAATGGTCTTTATCTGGCTGGACAGCTTCGACGGCCTGGCCCTCAGCGACTTCGGCGTGCCCGAGCCGACCGGCGGCGACATCGCCGACGACGAATCCGCCCTGGTGCTGATGCCCGGCCTGGCCTTTGACCGGCTGGGACACCGCGTGGGCTACGGCGGAGGCTATTACGACCGCTACCTCCGCGAGCACCCGGAGCATTTCAAGGTCGCCCTGTGCTATGACTTCCAGCTGGTGGATTCCATCGAAGCCGAGCCGCACGACATCCCCGCGGATTTGGTGATCGCGGAGGGATGGGAATAGGCAATAGGGAACAGGGAACAGGGAACAGGGAACAGGCAATAGGCAATAGGGAACAGGAAACAGGAAACAGGGAACAGGGACATGTGTCAGTGAAAACGTATTCTCGTTTTGCCCTCGTGAAAAAAGGAAAAACGACGACCTATTTCCTCTTCCCTATCCTCTCCAGCACCGGCACGATCAAAAAGCACACGATCCCGGCGGTAAACCCGCCGTTGTACAGGTTGAACCCCCCGTGCAGCACGGGCAGGCCGGTGACCAGGGCATAGTGCAGCATGGCCGCAACGGCCCCGGCCAGCGGGCCGTACACGCCGGAGACGGGGGCCAGGCCGCTGGCGAAGCACAGGCCCACCACGATGGCCTGGGCGTTCAGGGGAAACGCGGCGACCCCGAGGCGATTCAGCAGCCCCATGACGCCGTAGCCCAGCATCACCGGCAGCACGTTCAGCGGCGTCGCCCCGGCGCAGCAGCAGGCCAGCATGCAGAATACCGCGCCCATCGTGGGGCCGGTGAACGTCGCCCCCACCAGGTTATAGTACAGCAGTATGAACAGGCCGTAGACGCCCACGTGCAGCACGTTCGCGCCCGCGGCGTATTTTTTCGTGAAATCGACCTTGTAGCCGGGGTCCCGCGCCAGCCTGGGCCAATCCCCCGCGCCCAGCAGCAGCCCGAACGCGACGCACAGCCCGAAACAGGCGGCGCAGAAGATGTTCACGAACGCCCGGTGTCCGTCCCCCAGCGTGGCCGCGATGGGCGGGGCCTCCACGCCCGCGGTCCTGTACAGCAGCGCGTACAGCGCAAAGCACAGAAATCCCGCGGCCGGGCCGGCGTTGTACAGGTCAAAGCCCTTGTGCAGCGCCGGGGAATGGGCGCACAGCGCGGGCATGACGCAGCCGGTCGCCAGCGCGACGCCCAGCGCCAGCAGCACGCCGGTCCACCGCAGGGTCGGCCCCTGGTTGAAGTCCGGGTACCAGAGCAGCACCTGCGTGAGCAGCGGCGCGACGGCGGTGGAAAACATCGCCAGGTTGACATAGCCCGCAAAGGGCTGCCCCTTCAACCGGGAGAAAGCGAACGTCCCAAGGAAGAAGGGCAGCAGGTTCAAAGGGCTCATGCCGTAGGCGCCGAAGCCCACCGTCAGGAAGAAGGCCAGCACCGTGCCGCCGTTCACATCGGCCCCGGGCACGAACATCAGCGCGCAGCAGGCCGCGGCGATCAGCGCGCAGTTCAGCATCGTCGCGGACAGGCCGCCCAGCTCCGGCAGGAAGTAGTCCTTGGTCAGCTGGGCGGGGCGGGTGCAGATGCGAACGAAGCCGCCCAGCATGTCCCCCCGGTCCGGCGCGACCAGCGCCGCAACGGCGAAGGCCGCGGCGAAGGCGCACATCAGCGCCCGCAGCACGCGGCCCGTATCGGTTTTATGGATTTTCTGCATTTGCAACCTCTTCCGTCAGTCGCCGGGCAGCCTGGGCCACGTGGCGCATCAGCACGGCGGTGGTCACCGCGCCGACGCCCCCGGGCACCGGCGTGATCGCTTCCACCAGGCCGGACACCTCTTCAAACACCGCGTCGCCCGCCATCGCGCCCATGCCGCCCTTGGCGTTGGGCTTGTCGGGGTCCCAGTTTACGGAGACGTCGATCACCACCTGGCCGGGCCGCACGCATTCGGCGGTCAGCGATTTCAGCGCCCCCGCGGCGGTGACGATGATGTCGGCCCCGCGGGTCTGCGCGGCGACATCGCGGGTGCGGGTGTGGCACACGGTGACGGTGGCGTTCCTGCCCAGCAGCAGCATGGCCACGGGCTTGCCCACCACCAGGGACCGGCCGACCACCACGGCCCGCTTGCCCGCGGGATCGATGCCGTAGTGGTCCAACAGCTCGATGCAGGCCTGGGGCGTGCAGGGCGGAAAGCCCACGTCAAGGCGGCCCTGGAACACCCCGGCGGCGGACAGCGTGGTCATGCCGTCCACGTCCTTGGCGGGGTCCAGCGCGTCGCAGATCTCCCGCTCTCGGTCCCGCAGGTGCCTTGGCAGGGGCCGCAGCAGCAGCGCGCCGTGGACGGCGGGGTCCGCGTTGATCTCACGAAGCGCGTCGATCACCGCCCCGGCGGTCACGTCCTCCGGCAGCGCGCGGACCTCGGTGAGCACGCCCACGGCCTTCGCCCTTGCCAGCGCGCCGCGCTCGTAGGCCAGGTCAGAGGGGGCCTCGCCGCAGCGCAGGATCACCAGCTTCGCAAGCACGCCGCGCTCCGACAGCGCCCGCACGCGCGCCAGGGTATCGGCGTTCAGCGCCTCCACCACCGGCTTGCCCGTCAGTTGCCTTGCCATATCAGCCCTCCGTCAGCTGCGCCCGCACCGCCCTGAATATCCCCTCGGCCTTCGCGGCGTATTGCGCCGTCATCTGCTCCACCCGGGCGTTCAGGGCCCCGGCGGCGGCGCGGTCCTTCATTGATTTCGTATTGATCAGCACGTTCAGCGAGGCGCTGAGCAGCGCGGCCTCAAGCAGCGCCGCGGCGCAGCCCGCGTCCGACACGGCCAGGCGACTGCCCTTTTCGGCCAGTACCGCCACGGCGTCGATGGCCCGGCAGCACAGCGCCATGATCCGCATGGGCGCTTCGCAGGCGACCGCGGTCGCTTCTTCAAGAATCCGACCGCGGTCCGGATCGTCCTTCGGGATGCCGTAGGCCCGTGCCAGCGGCTCGAAGCCCTTCGCGTCGGCGGGCACCTGGTCCAAAAGCGCCGTCTGCAGTCCGTCGCACTCCGCCATCAGGGCGGCGATCTCATCCTGCACGCCGGCGTATTTCTTTTTGCCCACGGTCAGCGCGCCGACCATGTGGCCCAGCGCCGTGCCGATCGCGCCCGCCAGCGCCGCGGCTCCCCCGCCGCCGGGCGCCGGGGCGGAGGAGGCCAGCGCGGAAACGAAATCGCGGCAGGATTCCCGGGTGTAGTCGTTGGGCATGGAGTACCTCCATAGAATCGTGGGTACAGGGCGACCTCATCCGTCTGTGGCATCGCCCGCAGGATCGTCAGAACAGGCCGGACACCTTGCCGGTTTCCGTGTCCACGTCCACGCGGCGGTAGGCCGGGTCGGAGGCGGTGCCGGGCATCATGGAGATGGTGCCGGCCATCGGGCACAGGAACCGGGCCCCGCCGTACTCCAGGATGTCGCGGATGGGCAGCCGCCAGCCCTTGGGCACGCCCTTCAGCGCCGGGTCGTGGGTCAGGGACAGGTGGGTCTTGACCATCATCGTGCAGTAGTCGGCATACTTGGGGTCGCTTTCAAAGCGCTTGGCCTTCTCCACGGCCAGGGGCGCCCAATCCACGCCGTCCGCGCCGTACACCTCGGTGGCGATGCGCTCCACGCGCTGCCGCAGGGGCATGTCCAGGTCGTACAGGAACCTGATCTCCGGCTTCTGCTCGCAGGCATCGGCCACGGCCTCGGCCAGCTCCACCGCGCCCTCGCCGCCGTAGCGCCAGTGGTCGGACTGGGCGCAGCGCACGCCGCGCTCGGCGCACAGGCGCTTGATCAGCTTGATCTCCTCTTCGGTATCGGTATAGAAGCGGTTGACGCACACCACGGGCACGATGCCGGACTTCAGCACGGTGTTCACGTGGTGGAACAGGTTCTCGCAGCCCTTCTCCACCAGCTCCAGGTTCTCCCGGGTATATTCCTCCGGCAGCGGGCGGCCGGGCGAAACCTTCGGGCCGCCGCCGTGCATCTTCAGCGCGCGCACGGTGGCCACGATCACGGACACGTTGGGCGTCAGGCCGGACAGCCGGGTCTTGACGTTCCAGAACTTTTCAAAGCCGATGTCCGCGGCGAAGCCGGACTCCGTCACGTGATAGTCGAACAGCTTCAGCGCCAGCCGGTCCGCGATCACGGAGCTCTGGCCGATGGCGATGTTGGCGAAGGGGCCGGCGTGGATCAGCACGGGCTGATGCTCCACGGTGTAGCACATGGTGGGGTTGATGGTGTTGCGCATCCAGGCGGTCATGGCCCCGGCGACCTCCAGGTCCTCGCAGGTCACGGGCTTGCCGCTGCGGTCATAGGCCACCACGATGTTGCCGATGCGCTCGCGCAGGTCCTTCAAATCCTTCGCCACGGCCAGTATGGCCATCAGCTCCGAGCCCACGGCGATGCCGAACTTGCTCTCCATCAGATAGCCGTCACGGTTGCCGCCGATGCCCATGATGATGTTGCGGAGACCCTGGGCGCAGAAGTCCAGCACCCAGCCCATCTCGACCCGCTTGGGGTCGATGTCCAGGCGGCGGCCCATGTTGTGCCTGGCCATCTCCTCGTCGGAGTAGTTGCGCTCGTGCTGCATGCGGGCGTTCAGCGCCGCCATGGCCAGGTTGTGGGCGTTCATGATGTCGTTGATGTCGCCGGTCAGGCCCAGCGAGAACTCCGTCATCGGCATCAGCAGCGCGTTGCCGCCGCCGGCGGCGGTGCCCTTCACGTTCATCGTGGGGCCGCCGGAGGGCTGGCGCAGCGCGCCGCCCACGTTCTTGCCGATCTTTGCCAGACCCTCGATCAGGCCCAGGGACACGGTGGACTTGCCCTCGCCAAGCGGCGTGGGGGTGATGGCGGTGACCTCGATGAACTTGCCGTCCGGCTTGTCCTTCAGCCGGTTCATGATGCGGATGAAGTCCAGCTTCGGGGTCTTGCCGTAGGGGATGATCTCTTCGGGCAGCAGGCCCAGCTTCTGGCGGAAATGCTCCACCGGGGGCAGGGTCTTCTCCGCCTCCTCGGCGATTTGCCAATCCTTGTAGATCGTGGGATCGAGCATATCTGTCTTCCTCCTTTGCACGCCACGGGCGTATTTTGTGATCAGTATAGCACAGTCAAGGCGATTGTGGGTTTGCGTTGTGTGCAATGTGGGTTAAATCAGGCTCCGCAGCCCCAGCGCGGGGTGGCCGCGCCGCCGCAGCCACCGAAGCAGCGCGTCCGGCTCGGTGCAGACGGTCTCGTCGGCGATGAGGCCGGTGAAGCGGGCGATGCCATGGCGGGCCTCCACCGCGGCGTCCAGCGCCGGCCCGACGGCGTCCTTCAGCGCCGTAGGCATCCAAACGATACGCAGGGGGCCGCCCTCGCCCACGAGGAACCTTGCCGAGGGAATGAACGCGCGGCACACGCCCATGAAGCCGGGGGTCTGCCCGCCCCGGGCCACCGCGTCCGCGAGCTCATCGAAGCGCATGCCCAGGGGCGTCATGCCGGGATACTCCCGGTCGCACAGCGCCACCCCGCCGGAGACGGGCTCCAGGGCGCACAGGCATTCGCAGCGGCCGCAGGTGCTCATCGGGCGATCCATCAGGCCGTACAGCGACACGCCCTCGATCGCGCCGCCGCTGGCCGCCCTCACCGCCGCGTCCACCGCGTCCTTCTCCGCGGGCCGGTGGGGCCCGATGGGGTTCAGCCGGAAGGAGGCCGCCGCGTCCGGCCAGGCGACGGTTCCGCACATGCCGGGCCTTTCGGGGGTGATCACGCAGCAGTGGCCCGGCGCGATGCTCTGGCAGGTGGCGCAGGTGTAGAAGCGGTCCGCCGTGGCGTCGGTCAGGCTCTTCAGCCGCGCGTCCCGCGCCCAATAGGCCGGCAGGGCGAGCTCGCGCAGGACCCGCCGAGCCCCCTCGGGGGTCGTGACCCAGCGCACCCGGCATCGCTCCGCCGCCGCGCCGAACTCCTCACAGGCCATCGCGCACAGCATGTCGCCGATCGCTCCAAGGCTCAGCCCGCGTCCGACGGCCTCGGCGCTCACCCACAGGCGGCAGCGGTCCCGGCGGCCCTCGTGCCGCACGCCCTGCAGCCGGTTCAGCCACACGTGCAGGCGGCTCTCGATCACCGGCTCCAGCTCCGGGGCCATGCGCCGACCCGCGACCTCAACCACCAGCGCGGCGGTCCGCGTCCCGGCGAGCTCCGGGCCCTCGACGATGGTGTCGAAGCAGCCGAGCCCGTCCATGTCCCGGGCCAGCGCCAGCTCGCACAGCGCGACAGTCATGCCCTCCCCCGCCGCGCGCTCGCCCTCGAAGGCGGGATCGAAGCCCACCGGCAGCGCCGGCGGCTTCGGCTTCAGCCGCACGTGCCCCAAGCGCAGCGCCCGGGCGAGGGCGTCCCGCCCCGCGCCGTCGATCACCGGCACGCCCAGCGCCCTGAAGCCCGATCCGTCCGCCCCGCCGAAATCCAGCGCGAAGGCCGGCTGGGGGCTGAAAAGGCCGAAGAGGCGCGCAAGGGCCGCGCACGCGCGGCTGATCGCCGTCGCGTCGCGGCCCAGGTTCGTCACGCGGGGGTCCCCCTCGGGCGCGAGGCCCGCGGTCTCCCCGCACAGCATGCAGTGCATTCCCAGCTCCAGGCACGCCCGGAGCGCCGCCTGCGCCTCATCGCCGCCGCGGCCCGCCAGCACCGCGATCCCGGCGCATTCACCGGACAGCAGGCCCACGCCCAGCGCCTTCAGCGCGGCGTCCGAGGGCATCAGCCGCGCCTCGGCCTGCGGCTGTTGCGGATGGAGCGCCGCTGGCGCGAGGACAGCAGCGCGCCGCAGCCCGCCGTCACCAGGCAGGTGACCAGCAGCAGCAGCTTCACAAAGCCGTTCAGAAAGATGTTCGCCAGCGGCCAGATGGCGTCGATCAAAAGCAGGATCAGCAGCACCGCGCACAGCGCGGCGCTCACCAGCGGCAGCCACTTTTCAATCGGCTTCATCGACGCGTGTCCTCCCTGTAGGATGATGTGCTGGCGCGGCGGCGGTACTCCCCGGCGCGCGCGTCCCAGACCCATTCCGAAGCGTCCCCGTCCCGGCGGTCATAGTCGCCGCGGCGGCGATAGCCGGCGTCCCCGTAGCCTTCACGGGCCCGCGGCGCCGGCGCGGCAGCCGATTGCGTCCGGGCGGGCGCGGCGGGCATGCGCCTGCGCCGCAGCCAGGGCAGCAGCAGCCGGTAGCCGTTGTAGAGCCCCAGGGCGCACATCGCCAGCAGCAGCCCCTTGGTCAGGCGGTTGTCGATGAAGTTCATGGCGGGGTTCACCCTGTCGATCAGGAAGAACACCACGTACATGTTGCAGATCAGTATCGCGGCGTGCGGCGCGAGCCGCTCCAGCTTCTTCAGCATTCGTATGTCTCCGTTTCCAGGTTGGCAGGGGAAAGGATCCTTCGCTGCGCTCAGAATGACAAGGGGGACCGGGGACCCGTCACCGGGTGACCTCGTCCACGATCATGATGTAGTCGCTGCTGCTGCGGCCGCCGTCCGAGGGGCTGTTCCACAGCTTCGTGCCCAGCGCCAGCAGCGAGGTCTGCCCGCCGTCCAGGTTGTAGGCCAGCTTGCAGCCCACGCTGGACATCAGGCTGGCCAGCTTGTCCATCTTCAGGCCCTTGGAATCCTTGTTGCGGCCATCCACGGCCACGAAGCAGTAGTGTCCCGGCTCGTAGTAGCCGATGGCCGAGCGGGGATTGCGCTTTAACAGGTTGTCGCCGCAGTTGAACTGCTCCTTGGGCTGGCCGTCGTCCAGCAGCGAGGGGCCGAAGCACCAGCTCTGGTACGCGCCGCGGTTCATCTCGGTCATGGCGTCGAAGTCGGCGGCGGCGAACATCTCCATGTGGCCGTCCCAGTAGAGTATGGCGATGTCGTTGGTGGTCTTGTTGTCGCGGTACAGCGTGCCGTTGCGGATGACCACGCCGGTGTCGCGGGTGCCGTAGTAATCGCCGTTCAGCGTCACCACGCTGCCGTAGCGCCGGGCCACGTCGCTGATCCATTCGATGTAGCCGCGTCCGTAGGTGTCCTTGCCGAAGGCGGTCTTCAGGCAGCTGATGTCGGAAATGTAGATGTCCGCCACGTAGATCCAGGCGGGGATCTCCTCAAAGTATTCCTTGCTCACCCGGACGCTGACGTTGGCGCTCTGGTAGCTGTCGTCGGTCATCTTCACGTCGCCGGAAGTGAACATGGCGGCCCACTTTTCCGAGAAATCGCCCTCGCTGGCCGGGTCCGGCGTGGGCTCGGGCGTGGGCTCGGGCGTGGGCTCCGGGGTGAGCTCCACCGCCGCCCCGTCCTCCGCGGCCCCGGCCTGCGCGACCGCCTCCGTCGCCTCCGGCTCAGCCGGGATGGCCGTGGCCGCCTGGGCCGCGCCGCCGCCGCGGGTGGACACAATGCCGATGGACGCCTCGCTGCGGGGAATCACATGGTGCGGCAGCGCGTACAGCACCAGCGCCAGCCCCAGCGCGATCACATGAAACACGCACACGACCCACAGCGGCCTGGGCCGCCGGGACAGCTGCCGACGCAGCCAGTCCGGCGCGCTGCCCGGGCGGGGCGACCTTTTTCCTGCCATCAAACCCTCTCCCAACGGACGCATCCCAATTTCGCCACACAGGCGTCATATTCACGTCCATTGTAAACGACGCCTTATCATCATGTCAAGCGCGTTATCGATAAAAAAGCGGGGGGCGGAGGCCGCGGCCGTCCTCTGTCCCCCGTTCCCTAAATCTCCAAATACGAATCCGCGTACAGCGTATTCCCCCGGATCACGTCGCAGCTCTTCACCGTTTGCATCAGCCGCTGGTCGCAGGGGTTCACGATGGCGGAGGTCAGGCCCCGGGCCATCGCCATGGCCATCATGGCGCTGTCCATCACCGGGCGCACCGCCTTTGGCATGCCGTTGGAGCAGTTGGACAGCCCGCCGGTGGAGTTGAGGCCCATTTCGGTGATCATGCCGATGGCGTCCAGCATCTCCGCCTGCTTTTCCTGCATGCCCTTGACCACCAGGAACAGCGGGTCGAACCAGATGTCCTCGGCCTCCATGCCCAGCTCCAGCCAGGCCTCCAGCAGCGTCTGGCAGTGGGCCATGCGCTCGTCGTTGTCCGCGGGGATGCCGTCCCCGGCGCACAGCGCGACGCAGATGGCGTCGTTCTCGGCGGCCAGCTTCACCCGGTGGAACCGCCCGCCCGCGTCGGCGGAGTTCAGTATGGGCCTGCCCTTGGACCGGTTATAGGCCTTCAGGCCCGCCGCGATGGCCCGGTCGTTGGCGGTGTCCAGCGCCAGGGGCACGTTGTCGAAATGCTCCTGGAGCAGCTTCACCACCCAGTCCATCAGCTGCTCGCCGTCTGATTCGGCGGGGCCGATGTTCACGTCCAGGTAATCCGCCCCGGCCTCGAGCTGTTCCCGCGCCCGCTGCAATATGGGCTGGGGATCGCGCCCGGCCATCGCGGCGCGGATGACGGGCGATATGCAATGGATGCGTTCTCCGATGATCGTCAGCTTGGACATAGTCTCAACCTCCTTGTCGCTCCCGGGCCGTGAAATCGCGGATGAAGCGCACCAGCTCCACCGCCTCCATCGGGCCGACCACCACCCGCCAGCCGGGCAGCGCGGCCTCGATCTCCCCCTTCAGCACGGCCACCTTGCCGGGGATGATCAGCGTGCGGGACCGGAGCTTCCTTTCGATCTCCGCGTCCTCAAAGAATTTCTTGATCGTGCCCGCGGACAGCTTGCCCGCCGCCCAGGCCGTCAGCACCGACATGCCGCTGGCGTCGGTGATCAGCAGGTTCACCGGGCACTTCGACCGCTCGTATTCCCCCGCCACCAGGAAGTAGGTCAGCGCGAAATCCACGGTGACGGAGCACACGGCGTTCTCGTCCGCGCCGTTGAGGGGATAGATGCCCGGCTCCACCTTCATGGGCTTCTGAGGGTCGGTGAATATGTTCTGCCGCAGCCCGTACAGCGCCAGCGCCTGGGCGTAGCTCATGTCCTCCAGCACGATCAGATCGCCGTAGCGCAGCGTGAACGCCGAAGCCAGCGCGGTCTGCAGCCGGGGATTCCCGGGGGCGAGCCTGGCCAGGTTCACGATGGCGGGATAGCCCAGGCTGCGCTCCCCATCCTTCAGGCTGGCCCTCCTGGCCTGCACGGCGTTGGCGAAGGTCTGCCGGGGGGTGTCCGCGGTGCAGTCGATCATCAGGTTCCGGTTGCCCAGGCCCTCGACCGTCTTCACCGCGTCATAAATCTGCGACAGGCTGCCGCCGCCCACGCCCAGCACCGCGCCGAATTGGGCGGCAAGGGCGCTCATCGCGGCGGCGTTCTCCGCCGTCGCGCCGCAGAGCACCGGGCTTGCGCCCTTGCACAGCATCAGTGCCGCCCGGGCGGTCTCGACGTCGGCGCAGTTCAGCACCAGCGCCCGCCCGGTCTCCAGCGCCCTGCCCGCCAGCGCCGCGTAGCGCTCCGGGCCGTTCCCGGCGTCATCCAGGAACAGGCACTCCACGAACTCCCGCTCGCCGATGCGCTCATAGTCGATCGCCTTCATCGCCTCCAGCCGCGCGTCCAGCGCATCCGCCTCCATATCCGAGGACAGCGATACGGCGAACCGGCAGCGGTTCACGAAGGTCTTGTCGTGGCGGTACAGCACCGTCTCGCCGCCCAGCCTGTGCGGGCCCACCGCTGCGGTGCGCATCGGCGGCTCGGTGGCCTGGGCCAGCTTTTCCATCGCCTCCGGCGACATGTGGGGGCACTTTTCCACCGCCAGCGCGCCGGAGGCCACCTTCATGGAAAAGGCCATGCAGGTGGGACAGCCGCACGCCTTGCAGTTCTTTTTCGGGGTCAGCTTGAAGATATCCAGGCCCTTCAGCGCCATGCGGTTCCCTCCTTTACGACAGGCTGTCGATGAATTCGGCGACGGCGGCAACCGCGGCGGGATGCCGCAGGATCACCAGGTCCGACCCGCTGACCAGGCAGGCCGCGGCGGTGCAGATCTCCATGTGGATGCCGCGCTCCTCGGCGCTGCCCCAGCCGGGATTCTCCGCCTCCGGGGCAACGGCCTCCTTCACGGCCCAGGCCTCGGCGGCCACCGGGGTCACCACCGGCATCTGCAGCAGCGCGTCGTTCTGCGCGAGGGCGGCCAGGCGCACCCGCTCCATCGTGGAGGCCAGGTACTCAAAGCCGTAACCCGCGCAGGCGGAGCCCAGGTTCATGCACACGCAGTCCGGGGCCACGCCGATCTGGGTCAGCAGCACGTTCAGCTGCTTGGCCAGGTTGATGTCCACCGACGATTCCGCGCCCACCTTCTGGCCGTAGGCGATGCCCGCCGCGGCCCCGACGGCGCGATAGTTTTCCTCCCTGGCGGACAGCATCAGCGCGTTTTCGCCCTCCAGCGCCTCGGACAGGGCGGCCAGCAGCGCGGCGTCCTTTTCCGCGTTGCCGCAGCCCATGCAGATCAGCGGCAGGCCGACGGCCCCGGCCACCCGCTTTGCCAGATCGGCGCAGGCACGGACGGTGGCGTTCGCCCCCAGCGGGTCCGCACCCTCAAAGCTCAGGCACAGCGCACTTGCCCCGGGCATTTCACAGGCGCGTCCGGCCAGCGCCTCGATGCCCTCGCAGCCCGCGTACCAGGCCCGCAAGCCCTCCGGCGCGTTGTCGGGAAGGCCCAGGTCGGTGATCTCCACGGCCACCAGGGGCCGGTTCGGCGCAGGCGCGTCAAAGCCGCAGAAGGGCATGGTGTTCGCGCCGCCGATCACAGCCGCGCGCTCTCCCCTGCCCAGGGTCACCGCGTTGATCCTGGCGCCATACGCCTGTTTTTTCGGGACAAAGGCCATGTTCGCATTCCTCCGGGGTTCAGGTCAGAGTTTCGTCAGGCCCGTCTCCCGGGCCAAAAGCGCCACGTTTTCAAAACGGTTCAGCGCGTACAGGTGGATCCCCGCCACGCCGCAGTCCAGGTATTCCCGGATCAGCTTTGCCGTGTATTCAAGCCCCTCCTCGCGGAAGGCGGCCTTCTTGGCGGCAACGGCCTCCTCCGGCTCGCCGGGGTTGAAGGGGTTCGGGAAGATCCAGTGGCGGGAGATGATCTCCGCAAGCGCCCGGGGCATCACGCAGCCGTTGCGGCTCAGGGACATGTTGATGATGGCGGCGGCGTCCAGCACCGGCATGACGCCCACATCCACCGGCAGGGTGACCCCGGCGGCGCGTATGGCGTCCATCCACCGGCGGAACTGGTCCATGTCCCAGCACAGCTGGGTCATGACGTAGTCCGCGCCCTCGTCCTGCTTGAGCTTCAGGTATTTGATATCGTCCTCAAAGCGCCTGCTTTCGATATGGCCCTCCGGCGAACCGGACACGGCCACCACGAAGCGGCTGCCGTACTCGCCGCGTATGAAGCTGACCAGCTGGCTGGCATGGCTGAAATCGCCGCAGGTGCCGGTCCAGCCATAGGGGATGTCGCCGCGCAGGGCCAGCAGGTGGGTGATGCCGTGGGCCAGGTATTCGCCCATCTGGCGGCGGATGTCCTCGCGGGTGTTGGAGATGCAGGTGAAGTGGGTCAGCGCGACGGCCCGGCCGTCCCGGCGGATCTTGTCCAGCACCTCCATGTTCCTGCCGACATTGGTGCCGCCCGCGCCATAGGTGCAGGAGATGTAATCCGGGTTCAGGCTGTACAGGTTCTCAAGCACGCCGCCCGCGCCGCACAGCTTTTCCATGCCGGCGTTCGTCTTCGGCGGGAATACCTCCAGGGAAAACACCCGGCGCTCCTTCATGATCTCCGCTACGTTCACGCTATCCCCTCCCAAGGGTCCATGCAACGCCCCGGCCGCGCAGAATACGACCGATTTCGCGTATTATTATAGCAGCATATTCCCCAAAGTGCAAGAAAAACCGACGCTCGCTTTACGGGATTGCAATTTCCGGGCGGTCATAGTACAATAGTTATGAGGTGAACGCGACATGGACCGGGAAACGCACACTCATGAATACCTGCACGAACACGGCATCCCCCACACCCACAGCCATACCCACAGCCACGAGCACACCAGGGCCGTGCTGAACCGGCTTTCCCGGGCCATCGGGCACCTGCAATCGGTGCGCGCCATGGTGGAGGAGGGCCGGGATTGCAGCGAAGTGCTGATCCAGCTGTCCGCCGTGCGCTCGGCCATCGACAACACCGGCAAGCTGATCCTGCAGGACCACCTGAAGCACTGCATCGTGGAGGCCGCCGCCGAGGGCGACCAAAAGGCCATCGACGATCTGTGCGAGGCCATCGACAAGTTTGTGAAATAGACGTCATGTGGCGCAGACAGGCATTCGCCCGCGGCGCCGACGGCTTTTTTGACGGGCTCCGCGGTCAAGGGCTCGCCCAAACCGCTTGCGAAGGCTGCAATAACGGCGCGCATGAACGCGACCACATGCCGTTATCTCAGGTCCCAGAAGCCCGTGCCGGTTTCCGGATCGTACCTCCGCTTGATGCTGCCGCCGACAACGGGCCGCAGCTCGATTTCCGCGGTATACAAAACGGTAATCGACTTGATGTGCCCCGCGGCAAGGCGGTGTCGCTCCCCGTCTTTGTAGGAGAAGACCGCATGCGTATGATGATAATATGCGTTTTCATCATCCGTTATCACATTGCCCGTCAGGGACACAAGCTCCAGCATCCCTCGCAGGGTTTGCGTCTCGAAGGTATTCGTGCCGGGAATAAAGGTCTGTATCCCGGCCTCGCTGCATCCGCCGATTCCACTGTAGGTGGCGGACATGATTCCTTCCTTCCCGCAGACATCCAGTATGCAGCCTATGATCTCATCCCCTCTGTCCATGCGGATATACACCGCCTCGCTGTACTTCCTGTAATCCATGACCGTTCCTTCCTCCCTGCCGATTTCTTGCCACTATTATACAAAACCGGAAAGCGTTAGGCAATTCAGATCCCCGGGCAATCAATAAGATCAGCTTATACAATTATCCGATAAGTGACGCAATGCGTTCCCCCGATGCCGAAGATCATGCTAAAATACCCCCTGTAACCGGGAGGTGATCCGGATGATACGACAGATGATACTGAATTCCTTCTAAGATATATACAAAGGCGGAGTGGATTTTTCGTACTGGCAAAGCTGAGCGGAGGGAGGCGATGCAGCGCATCGTTGACCGAAGCGAAGCAAAGCCAGGGCGGAAAAGGCGCCCGCAGTTGT
>JBGUQG010000106.1:0-20513 GCA_045130815.1 Christensenellales bacterium
GAGATAGTCCCCAAGGTTGTTATTATAAACGCAACAGAGCAGCTATCCGCCAGCATTTGGAATTAATAGCATTGGAGAATCGTAATGCTCGGAAAAAAGTCCGAGTAGGGCAACGCTGGAAAGCGACCTGAGCGTCCATAGGGTTACGGGAGAGTGATACCGCTGGTATTGCTCCTTTCCATAATAAGAGCCACGCGGCTGCAATCTCTCCCTTGGAAACCCAAAGCGTTAAACGCCGGGGGGCTGGGGGCAGAGCCCCCAGTTAGAAGAGCAAGCTGTCATCCTTGGGTTTCTTAAAATCGACCGGGTTCTCATCTTGAAAGGACAGCCTGCGTTCAGTGAAGCCTTCCGGATCCTCCAACCATTCCTGGTATCGATACATTTTTGCGCCTTATAGTAACTGTCAACACAGGTCAACACAAGTCAACACTTGTCAACGGATACCGGCAAAACGCCTCATCCGCGCAGGAAAAGGCGTGGATATGGGCTGAAAACAGGGTGATGGGGCATATGGGAAAGGTAAAGGGAAAGAGTGCATTTGCAATGTGGAAAACGAATTATGCAGAAATGAGCCACATTCACTGCGAATTAATTCATTTCTGCATAATCCACTCCCATATAAAACAAAAAGCTGCACGCAAGCTTTGTATCAAAACTTACGTGCAGACATGGAGCTGATGGCCGGATTCGAACCGGCGACCTCATCCTTACCAAGGATGCGCTCTACCTACTGAGCTACATCAGCGCAGTTCGCATTTCATCGAACGCAGAAGTTATTATACTACAGCGGGCGGGAAAAAGCAATACTTTCCCGGCGAAATAACGGGATTGCCCTGTTTTTTTACATTTCCGGGGGCGGGGCCATCGGGCGGGGTTATGACCGGCTATCGGCAATGGATATAGGCTGTGGCTATTGACAATGACATAGCGAAATGCTATGATTATACCTGAAAAATCACCGGAGGGAGATGTCACTATGGCACGCATCTACACCGCCATCGATCAGCTGATCGGCAACACGCCGCTGTTGGAGCTGAAGCACATCGAGGCCGCGGAGGGCCTGGGCGCAAAGCTGCTGGCGAAGCTGGAGTACCTGAATCCCGCGGGCAGCGTGAAGGACCGCATCGCCAGGGCGATGATCGACGACGCGGAGGCCTCGGGGCGGTTGAAGCAGGGCGCGACGATCATCGAGCCCACCTCGGGCAACACGGGCATCGGCCTGGCGGCGGTGGCCGCGGCCCGGGGCTATCGCATCATCATCGTGATGCCGGAGACCATGTCGGTGGAGCGCCGCCAGCTAATGAAGGCCTACGGGGCCGAGCTGGTGCTCACCGAGGGCGCGAAGGGCATGAAGGGCGCCATCGCCAAGGCGGAGGAGCTGGCCGGTCAGATCGAAAACAGCTTCATCCCCGCCCAGTTTGACAACCCCGCCAACCCCGCCGCCCACGTGGCCACCACGGGCCCGGAGATCTATGCGGACACGGACGGCAAGGTGGATATCTTCGTGGCGGGCGTGGGCACCGGCGGCACCATCACCGGCGTGGGCAAATACCTGAAGTCGAAAAACCCCGCGGTGAAGGTGGTGGCCGTGGAGCCCGCCGACTCCCCCGTGCTGTCGAAGGGCACGGCCGGCCCCCACAAGATCCAGGGCATCGGCGCGGGCTTCGTGCCCACGGTGCTGGACACCGGCGTGTACGACGAGATCATCCCCGTGACCAACGACGATGCCTTCGCCACCGGCCGCCTGATCGGCAGGCGGGAGGGCGTGCTGGTGGGCATCTCCTCCGGCGCGGCGCTGTGGGCGGCCATACAACTGGCCAAGCGCCCGGAGAACACGGGCAAGACCATCGTGGCGCTGCTGCCCGATACCGGCGACCGCTACCTCTCCACCCCCCTGTTCGCGCAGTAAGGCAATTCAACATAAGGGGCTGTCTCACAAATCATTCTGAGACGGCCCCTTTTCTGTTGCCAAATCCTACTCCCCCGCCGGCTCGTCATCTTCGCCGCCGACCTTGAAGGCATCCTTGCCCAGCATGCCCAGGCGGGAATGGAAGGGAATGTCGGAGTTGGGATAGCGCTGGTAGAACAGCCGGCGGATGCGCTCCAAGACCATGCTGCCGGTCTTGTAGTTCACGGTGGGCAGCAGCAGGGCCACCACGCTGGGGCTGAAGTGGGTGATGATGTCGCCCTTGCGCAGGTTGTCCCGCAGGATCTCGATCAACCCATTCATGATGTTGTCCTGGCGCATGCTGTCGAAGTTGGCCTCGTCGGTGTCGCCGATCATGATGATGCCCAGGAACATGGTGGTGCCCAGGCGCTCCAGGTTGCGCATCTCCAGGCTGTAGATGGCCTTGAACATGTCATAGTCGCACACGAAGGCGCCGCGCTCCTGGCTGCTGTTCTGCAGCTCCTCGCGGATGGCGTCCAGGTTCAGCTTCAGCGTCTGGCGGGCGCGGTTCATCTCCTGGTAGAAGGCGGTCATCTGCGCGCTGGGGGCCGTGCCCAGATAGCGGTAGGTCAGGTTCGTGGCGTGCTTGTACTGCACCAACGCGTCGCTGGTGCGGTTCATGCTGATCATGGCCTTCATCAGCTCGATGTGCAGCCGGTCGTCAAAGCTGTCCACCTCCAGAGCGACGCGGCACGCGGCACAGATGGCGTTATAGTCCTCCGCCTTGCGCAGCAGCTCGATGTAGCTGTACACCGAATTCAAAAACTGGGTGTGCAGCTGCTGGGCAAAGCCGGATTCGCCCTCGATATCGCCGGTCTGGTACAGATCGCCGGTGTACAGCTCCATCACCCGGCAGTGCATGGCGCGCTGCTTCTGGGGGTCCGGCTCCACGGGGATGGCGTCGAACAGGTCCATCAGCTCCACCGCGTCGATGGTCATATCCGGCATGCTCTGCCAGTGATAGGCCCCGCGGTCCGACACGATGCAGGCGCCCATGCCGGGAACCATCTGGTTCAGCAGCAGGCGCATGCGGCTGACCAGCGTCTTCAGCGCGTTCTCCGGGTTGGTGACGCTGTGCTCGGGCCACAGCTCGTTCATCAGCTGCTGGTTCGTCACAGGCCTGCCGCGGTGCAGCACCAGATACTCCACCAGCGCCGTGCCCTTGCGGGACTTGCTGACGGGGTTCTCCACCCGACGCTCGTCGATATAGATATGAAAGCTGCTCATCATCGTGATGCGTACGCTCTCACCCATGTGTTTTCCTCCGTTCGGTATCGTAAGAATTTACAGCTGTTGCGCCTGCGAGCGCTTTTCGAGGATCTCGGCCACCAGCCCGTCGGCGTCCACGGGACCCGTCTGGCCCCGGGTGAGCTCCGTGAGCCTGCACACCGGATCGTATACCGGCGTCAGCGAAACGTTGCCCGTCGCGCCCTTCAGCGCATGGGCCGCCTCGAACATCGCGACCGTGTCCTTCGCCGCGGCGGCGTTCTTCAGCTTGTCAAAGTTGCTGTCGGCCAACGCCAGGCCCACCATGCGCAGGTAAAACGCTTCGTTGTTCACGCAGCGCGCCAGGCCCTCGTCCACGTTCGCGCCGTAGGCCCTCAAAGCATCCAGCGTCAACATTGCAAACCAACCTCCCTATTGTTTGCGGCGCCGCCCCGCGCCATGCGCCGGGCATACCGACCTGATTATAAATATACAATTTTATTATAACATGGCCGCATAGAAAGTCAACCAACTCGCAGGACTTTTACAATCCTTGCGCACAAAGAACGCGGGGTTGACAAGAAATGAGAAGAGTGGGCGGCGGGCGGTGACTACCCCGCGGGCACCGCTCCATGCCGCAATATTCCCGGGGCATGAAATACGCGAAGATCCTTCTCTGCGCTCAGTAGGATGACACGGCGACGGTTCGTCGTCATCCTGAGCGCAGAGAAGGATCTTCATGTAGTGTTGTGGTGTTGCGGAAAGCGTTGCCGTTGCGACGCACCGCGCACGGGACGGGGAAGGCTTTTGTAGGCGGCAGTCGCCATTCCTGTTCCCTGCTCCCTACCCCTCACAGCCGCTTCGACAGCGTATCGGGGCTGACGGCGTAGGTCAGGGCCACGTCGCGGGTGATGGTGCCGGCGCGGTAGAGGCGCTGCAGCTCGCTGTCCATGGAGATCATGCCCTGGCCGGCGCCGCCGAATATGGCGTTGTCGATCTGGTGGGTGCGGCCGTCGCGGATCAGGTTCTGCACGGCGGGATTCACGGTCATGACCTCGAACACGGCCACCTGGCCGCCCTCCTTCTTGGGCACCAGGCGCTGGCTGACCACGGCGCGCAGCACCATGGACAGCTGCATGCGCACCTGGGCCTGCTGCTCGGCGGGGAAGGTGTCGAGTATGCGGTCCACGGTCTTGGACGCGCCGGTGGTGTGCAGCGAGGACAGCAGCAGATGGCCGGTCTCCGCCGCGGTGATGGCGATGCGGATGGATTCCAGATCGCGCATCTCACCCAGCAGGATCACGTCCGGGGCCTGGCGCAGCGCGGCGCGCAGAGCGCGGGCAAAGGTGGGCACGTCGTTGGGCACGTCGCGCTGGCTGACCAGCGACTGCTTGTGGTTGTGGATGTATTCGATGGGGTCCTCGATGGTCACGATGTGGCCGTGGCGCTCGGTGTTGATGCGGTCCACCATGCAGGCCAGCGTGGTGCTCTTGCCGCTGCCGGCGGGGCCGGTGACCAGGATCATGCCGTTCAGGTTCTTGGTGAGCTCCATCACCAGGTCCGGGATGCCCAGCGAGCGCGGGTCCGGCAGGCCGAAGGCCACCATGCGGCAGGTCGCCGCCACGGTGCCGCGCTGTATGTAGGCGTTGCAGCGGAAGCGGCTGAGGCCGGCCAGCGCGAAGGAGAAATCGTCGTCGCCCTCCTCGTGCAGCTTGGCGATGTCGCGGTGGGCCAGCTCGTAGGCGGCGCGCACCAGCTCCTCGGAGCCGGCGGGCTTGACGATCTCCTCCGTCAGGGGCACCATGTCGCCCTTCACCTTGCAGGTCACGTGGGCGCCGGGCACGATGAAGATATCCGATCCGCCCAGCTCATAGGCCTTTTGCAGTATCTCTTTCAGTTCCATATTTCCTCCGTCACCGCGGTCAGGCGATGGGACCGCCAGGCCAGCCTCTGCCCGCCCGACAGGGGCAGCACCTCCACCGCGCAGCTGAGCGTGCGCAGGCCGTCGGTCTCCGACCAGGTGACCGTTCTGTCCTCCAGCAGCATGCCCTCGGGCAGTCTGCCGCGCAGGGCGTTCATGTATTCGTCGTCGTCCTGGCAGGAGGCGGCGCACTCCGCCGCCGCGCCGTCCAGCTCGGCCAGGCGGCGCTCGGCGCGGTCGTTCAGTTCATAGCCAGCCACCACCACGGCGGTGCTGCGGTCGGAAAGCTTGGCGTCGCTTCGGGCGTTCATCAGCGCCAGCATGCCCAGCACGCCCATGCTGAGGATGACCACGATCAGGATCAGCGACGCCGCGCCGGGCCCGAAGGCCACGTTGCTCTTGCGCCTCATTGCAGCGCCACCTCCTCATACCGGGTACAGGCCAGCGTGAACATCTGCTCGTCCTCCTGGCGGGGATTGTCGGGGTTGCGCAGCTTGTAGAATGCGCTGACCTCGCCCGCCCACAGGGAGCCGGCCCCGGCCTCGCGCCATGCGCCCATCACGTACAGCGAATAGTCGCCGCAATCCTTGCTCCACGCGCCGTGGGAACTGGAAAAGCCCATGTCCGACAGCGTCTTGTCGATATCCTCCGCGGCGTAGAGCGTCTCGGCCACGTTCTGGGCCTCGGACACGGCCACGGATTGCACGCCGGAGCGCACGGTCATGTTCCTGGCGGTGACGAACACCCTCACCAGCACCGTGGCCGACAGCATGAAGAACAGCAGCGCGATGAGGATCTCCACCAGAAGCACATTGGATCGATTTCTGTTTCTCATCTTGTACTCCTTTTATCGCGCGCAGCGCAGGGCCACCCGCACAGTGCTCTGCCGGCCCTTGCCGTCCGTCATGTCCACCGTCAGAAGGTTGTCCGTCAGCGTCGGCTCAAAGCGGGTCGCCGGGCAGATGGCCGTGCCGTCCGCGGGGTCGAAATCGTCGCCCTCGCTGGTGAACTGCTCGTACAGCTGGCCCTCGTGGCAGTACAGCCATGTGACATAGGGCTCGCCGTCCAGCTCCTCGCGCAGAGCCAGCGTGGTCAGCCCGTTCTGATCCTCCACGGACACGGCCTTGTCGGCGTCCTCGGCGCGCACCATGCTGCGCACGTAGGCCGCCATCACGCGTCCCTCGTTATTCCGGGCGGAATGTTCCACGGTGTTGCGGTACATCTGCGCCCCCAGCAGCACCATCAGCGTGGACATCACCGCAAACATCCCCAGCAGCACGAACACGAAAACGCCCTGCATGCTGTGGTTGATCGTTCTCTGCTTTCCGCTCACGTGCCGCTCGCCTCCACTTCCGTGACCGAGATATCCGGCATCAGGTTGGAGCCGAACGCGTCATAGCGCACGAAATACCGCGACTGGTCGTAGGCCAGCCCGTAGTGGGTGCGCAGGTATTCCAGATCCGTGGGATAGGCCCCCTCCACCGCGTAGCAGGTGAGGGCGGCGTTATGCACGGCGTCGGTAACGAACTGGGTCTGCGCCTCGCCGCTCTTGTTGCCCAGGCGGCTGATCAGCAGCCACGCGCCGACCAGCACCAGCAGCATCACCAGCACGATCGCGATTTCACGCTTGTATGCCAACAACCCCATCGCCTCCTTTTACAGCGGCCTCTGTTACAGCATGCTGGACAGGATGCCCGCCATCGGCAGCATCACGCTCAGCAGCACCGCGCCGATGACCACGGCCAGCAGGGCGATCAGGGTGGGCTCGATGATGGAAACCAGGCGGGAGATCCCGTCCTCCACCTGTTCCTCATACAGGTCGGCGATCTTGGCCATCACCTGGTCCTCGCGGCCGGCGGCCACGCCCATGCGGATCATGCGGTCATGCAGGCCGTCGAACAGCTTGGAGCTGGAGATGGCGTCTGCGAAGGCCGCGCCGTTGTCCAGGTCCCTGCGGATGCCCTGCACCTTGTCGGCGGCCTCGCCGTCAGACAGCACCGAGGGCAGCAGCCGGAAGGCTTCGTTGGTGGGGAAGCCGCTGTGCAGCATCATGGACAGCACGCTGGCCACGCGGCTGGAGGCCAGCTTCATGCTCAGGTTGCGCATCGGCGGGAACAGCCTGCGCACCAGCGCCAGCACCTTGTCCCGCGCGGAGGTCTTCATCAGCAGTGCGCCGACCACCACGGCCAGGACCACCACGGCCACGATGGCCAGCACCACCCAGCCGATGGTGGAGCCCAGGTGCATCAGCGCGCTGCCGGAGGCGGACATTTCCGCGCCCATGCTGTTCAGCACGCGCTGGAACACGGGCAGCACCTTCCACAGCATGATGGCGATGATCAGCACCAGCATCACGCCCAGCACCAGCGGATAGGTGATCGCGCCGATCACGGACGAGCGGATGCGGTCCTCGCGGGCGTAATACTCGGACAGGCCGTTCATCACGCTCTCCAGCTGGCCGGTCTGCTCGCCGATGCCGGTCATTTCCACCAGATAGGTGGGCCAGCGGTCATCCCTCTGCAGCGCCTGGTACAGCGAGCCCGTCTCGGTGACGGCCTTGCTGGCGCTCTCATACAGTTCGGCGTATTCGCTGCCCCGGGTGGTCTCCGCCAGGGTCTCCATGCCGTCGTACAGCGGCAGGCCCGCGCTGAGGATCAGCGCGACCTGGCTGCAAAAGCTGGACAGTTCCGCAGAATCAAGCCCACGTTTTACCTTTCCGGCCATGTGATAAACCTCCTAAGTTTGAAGTGCTGTATTGGATCAGTAGAATCTCTCTATTGTATATTTTCTGATGCCGCTCAGCGCGCCCACGGCGGCGGTGGGGTCAAAGAAGACCTCCTGGCCGTCCACCAGCGCCACCGTCCAGGCGTGATAATATTTGTCGGCATATCCGATCATCAGCTTGGCGGGAATGCCCTGCACGCGCAGCATGCACACCATCACGGCGGACAGGTCCTGGCAGATGCCGGCGCGGTTGTCGAAGCACTGCTCGATCTCGGGCAGCTCGCCGGGGGAGATCGTCTTGGCGCGCACAAAGTCATAGGAGAACTCGTTGGCCATGAAGTCGCACACCGTTTTGTAGATGTCGCCCTGGGTGGCCAGCTCGTCGCTCTTCAGCACCGCGTTGGTGGTCCGCACATAGTCCACATACTGGTTCGGAACCAGGAACGCGGCGTTTTCGTCGCTCAGCTGGGCCGACAGCGTGATCTTGCCCTCCGCGGAATACTTGGTACCCTTTACGTTTTCAAACAGCGAGAATTCGTAGTTTCCTGACCCCAGCTGCAGCGGGAAGACCTCATAGTCGCCCTCGTTGTCCAAATCGTAGGTCAACTGGGCCCCCTTGTAGGCCACGCGTACCTTCATGCGATGATTCGTCGGCGCGGACACGCAGCACATCACGTAGCCCAAATCCATATGGCTGGCGTCGATCACCAGCTTGCCGTCCTGCTGTACCACCTCGCCGGAATTCTCCGGCCACACGGCGTCCTCGGACGAGGCATGCGCGACCGCCCCCACGGCAAACATCAGCAGCGCCAGCAGGAAGACGACCATCGCCTTGCGAAGCAATCCTGATCTACACATGGAGATACATCCTTTCACATTACTGCATTACACACCATGTAAATTATACCATGAGTTTTAAGCGTTTGCAACGTTGTTTTACAAAATATCGGCGTTGTGGCGGTTATTGTCCCGGAAAAATCCATTTTTGGCCGCCATCCCGAAACGTCCGGGCGTCTGCTCCGGTTACATTGTAACATTAACGAATTGTTTACAGTTTAGTATTGAATCATCGTTAAATTATGATGGATAAAATGATCGAATTGTGATATAATAAACAAGAAATTTTGCGCTGTGCGCACAGCCTTGAGAAAGGGAGGCCGCAACATGGCGTCGGTGCTGTATGCGGAGATCTATCTGCTTTGCGTGACCATCGTGTGGCTGTGCCGCTACTGGTCGTCCCAGCGCTCGTCGAATTCCACGTCAGAGCGGTGGCTGGGCTCCATGCTGGTCGGCTTCCTGATCAGCTTTGTCAGCAACGCGCTGTTCACGCTGTTCAACGACGTATTCCCCCGCTTCTTCCTGACGAACGCCGCGATCTGGACCTTCAAGACGGCCTACCACGTGTTTTTGTGCGCGGGCGTGTTCTGTTGGTGCGGCTACGCGGACACGGAGTGCCGCGGCGCGCTGTTCGCCACGAAAAAGCGCCAGCTGCTGCTGATGATCCCGCTGTTTCTGATGACGGCGCTGATCATCAGCAACCTGTGGACCCAGGGCCTGTTCTCCCTCAGCGTGGAGAACGGCTATCACCGCCACGGCCTGTTCCACCTGGAGATGGGGCTGCTGGTGGCGATCACCACCTTCTTCAGCGTAAAGCTGCTGCTGCATTCCCGCAACGAGAGCGACCCGATCAAGCGCGGCCACGAGCACCTGGTGGCCTCCTTCCCGCTCAGCATTCTGATCGCCTGGGCGCTGTCGGCGGCGGGCGAGGCGATCCCGGTGATCTGCGTGGCCATCACCATCGAGCTGCTGTGCCTGTTCATGGGCACCTCCACCCAGCAGATCTCCCTGGACAAGCTGACCCAGGTGAACAACCGCCAGAACCTGCTGGGCTTTTTGGAGTACAAGCTGATCAACCACGACGAGAAGCTGTTCCTGCTGATGATGGATTTGGACTACTTCAAGACCATCAACGACACCTACGGCCACCTGGAGGGCGACGACGCGCTGGTGCGCGCGGCCCGGGCGCTGAAGCAGGCCTGCGGCGGCTTCAAGCGGCGGCCCTACATCGCCCGGTACGGCGGCGACGAGTTCATCGTGGTGATCGAATCCACCAAGTCCGAGGCCGAGACCCTGGTGGCCCGCATCCGCGAGGCGCTGGCCGCCCAGAACGACGAGGCCCATCGCCCCTATACCCTGGCCTTCAGCATCGGCATGGCCGAGTTCCACCCCGGCATGAACGCCAACGACCTGATCGAGGCCGCCGACAGCAGCCTCTACGAGGTCAAACGCGGACGACCGAAAAGATAGCGTCAAAAACCACCGGAAAGCCGGTGGTTTTTTGATGAGAGTGGAGAGTGTATCCACTCTTCACTCTTTATTCTTAATCCTCCCCACCGCCTCCGCGGCGGTCCGCATCTCCGCCTCCGTATTCCCCCTGCCGACGCTGACGCGGATCACGCAGGCGGCGTCCCGATCGCTCAGGCCCATGGCGCGGTAGACGTGACTGGGTTCGTGCCCGCGGCTGGCGCAGGCCGCGCCGCCGGACACCTGTATGCCCATTTGGTCCAGCCTCGCGACGGCACGCTCGGAGTTCACCCCGGGGATCAGCAGCGCGGCCACGCCGGGAAGGCGAAGGTCGCCCCCCGTCCTGTCGCCCTCCCCCAGCCTGCGGCTTCCGGGCACGCGCCTTTGCACCTCGGCGCAGAGCATGTCCAGCAGCGCCCGCTCCCGCGCGGCGCGCCCGTCCATATCTTCGGCGGCCAGCGCCGCGGCCACGCCCAGGCCCACGACGGCGGGCAGGTTCTCGGTGCCGGCCCGCAGGCCCAGCTCCTGGCCCCCGCCATGGATCAGCGGCTTCAGCGGCACGCCCCGGCGCACGAACAGCGCGCCCACGCCCCGGGGACCGTACAGCTTGTGGCCGGACAGGCTCAGCAGGTCCACCCCCAGCGCCCGCACGTCCACCGGGATGTGGCCCACGGCCTGCACCGCGTCGCAGTGCAGCGGCACCCGCCGCGCCCGCAGCGCCGCCGCGATCTCCGCCACCGGCTGCAGCATCCCCGTCTCGTTGTTGGCCAGCTGCACGCTCACCAGACCCGTGTCCGGGCGCAGCGCGTCCAGCACCGCCCCGGGCCGCACCCGCCCGTCCGGCTCCGGGGGCACCAGGGTGACCTCCCGGCACAGCGCCGCCGCCGCGCGCAGCACCGAGGCGTGCTCGATGGCCGACACCACCGCGTGCCTGCCCCTGGCCAGCGCCACCGCCTGGTTGTTGGCCTCGGTGCCGCCGGAGGTGAACACCACCTCCTCGGGCCGGGCGTTGATCAGCGCCGCCACCGCGCCCCGGGCCTCGCGCAGCGCCCGCCGCGCCGCACCCGCCCCGGCGTAGGCCGCCGAAGGGTTCAGCCAAGCCTCGCGCATACAGCGCGCCGTCGCCTCGATCACCCGCGGGTCCGTCGGCGTCGTCGCCGCGTGGTCCAGATAGATCATGCTGCCGCCTCCCAGAATTGATGACAACATTATACCAAATCGGGAGAGAGAAGTAAAATGGAGAGTGTAGAGTGGAGTTTTGGTTCAGATCCCCGCAGGATTTGTTTGATTCAAGGGAGACCATCCGATTCTCCACTCTCATTGAAGGCCGTTTACATTCCGCTGGTCACCTGATATAATAATTCAAAAAACGAAAGGTGGTCAATCCACATGAAGCTGATACGAAACGGCCTGATCCACGACGGTGTGCACGCCGAGCCCTGGGTGGGCGATGTGCTGGCGGAGGGCGGCAAGCTCGCGGCCATCGGCGCGAAGCTGGAGGTCCCGGAGGGCGCGCAGGTCGTGGACGCCGCGGGGCTGGAGGTCTGGCCCGGGCTGGTGGAGGCCCACGGCCACATCGGGCTGGACGGCTGGGCCGTCGGCTACGAGGGCAAGGACTACAACGAGTACAACGACCCGGTGACGCCCCACCTGCGGGCCATCGACGGCATCAATCCCTTCGACGAATCGCTGCGCGACGCGGTGCGGGGCGGCGTGACCACGCTGTGCACCGGCCCCGGCAGCAGCAACGTGCTGGGCGGCACCTTCGCCTGCTTCAAGCCGGTGGGCCGCTGCATCGACGACATGTGCCTGAAGGCGGAGGCGGCCATGAAGTGCGCCTTCGGCGAGAACCCGAAGCGCTGCTACCGGGAAAAGGGCATCTCCAGCCGCATGAGCACCGCCGCGAAGCTGCGGGAGACGCTGTTCAGGGCCCGGGAGTACATGGAAAAGCTGGACGCCGCCGGCGACGACGTCTCCAAGCGCCCCGCCTTCGACCTGAAGCTGCACGCGCTTTTGCCGGTGCTGCGCCGCCAGATCCCGCTGAAGGCCCATGCCCACCAGGCCAACGACATACTCACCGCCATCCGCATCGCCCGGGAGTTCGACGTGAAGCTGACCCTGGAGCACGTGACCGAGGGCGCGCTGATCGTGGACGAGCTGGTGAAGGCCGACGTCCCCCTGGCCATCGGCCCCACCGACGGCCAGCCCAGCAAGATCGAGCTGCAGCACAAGAGCTGGGAGACCCCCGTGCTGCTGAACGCCGCCGGCTGTCGGGTATCCATCATCACCGACAGCCCCGTCACCCAGCAGAGCCACCTGCGCCTGTGCGCCGCCATGGCCGTCGCCGCCGGCATGCCCGAATTCGACGCCCTGAAGGCCGTCACCATCAACCCCGCCCGCCACATCGGCGTCGGGGACCGCGTCGGCTCCCTCGAGCCCGGCAAGGACGCCGACTTCATACTCACCGACGGCCCCCTGTTCGCCCTGCAAACCCGCGTCGTGGAGACCTGGATCGACGGGGTGAGGCGGAGTTAGGGAGTGGACGGTGAGCGGTGGACAGCACTTTGTCCACCGTCCACCGTGTCCCATCCCCCACTCCCCGCATACAATACCTCATCGGTTCATGCGATTTAACAGAAATTAGATATAACTAACTTCTTTATCGCGCTATAATGATCCTGAAGAACCGAAGGAGGTTTGAACATATGAACATACAAGTTATGCAAGGGCTGTTGATACCCTTTTTGGGCACATCGCTGGGCGCGGCGTGCGTATTCTTCATGCGGGGCAGGCTGAACCCGATGGTGCAGCGGGCGCTGACGGGCTTCGCGGCTGGGGTGATGGTGGCGGCCTCGGTGTGGAGCCTGCTGCTGCCGGCCATCGAGCAGAGCGCGTCCATGGGCAAATTCGCCTTCGTCCCGGCGGTGGCGGGCTTCTGGATCGGCGTGCTGTTCCTGCTGCTGCTGGACAGGACCGTCCCCCACCTGCACGCGGGCCTGAACGAGGAGGAGGGCCCCCGCAGCGCCTTCCGCCGCACCACGAAGCTGGTGCTGGCGGTGACGATCCACAACCTGCCGGAGGGCATGGCCGTGGGCGTGGTGTACGCGGGGCTGCTGCAGGGCCGGCCGGGCATCACCGCCGCCGGAGCGCTGGCGCTGGCGCTGGGCATCGCGATCCAGAACTTCCCGGAGGGCGCGATCATCTCCATGCCCCTGCGGGCCGAGGGCACGGGCGTCGGCCGCAGCTTTCTCTACGGCGTGCTCTCCGGCGCGGTGGAGCCCCTGGGCGCGCTGCTGACCATCTACCTGTCCTCCCTGATCGTGCCCGCCCTGCCCTATATGCTGGCCTTCGCCGCCGGGGCCATGGTGTACGTGGTGGTGGAGGAGCTCATCCCCGAGACCCAGGCCGGCGCCCACTCCAACCTGGGCACGCTGATGTTCGCCCTGGGCTTCACGGTGATGATGGCATTGGACTGCGCGCTGGGCTGAGCGATCTTCCTCATCCCGGCAAAAATATGTTCAGTCTATTGAAATTCAGCGAAAATATGGTAAAATAGAGTTGGTATCCCCGAATGAAATACGAGGAGGCGTTCCCCATGAAGAGAATCACCACCCTGGTCCTGTGCCTGGCGCTGATCTGCGCGCTGGCGATCCCCGCCCTGGCGGACATGCAGAAGGGCGACAAGAGCGACGACGTGAAGCAGCTGCAGCAGCGGCTGATCGACCTGGGCTACCTGACCGGCAGCGCCGACGGCGACTTCGGCGCCAAGACCGAGACCGCCCTGAAGGCCTTCCAGGCGGCCAACGGCCTGGAGGAGACCGGCATCGCCACCGACGCCGACACCGCCGCGCTCTACGCCGACGCCGCCATCGACAGCCATGGCAACTCCGCCGCCCCCGCGGCCGAGGAACCCGCCGCCGAGGAACCCGCCGCCGAGGAGGCCGCCACCGAAGGCGAAGCCGAGGCTGCCGAGGCTGCCGAGGCCGAGCCCGAGGCCGAGCCCGCGCCCGAGACGCCCCACCGCACCGTGGCCCGCGACAAGCTGACCATCTGGGGCGAGACCTTCGTGCCCTATGTCAGCGAGTACGAGGGCGGCAACGACGTCATCTACGTCTACGGCCGGGTGGAGAACACCAGCGACAAGCCGGTGAACGTCACCAATCCGAAGTTCGAGCTCTACAACGCCAGCGACGACCTGATCGCCTCCGAGGAGTACATCAACTGCGAGCCCAGCATCCTGCAGCCCGGCGAATCCACCTACATCTCCAAGAGCATGTGGCTGGAGTCCGGCGTCTCCGCGAACGACGTCGCCGACTATGTGCTGGACCTGAACATCAGCAACGACCTGTACTACACCGTGACCCGCTTCCCCGTGGAGGTGGAATACGTGGAGAACGACCCCCGCAACGGCGGCTACCCCAAGATGTACGCCACCGTCACCAACGACACGGATGAGACCGTGTTCGACATGCGGGTCACCGGCGCGATTCTCGGCGAGACGGGCGAGGTGCTCTACGTGGTGAACAACTACTCCGACATCGGCATGCTGCCCGGCTCCGCCGCCGTGTTCCCCCTGTATGTGGACCAGAACGTGCTGAAGACCCTGGCCGCCAAGGATATCAAGCCCGCCGGCTTCGACGCCATAGCCTTCACCGAGGTCTATAACTACTGATCGACAGAACGCCGTCCGGCTCCCGCGATCGCGCGGGAGCCGGATTTTTGGGGTCGGATGAATAAGGGAGCAACCGGATTGCCTCGTCAACCCCTTCGGGGTCTCCCCGCATGACATGGATCGGGGAGGGACGATGTGCCTCCCGCCATGTCATTGCGAGGACCCTGAACGCAGTGAAGGGGACGTGGCAAACCCTGAACCACTCTCAATTCAATCCTGCCGTTTTATACCCTTAATACTGTTTGCGTATATAGAAGAGGACACAGCGGGGACGGTTACACAAGAAGCGTTCCTGTGTCTTTCGTTCTATTCCCTGCTCAGCTTCTCATACCGCTCCCTGGCCAGCTTCGCGCCTTCGGCGAACAATGCCTTCGCGTTTTCCGGGAAGGTGCGCTTCAATGAAGCGTAGCGGACCTCGCCGTCCAGGAACTCCTCGTAGGGAAGCGTCGGGGCCTTGGAATCCAGGGTGAACCTGGGCTCGGCCACGGGATTGTAGCGGTACAGGTGCCAATAGCCGGCCTCCACGGCGCGCTTCATCTCGTCCTGCACCCTGGCCATGCCGCACTTCAGGCCGTGGCTCTGGCAGGGGGCGTAGGCGATGATCACGCTGGGGCCGTCGAAATTCTCGGCCTCGCGGATGGCCTTCACCAGCTGGTTGTAGTCCGCGCCCATGGCCACCTGGGCCACGTACACGTTGCCGTAGGTCATCAGCATGCCGCCCAGGTCCTTCTTGGGGCGCTTCTTGCCGCTGGCCGCGAACTGGGCCACCGCGCCCACGGGCGTGGCCTTGGAGCTCTGGCCGCCGGTATTGGAATAGACCTCGGTGTCCACCACCAGCACGTTCACGTTCTCGCCGCTGGCCACCACGTGGTCCAGGCCGCCGAAGCCGATGTCGTAGGCCCAGCCGTCGCCGCCGTACATCCAGAAGGTCTTCTTGGACAGCATGTCGCCATAGCGCAGTATCGCCCGCGCGGCCTCGTCCCCGCGGCCCTGCAGCGCCCCGATCAGCGCGGCGCTGGCGGGCGCGGAGGCGTCAAAATCATCGTAGGTGGAAAGCCAGTTGTCGATGGCGGCGTTCACGGCCTCGTCGTCGCAGCTCGCGCGGTAGGCCTGAACGCGCAGCTTCTCGGCCTCCCGCTGCTGCTTCACGGACAGCACCATGCCCAGGCTGAACTCCGCGTTGTTCTCAAACAGCGAATTGCTCCAGGCCGGGCCGTGGCCGCACTTGTTCACCGTGTAGGGGATGCCCGGCATGGCGCTGCCCCAGGCCTGGGAGCAGCCGGTGGCGTTGGCCCAGTACACCCGATCGCCGTACAGCTGGGTCAGCAGCTTGGCGTAGGGCGTCTCGCCGCAGCCCGCGCAGGCGGCGGAGAACTCCAGCAGCGGCTGGCGGAACTGGCTGCCCTTCACGGTGTAGGGATCGAACACGTCGCCCTTGTCCGTCAGCTTCAGCGCGTACTCCCATGCCTCCGTCGTGTCCGCCGCCTCGGCCACGGGCGTCATGGTCAGCGCCTTGTCCTTGGCGGGGCACACGTTCTGGCAGGACCCACAGCCGGTGCAATCCAGGCCCGACACCGCCATGGCGAACCACAGCCCCTCGGCGCCCTTGCCCTTGGCAGGAACGACGGACATGCCCTCGGGCGCGGCGCTCTTCTCCGCCTCGCTGAGCAGGTAGGGCCGGATCACCGCGTGGGGGCACACATAGCTGCACCGGTTGCACTGGATGCACTTTTCCGCATCCCACACGGGCACGCGGGTGGCGATGCCCCGCTTTTCATAGGCAGTGAGGCCCATGTCCATCTCGCCGTCCTCGTAGCCCCTGAAGGCGCTCACGGGCAGGTCGTCGCCCTTCTGGGCGTTGATGGGGTCCAACAGCTTCGTAACCACCTCGGGCACGTCCCGCTTGGGCGCGGGGGCGTCCGCCGCGTCCTTCCAGCCTTCCGGCACCTCCACCCGCACCAGGCCCTCCGCGCCCGCGTCGATGGCGGCCAGGTTCTTGTTGACCACCTCCTCGCCCTTGGCGAAGTAGGTCTTGGTGGCGGCGTCCTTCATGTAGCCCACGGCATCCTCCACCGGGATGACGGGCATCAGGTGGAAGAACGCCGATTGCAGCACCATGTTGAAGTGATTGCCCAGTCCCAGGCGCTCGGCGATCTTCACCGCGTCTATCACATAGAATTTCAGGCCCTTGCCTGCGATATCCCGCTTCGCGGCGGCGGGCAGGCGCCTGTCCAGCTCCTCCCCCGTCCACGGGCAGTTCAGCAGCAGCGTGCCGCCGGGTTTGACCTCCCCGGCGATGTCGTAGCTTTCGATATAGGTGGGGTTGTGGCAGGCCACAAAGTCCGCGGACTTCACGTAGTAGGAGGCCCGGATCGGCGCGTCGCCGAAGCGCAGGTGGCTCTTGGTGACGCCGAAGCTCTTCTTCGCGTCGTACTCGAAATAGGCCTGGGCGAACTTCGGGGTGTGGGAATTGATGATCTCCACCGTGTTCTTGTTCGCGCCCACGGTGCCGTCGCCGCCGAGGCCCCAGAACTTGCAGCTGACCACGCCCGAGCCGCCCACGTCCACCGGCACGTCGGCAAGGGACAGGTGGGTCACGTCGTCGGTGATGCCGACGGTGAAGCTGTTCACCGGACACTCCGCCCGCAGGTTCTCAAAGGCCGCGGCGATCTGGGCCGGGGTGGTGTCCTTGCTGGACAGGCCGTAGCGCCCGCCGACCACGGTGAGGTCGCTCCTGCCGCGAAGCGCGGTGCACACGTCCTGGTACAGCGGCTCGCCGGCGGAGCCCATCTCCTTGGTGCGGTCCAGCACAGCCACGGCCTTCACGGTCCCGGGCAGCGCGGCCGCGAAGCGCTTCACGTCGAAGGGCCGGAACAGGTGCACCTGAATAAAGCCCACCTTCTCCCCCGCGGCGTTCAGGGCGTCCACCGTCTCCTGCACGCAGCCGGACACGGAGCCCATGGCCACCACCACGCGCTCGGCGTCGGGCGCGCCGTAGTAGTCGAAGCAGTGATAGGTCCGGCCCGTGGCCTCGCCCAGCCTGGTCATGTAGCCCTCCACGATGTCGGGCAGCGCGGCATAGTCGGCGTTGCTGGCCTCGCGCACCTGGAAGAAGATGTCCGGGTTCTGCACGGTGGCGCGGATCATCGGGTGCTCCGGGTTCAGCGCCCGGGCGCGGAAGGCGTCCAGCGCGTCGGCGTCGATCAGCGCCTCCAGGTCGTCGTAGGACACCTGCTGCACCTTGTCGATCTCGTGGGACGTGCGGAAGCCGTCGAAGAAGTGCATGAACGGCGCGCGGCCCCTGATCGCGGCCAGGTGGGCGATGCCCGCCAGGTCCATGACCTCCTGCACGCTGCCGGAGCAAAGCATGGCAAAGCCGGTGTTGCGGCAGCTCATCACGTCGGAATGATCGCCGAAGATCGACAGCGCGTGGGCGCCCACCGTGCGGGCCGCCACGTGCAGCACGCCCGGCAGGCGCTCGCCCGCGATGCGGTGCAGCACCGGAATCATCAGCATAAGCCCCTGGGACGATGTGAAGCTCGTCGCCAGCGCGCCGGTCTGCAGCGCGCCGTGCACCGCCGCCGCCGCGCCGGCCTCGCTCTGCATCTCCACCAGCCGCACCGGCTGGCCGAACAGGTTCTGCTTCCCCTTCGCCGACCACACGTCCGTCTTGCCCGCCATGGGGCTTGAGGGCGTGATCGGATAGATGGCGGCGATCTCGGTAAAGGCATAGGCCACGTAGGCCGCGGCTTCGTTGCCGTCCAGGGTGACGTAGATGGGTTGTTTCTTCTCGGTCATGGGGAGGGCCTCCTTTTCTTACTGAAGGGAGAAAGATCAAAAGCTGGAATCTAATAGTCAAAGGCTTCCTTCTCGACGTGAATGGTTGTGGTGAGCTTTTCACCCTCGTAAGGCTTTCTGATTTCAATCATATTCAGAACCGTGTATCCCTTCGAGCGGAGAAATTGAATCATGTTTTCGTTGTTCGGATGAACAAAGTTATAGACGGTATCTTCGCCCATGGATGCCGCTATCTCCTCAGCCTTGTGGAAAAGCATCGTGGCAACGCCCCTTCTTCGACAATCCTCTTTGACAAAGATATGCTCCACCCACAGGCAGGGCTCGTCAATCCTGCATACGATATAACCCACCAGGGCGTCATTGTCCTCAACGGCGAAAACGGGAAAACCGGAATTCAGGAAATCAAGGATCTCTTCCTTGCTTGCTTCAACATCCAGCCGCGACCCGATTCCCTTATAGGCCTTTAGTTGCATCCGAAACGCGGCCACAAGAGGGGCGATCCTGTCCACGTCTTCCGAACATATCCTGATTAATTCCATACGCGCCTCCGCAAATCCCGGTCTATCGAATCGCTGCTTTCTGCCGGGGCGATGTTCGCTACGTCCAGGTCCCTCCGCCGGGATGGGCAGCGACCTCATCCGTCTGGCCTGCGGCCAGCCACCTTCCCCTGAACCGCAGGCTTCGCCTGCTGGGGAAGGCTTTTGGGGCCCCGGCCAACTCGCCAGGGACACCGGAAGGAGGCAGCGCCCCGATCTTCAATCGTACGCGGCGGCATGTACGCCGCGGGCGGGGCTTTTTTCACGGCAGGGAGCCTGTCGACCAGAGTGAAAAAAGCTACCTTGCAGATTTTGCGGCCAGAGCCTTCAGGCTCAAGCAAAATCTGTCAAAGGGGTGGTCTTGGCGGGGGAAGCAGGTCCCCCGCCAAACCAATTTTACGCCGTCTCTATCGCCGCGTCCTTCTGCAGGCCCAGCTTTTCCACGGCCATTTCGCGCATCTTGTACTTCTGGATCTTGCCGGCGTCGTTCATCGGGAAGCCGTCCACGAACTCGATGTACTTGGGCACCTTGTGCTTGGCCATGTGGTCCAGCACGTACTGCTTCATCTCGTCCACGGTCATGCTCTCGCCCTCCTTGAGGATGATGCAGGCCATGATCTCCTCGCCCATGGCCTTGTCGGGCACGCCGATGACCTGGACGTCGGAGACCTTCGGGTGGGTGTAGATGAACTCCTCGATCTCCTTGGGGTAGATGTTTTCGCCGCCGCGGATGATCATGTCCTTCAGCCGCCCGGTGATGCGGTAGTTGCCCTCGGGCGTGCGGCAGGCCAGATCGCCGGTATGCAGCCAGCCGTCCTTGTCGATGGCGGCGGCGGTGGCCTTGGGCATCTTGTAGTAGCCCTTCATGATGTTGTAGCCCCGGGCCACGAACTCGCCGATCACCTCGTCCGGGCAATCCTCGCCGGTCTCCGGATCCACGATCTTGCACTCCACCTCCGGGAAGGCGCTGCCCACGGTGGCCACGCGCACCTCCAGCGGGTCGGTGGTGCGGCTCATGGTGCAGCCGGGGGACGCCTCGGTCTGGCCGTAGACGATCACGATCTCCGGCATGTGCATCTTCTCCACCACCTCGCGCATCACGGCGATGGGACAGGGGCTTCCCGCCATGATGCCGGTGCGCATGTGGCTGAAGTCGGTCTTCTCGAAGTCCGGGTGACTGAGCATCGCGATGAACATCGTGGGCACGCCGTGGAAGGCGGTGATGTGCTCGTTGTGGATGCAGGCCAGGCTGGATTTCGGGCTGAAATAGGGGATCGGCAGGATCGTGCCACCGTGGGTCATGGTGGCGGTCATGGCCAGCACCATGCCGAAGCAGTGGAACATGGGCACCTGGATCATCATGCGGTCCGCGGTGGACAGGTCCATGCCGTCGCCGATCATCTT
>JBGUQG010000107.1:0-10137 GCA_045130815.1 Christensenellales bacterium
TAGTGGCGCTAAGTCAAGGGAAACCAACGCAGAAATGCAGTTCAAGGCGCCGAAAATGCATCTTGGGGAATTTAGAAACACACTCTAGTGCCTGATCAACCTGAAAGTTAATCTGTTTGAACATACAAGCCCCGGTTTTCCGTTCGTCCGCTTCCGTTCTGTACTGCCATTAACGGATCAGTTCTCTCAGATCCCTTATCTTTGTATAGCTCGTTTCCACATCCGAAGCCGGATTGGCCACGATCAGGATCGGCATAATACCCAATGCCGCCGCACCGTCCAGATTACGCACGTCATCATCAATGAATACGGTTTCCCCGGCGGGGACGCCGCACTTGTTCAGTGCGTCCAGGTACATGCGTTTATCCGGTTTGAACACGCCGACAAAGCAGCTGAATGTGCAGAAAGACAGATACCGTGAAATGCCGATATGCTCCAGCTGCGCCCCGATACTTGGCCAGGTATCGGAGATAATACCGAGCTTATGCGTTTCGCTGAGCGTTTTCAGCACCTCCACGACTCCGGGTTACGGGATGTAGTTTTCCATGTTACAGGCACGGTCCCCGGAAATCTGATCCCTTTCTTCTTCCGTCAAGCCAAGATCCAGCTGATCGGAAACAAACGACTTTCTTATCGCCAGGAATATCCGGCATGTTCTCCTCCCGGGTAATGGTTCCTCTTTGGTTTCCGGCGCTACGGCCTGTACATGTAATCCGTTTGACGCAGCGTGATGCCGATGCTGAAGCACCGCGCGCCGTTCGCCATGCCGTGGAAGGACACCCGGTCCCCCTCGACGCACAGGCGGGTCTCGATCACCTCGCCCCGGCGCACCTCCCGATCGTAGTTCACGTCGAAGGCGGCCAGCTCCCGCTGGGCCAGGCCGTCGAAGCCCAGGGCGTTCCAGCACCAATCCATGTACCGGGCGTTGTTCACGTGGCCGTTCAGGTCAAACTCGGTAAAACGCGGCTCGACCCGGCCCACGGTGGGCGCGTCGTTCAGCGGCCGGGCCATGCCGGGCATGCCCACTTCGCACCCGGGGTCCTCGATGGGCATGTGCTCCACGATGTACGCCTCCTGGGTGGCGGTGCGCGTCTCCACATCCATCAGCAGCCACAGCCCGCAGGCCGTGCCGATGATCCCGCCCTCCGCGTCCCGGAAAACATGGGCCCTGGGGAAGAACAGGTGCTTCAGCGGCATCGCGCAGGTTTCAAGGGTATACCTTTCCCCGATCCTGGGCAGCCGGGAAAGCGCCACGCGCTGGCGCGACAGCACCCACACCACGCCCCGGGCGTCGGTCACCGAGCGCCCCAGGCCGATCTCGTCGCAGTGGGCGATGGCCGTCTCCTGCATGGCCTCCAGTATGGCCGAGGGCTTCCACCGGCCGTTCAAATCGCAGTCCCGCGTGCGCACCACAAGCTTTTCCGAATACATATCCGCATCCCCTTCTATGGACGATTTGCCTTTGTGCCTTATTGTATCACATTTGTCGCCCACTGTCCAACTTGGCAAGCCCCGACAACAAAAGCCAAGGCCGGACGATGCATTTTCCTTGTCCTGCCGTTATAATATCCTTAACAAACAAACGCGGGAGGGAATCGGCCATGACGGGCTACAGCGGCAAGGCGGCGACGCGCGCGCGGCGCAGGTTCAGCAAGAAGGACTTTTTCTTGCTGACGATGGTGATGCCTGGGGCGATCTGGCTGCTGTTGCTGCGCTACCTGCCCATGATGGGCGTGATCATCGCCTTCAAGGACTACAAGGCCCAGAAGCCCAACACCTTCTGGAACAACCTGATCAAGTCGGACTGGGTGGGCCTGGGCAACTTCCAGTTCCTCAGCAACACCAACACCGCGCGGATGATCCGCAACACCCTGCTGTACAACGCGGTGTGGATCGTGCTGGTGCTGGTGATCGCGGTGCTCTTTGCCGTGATGATGAGCGAGCTGAAGAACCGCTTCATGGCCAAGGCCTACCAGACGATGATGTTCTTCCCCTACTTCCTCAGCTGGGTGGTGGCCAGCTACTTCGTGCTGGCGTTCCTGGATCCCACCAGCGGCATGATCCCCTCCATCCAAAAGAGCCTGGGGCTCAGGCCCACTCAGTTCTACATGACCACCACCTGGTGGCCGCTGATACTGACGCTTTCCAACCTGTGGAAGAACGTGGGCTACTCCAGCGTGCTGTACCTGGCGGCCATCACCGGCATCGACACCACGCTGTACGAGGCCGCCGCCGTGGACGGGGCCACCAAGCCCCAGCAGGTGTGGCACGTGACGCTGCCGGGCATACGGCCCATGATCGTGATCCTGCTGATCATGTCCGTGGGCAAGATCTTCAACGCCGACTTCGGCCTGTTCTACAACGTGCCCCAGAACTCCGGCCCGCTGTACCCGGTGACCCAGGTCATCGACACCTATGTGTACAACACCTATTCCAACACCCACAACATCGGCATGAGCTCCGCGGCCGGCCTGCTGCAAAGCGTGGTGGGATGCTTCTGCATCGTGACCACCAACCTGATCGTGCGCAGGATCGATTCGGAAAGCTCGCTGTTTTAAACATTGGGGAATTGGGAATGGGGAATTATGGGTACCCCTCCCATGGATCCCCTGAACGTGAACCGCTGACTTTGATTCCCAATTCCCAATCATTCAAGGAGGGAGCATCATGCAAAAAGCGCAGAAACAAAGGGTTGCGGCCCTGAACGCCTTCGGGCCCGGCGCGCAGGCGGCGTTCCACATCGTGCTGGGGCTGTTCGCGCTGCTGTGCATCATACCGTTCGTATTCGTGATCGTGATCTCCTTCTCCTCGGAGGACAGCATCCGCCAGATCGGCTATTCCTTCGCGCCGCTGAGCTGGTCCACTCAGGCCTACAACTACGTGCTGGCGCTGGGACGGCAGCTGTGGCTGAGCTACTTCAACTCCTTCCTGATCACCATCGTGGGCACGCTGCTCAGCGTGATCATCTGCATACTCTACAGCTATCCGCTGTACCGAAAGGACTTCAAATACCGGAACTTTTTCAACTTCCTCAGCTTCTTCACGATGATCTTCGGCGGCGGCCTGGTGCCCACCGTGGTGGTGTGCAGGCAGATGCTGGGCCTCAACGACAGCTACGCCGCGCTGATCGTGCCGATGCTGTTCAACCCCTTCAACATCATCGTGATGCGCACCTTCTTCCAGACCACCGTGCCCCGGGAGCTGATCGAGGCCTCCACCATCGACGGCGCGGGCGAGTACCGCACGCTTGCGCAGGTGGTGCTGCCGGTGGTGAAGCCGGCCATCGCCACCATCGCGCTTCTGAACGCGCTGGCCTTTTGGAACGAATGGTTCCTGTCGCTTTTGTACATCACCAAGAACATGGATGTGATCCCGCTGCAATACCTGCTGATGCGGATGCAGCGCAACGCCGACTTCCTGGCCAAGAACGCCGGCATGCTGGGCGCGGACGCCGCCAAGGCCGCCCGCAACCTGCCCAGCCAAAGCCTGAAGATGGCCCTGGTGGTGTTCATCGTGGTGCCCATCGCCTGCGCCTATCCCTTCTTCCAGCGCTACGTGGTCGCCGGCTTGACCGTGGGATCGGTCAAGGGATGATTCTGAATCGCATGATGGCCCCGCCATCTGCAAATATAAGGAGGATATTCCCATGAAGAAACTGCTTGCCCTGATCCTGGCCCTGGCCATGATCCTCGTCGCCTCCAGCTTCGCGCTGGCGGAGGACCTGCCCACCATCACCATCATGTTCCATGGCAGCAACGTCACCGACGACACCGCCGTACTGGAGGCCGTGAACGAATACATTGCCGATAAGGTCGGCGCGAAGCTGGAGGTCATCTGGGGCACCTGGGGCGATTTCGACCAGAAGGCCACCGACGCCCTGACCGGCGGCAACAAGGACGTGGACATGCTGTTCACCTCCTCCTGGAGCGCGGATGAATACAACAAGTATGCCCGCGACGGCTACTTCGTGAAGCTGGACGATCTGATCGCAGAGTACGGCGCAGACCTGGTGGCCGCCATCCCCGAGCACCTGATGCAGGCCGCCACCGTCAACGGCGCCGAAGGCGTGGGCATCTACGCCGTGAACGGCTTCAAGGACACCGCCACCCAGAACACCTGGGACGTGAACGTGACCCTGCTCAACGAGCTGGGCTACACGCTGGACGACTTCAAGGCCATGAGCTTCTATGACTTCGGCGAGCTGTTCGCCAAGGCCAAGGAGGTCAAGGGCGATTCCTTCTATCCCTTCCTGGTGGAGCCCATGGTGCTGGAGCGCATGGTGACCGGCTCCATCATCGTGGCCGGCGACTCGGGCGACGCCAACCTGCTCAGCCTGTACCTGAACCAGGACGACGTCTCCCAGGACGGCCCCTACGGCAACGTGCTGCTGAACAAGTTCGCCACCGAGGAGTACAGGAAGTTCGTCGAGAAGATGCACGAGTACTACGAGGCCGGCTATGTCAATCCCGCCCTGGCCGTGGCCGAGACCAGCAACGACACCCGCACCAACGCCCAGAACATCGGCGATTACCTGATCGGCACTCAGAGCTACTCCTACGGCTATGAGTTCGCGCTGGACCGCGGCATCGAGGTCGCCTTCGTGCCCTGCACCGAGCCCTACATGGACGCCACCGTTTCCCAGGGCGCGATGATGGCCATTTCCACCGCCAGCGAGCACCCGGTGGAGAGCTTCAAGTTCCTGGCCCTGCTGAACAGCGATCCCACCCTGATGACCCTGCTGAACTACGGCGTGGAGGGCATCCACTACACCCTGGACGACGACGGCCTGGTGGTATTCGATCCCGACGCCCGCGCCACCTACAGCCCCTGGACCAACGGCATGGGCAACGTGACCATCCTGCCCGACACCAGCACCGAGGGCAAGGGCTTCCGCGAGGCCTTCAAGGCCTACTACGCGAGCGCCAAGTCCATCCCCGCCTCCGGCTTCATCTTCGACAACTCCGGTGTCGCCAACGAGATGGCCGCCCTGGGCACCGTGGCCGCCCAGTACGCCCTGGCCCTGGACGCCGGCGCGCTGGACCCGGAGACCGAGCTGCCCGCCTTCCTGGAGGCCCTGGACGCCAACGGCATGCAGAAATACCTGGACGCCGCCAACGAACAGCTCGCCGCCTACATGGCCTCGAAGTAAGCAACCGATACCACGACAGCCCCGGACGCGCGTCCGGGGCTGCTTTGCTTCATGATCGATACATACAGCCCCTTGCATTTATCGGCGTCAGCGGTTAAACTGTTGAAAGGAAGGAGGCGCGGGCGAATGACGGATTGGATGTTATTGGTGTATTACTTCGTGGGCGGCGTGATGGTGCTGGTGATGGCGCTGGGCCTCGGGGTCGCCGTCAGCATGCCCGGCCTCGACCGATGGAGCAGGCGCTTCTTTATCGCCTACTTCTCGGTGCTGCTGCTGTGCATGGGCGCCGTGTTCATGGACGCCGTGGCCTACGGGAACCCGGCGCTGGTGCGGATGGAAAAGGCCGCCACCTGTATGGAGTACCTGCTCGTCTCGATCCTGATGCCCATGCTGACGGTCTACCTGCTGCGCTGCTGTGGGGAGAACCCGCGGGGCAGCGCGCTTTTGCGCGCCGTGTCCATACTGTGGTGCGTCTATTTCATACTGCTGGTGATCGCCCAGTTCACCACCGTGTTCTACTATGTCACGCCGGATTGCCTGTTCTACCGCAGCTCCTGGCACCCGCTGCTGCTGGCGCCAATGGTCGCGGTGCTGATATTGAACCTGGCCTTCGTGCTGCGCAGGCGAAGCGTGCTTTCAGGAAAGCGCTTCCACGCCTTCCTGATCTACCTGCTTCCCATAACCCTCGCCATGCTCATCCACATGTTCGTGTTCGTTCCGCTGTTCATCGACATCGGCATTTCCATCTGCGCGCTGGTGATGATCGGCATCATACTGTTGGACGAGATCGACCAGTACCGGCGCCAGCAGCGGGAGATCGCCCACGAGAGCGCCAGCATCATGGTGCTGCAGATGCGGCCCCACTTCATCTACAACACCATGATGAGCATCTACTACCTCTGCGACCAGGACCCCCAGAAGGCCAAGCAGGTCACGCTGGATTTCACCACCTACCTGCGCAAGAACTTCACCGCCATCGCCAGCGGGGATACCATCCCCTTCTCCGAGGAGCTGGAGCACACCCGCGCCTACCTCGCCGTGGAGCAGACCCAGTTCGAGGGCATGCTCTTCGTGGAATACGACACGTCCCACACGCTGTTCCGCCTGCCGCCGCTGACGCTGCAGCCCATCGTGGAAAACGCCGTCAAACACGGCCTGGACCCGGACGGCGACCTGTTGCGCATCCGCATACAAACCCGGGAAACCGACGACGGCAGCCTGATCCTCGTGGAGGACAACGGCCCCGGCTATGAGCCCGCCGACGACGACGAGCCCCACATCGCCCTGGCCAACATCCGCCAGCGCCTGAAGCTGATGTGCGGCGGACAGCTGACGATCACGCCCCGCGAGGGGGGCGGCACCGCGGTGAAAATGACGATCCCGGAAAACAGGCGCTGACCCGCGCCCTCCCCCACTCGCCAACCCCGCACAACAAAACGCCATCCCCACCCATTTTCTTTTTTGGCCGTTGCGTTTACAATGAGTTTACTGTAAAATAGACTGCAGGAGGCACACCATGCGCTACGGCTATTTTGACGACGCGGCCCGGGAGTATGTGATCGACCGGGTGGACGCGCCCTTTTCCATGACCAATTACCTGGGCACCCAGCGGATGGGGGCGGTGATCTCCCACAACGCGGGGGGCTACTGCTGGCTGGATTCGCCCCAGTTCCACCGCATCACCCGCTTCCGGCCCAACGGCGTGCCGATGGACTGTCCCGGCCACTATGTGTACCTTCGGGACGCGGACAGCGGCGAATACTGGTCCGTCAGCTGGCAGCCCACAGGCCTGCCGCTGGATCGGGCGAAATACGCCTGCCGCCACGGGCTCAGCTATTCCACCTTCACCTGCCGGTACAACGGCATATCCGCCAGCCAGACGCTGTTTATCCCCCGGGAATACGGCGGGGACGATCCGGTGGAGATCTTCGACGTGCGCCTGCGCAACGATTCGGACCGCCCCCGCACCATCGACGTGACCGGCTATGTGGAATTCTCGTTCCACAGCATCGACATCGACAACCAGAACTTCCAGATGAGCCTGTACTGCGCCGGATCGTTCATGGAGAATCACGCCGCCGTGTGCGAGCTGCACTACGAGCCGGACAGCTTCCAGTTCCTGGCGGCCTCCTTCGTGCCCGACGGCTATGAGGGCACGCGGGACGGCTTCATCGGTCCCTACCGCACCGAAGCAAACCCCCTGGGCGTGGAGCGCGGGCTGACGGGCGGCCGCGAGGACGGCGGCAACCCCGTGGGCGCGCTGATGAAGCGGCTGGCGCTGGCCCCCGGCGAGGAGAAGCGGGTGCTGTTCTACCTGGGCACGGGCCGGGGCGACGCCGCGGAGAGGGTCCGCCGCCGCTACGACTTCGAGGGAACGGACCGGGCCTTCGAGGACCTGCGGCGCTTCTGGGACGGCAAGCTGGGCGCGCTGTCGGTGTCCACGCCCCACGAGAACATGAACCGCAGCCTGAACATCTGGAACCTGTACCAGAGCGAGGTGAACGTGCTGTTCTCCCGCTTCGCGTCGTTTATCGAGGTGGGCGGCCGCACGGGCCTCGGCTTCCGGGACACCGCCCAGGACGCCATGTGCATCCCCCACGCCGAGCCGGAGGGCTGCAGGATGCGGATCACCCAGCTGCTGAACGGACTGACGCGCACCGGCTACGGCCTGCACCTGTTCGACCCCGCCTGGTTTGAGGGCAAGGATAAGGAGGAGGACTGGTCCCCCACCGTGGTACCCAAGGCCGGGGACAACAAGCGGGTGCACGGCATCGGCGACGCCTGTGCCGACGACGCGCTGTGGCTGATCCCCGCCATCGTGGAGTACGCGCGGGAGACCGGCGACGCCGGCTTCATGGACCAGGTCGTCCCCTACGCCGACGGCGGCGAGGGCAGCGTGTGGGAGCACATGCGCCGCATACTGGACTTCTCCTACAGCCAGACCGGCGCCCACGGCATCACCAAGGGCCTGCGGGCGGACTGGAACGACTGTCTGAACCTGGGCGGCGGCGAGAGCGCCATGGTGGCCTTTTTGCTGGTGTGGGCCACGGAGCACTTCCTGGACGCGGCCCGGCACCTGGGCCGGGGCGAGGACGTGGCCGCCTACGCGCCGAAGCTGAAGGCCATGAAGGACGCCTGCCAGGCCTGCCTGTGGGACGGCGAATGGTTCCTGCGGGGCTTTACGGCGGACGGACGCGCCATCGGCAGCCACACCGCCGAGGAGGGCAAGGTGCACCTGGAGAGCAATGCCTGGGCGGTGGCCAGCGGCGCGGCGACCCGTCAGCAGGGCCTTTCGGCCATGGACGCGGTACACGACTGGCTGTACACCCCCTACGGCCTGATGCTGAACGCCCCGGCCTTCACAAAGCGGGACGACGGCATCGGCTTCGTGACCCGGGTGTACCCCGGCATCAAGGAGAACGGCTCCATATTCAGCCATCCCAACCCCTGGGCCTGGGTGGCCGAGTGCAGGCTGGGCCGGGGCGGGCGGGCCATGAAGCTGTACGACGCGCTGCTGCCGGAGAATCAGAATGACATCATGCAGATCCGCCAGGCGGAGCCCTACAGCTATTGCCAGTTCATCATGGGCAGGGACCACACGGCCCACGGCCGGGCCCGGCACCCGTTCATGACCGGCTCGGCGGGCTGGGCCTATTTCGCCGCCACCCGCTACATGCTGGGCGTGCGGCCGGAATTCGACCGGCTGACCGTGGATCCCTGTATCCCCGCGGACTGGCAGGGCTTCCACGTCACCCGCCGCTGGCGCGGCGCGACCTACGAAATCGAGGTCACAAACCCAAACCGCGTGGAGAAGGGCGTCAAACAAATCGAGGTGGACGGAAAGCCCGCGGATGTCATACCCGTGTTCGGAAAGGGCGTACATCGCGTGAAGATCGTGATGGGATAAAGAGAAAGGATGGCAGACTATGATCCAATTCGGAACCGGCGGGTGGCGCGCGGTGATCGGCGACGGCTTTACCCGTGAGAACATCCAGAAGGTGGCCGCGGCCCTGGGCCGCCGCATGCGGCGCGAGGGCGTGCAGCCGGAGATCGCCATCGGCTATGACCGGCGCTTTCTGAGCCGGGAGGCCGCCATATGGTTCACCGAGGCCATCATGGGAGAGGGCATCAAGGTGGATTTCATCAACCTGTCCGCGCCCACGCCCCAGATCATGTACACGGTGAAGACCCGGGACCTGCCCTACGGCGCGGCCATCACCGCCAGCCACAACCCGGCGCTGTACAACGGCATCAAGCTGTTCACCCGGGGCGGGCGGGACGCGGCCCAGGAAATCACCGATGAAATCCAGGCCGAGGCCAACGCCATGACCGAGGATGACCTGCGGCTCCTGGACTTCGAGGCGGCGCTGAAGCGCGGCACGGCGGCGATGATCGACCCGCGGGACGAATACCTGGATTCCATACTGGCCCGGGTGGACACCGCGGCCATCCGCCGCCGCCGGCCCCGCATCGTGCTGGACCCGATGTTCGGCGTCAGCCTGACGGGCCTTTTGACGATACTGTACAGCGCCCGCTGCGACGTGAACGTGATCCACGATACCCACGACGCCTTCTTCGGCCGCCGCCTGCCCGCCCCCACGATGGACACGCTGGCCGACCTGCAGCGCCAGGTGATCGAGCACAACGCCGATCTGGGCATCGCCACCGACGGCGACGCCGACCGGCTGGGCGTGGTGGACGAAAAGGGCCGCTACGTCAGCGCCAACGAGGTGCTGGTGCTGCTGTACTACTACCTGTTGAAGTACAAGGGCTGGAGGGGCGCGGTGGTGCGCAACGTGGCCACCACCCACCTGCTGGACCGGGTGGCCGAGCGGTACGGCGAAAAGTGCATCGAGGTGCCCGTGGGCTTCAAGCACATCTCCGCCGGCATGCAGCAGTACGACGCGCTCATCGGCGGCGAGTCCTCCGGCGGCCTCACCGTGCGCGGGCACATCCGTGGCAAGGACGGGCTCTATGCGGCGGCCCTG
>JBGUQG010000108.1:0-2885 GCA_045130815.1 Christensenellales bacterium
CCTGTTCGTCGGTCTGGAACAGGAAGAATTCCATCTCAGGGCCCACGTTGAAGCTGTAGCCCATGTCGGCTGCCTTCTGCAACACGCGCTTCAGCGTGCCGCGGGGATCGCCCATGAAGGGGGTGCCGTCCGGGTTGTACACATCGCAGATCAGCCGCGCCACCTTGCCGTGCTGGGGCCGCCAGGGCAGTATGGCGAAGGTGTCCAGGTCGGGCCGCAGGTACTGGTCGGATTCGTTGATGCGCACGAAGCCCTCGATGCTGCTGCCGTCGATCATGATCTCGTTGTTGACCGCCTTCTCCACCTGGCTGGCGGTAATGGCCACGTTCTTCAGCTGGCCGAAGATGTCGGTGAACTGCATGCGGATGAACTCCACGTCGCCTTCTCTGACGAGCCTGATGATATCTTCCTTCGTGTATTTGCTCATAATCGCACCTCCGATAATAAAAAAGGGGCAAGGGGCCGCATAACACGACGCCCTTGCCTTGTCACAGTCAAAGCATAGCATATCCATGGGCAGGCTGTCAAGGGGTTTTGAATGTTAAATGCAGTTGAAATGCGAATCTGATGCAGAATGCAGCGCATAATGTTGTAATTCTGCAAGTTTACACATTCTTAATTGCATTTCCGTATTGACAAGGGCAGCGCCGCCATGATAGAATACGCTCAAAATTTCAGAAAAGGCGGTGCGTGATATGTGTTCCATATTCGGCATTGAGGGCAAATCAATCCCCAAGGACAGGCTGCTCGCGTGCTTCAACCGCACCGCGTCCCGCGGCCCGGACATGAGCCGCTTCATCGAGATCCCCCGGGGCTGGCTGGGCTTTCACCGGCTGGCCATCATGGGCCTGACGGACGAGGGCATGCAGCCCTTTGAAGCGGACGGCAGCTACGTGGTCTGCAACGGCGAGCTGTACGGCTTCCGCCCGCTTCGCCAGCGGCTGATCGACGAGGGCTTCCCCATTAAGAGCGAATCGGACTGTGAGATCCTGCTGCCGCTGTACCGGGAGTACGGCGTGGAGATGTTCAAGACCCTGGACGCCGAGTTCGCTCTGATCCTGTACGACGGCGATAAGGATCAGCTGATCGCCGCCCGGGACCCCATCGGCATCCGCCCCCTATACTACGGCACTACCGGCGAGGGCCGCGTCGCCTTCGCCAGCGAGCCGAAGAACCTGGTGGGATTGTGCGACGAGATCAAGCCCTTCCCGCCCGGCTGCTACTGGGTGGACGGCGAATTCACCCGCTACGCCGACCCGGCTCACGTGGACCAGTTCACGATGAAGGACGAGGAGCACATCTGCCGGAAGCTGCGGCGGCTTTTGATCGACGGCGTGGAAAAGCGCCTGGACGCCGACGCGCCGGTGGGCTTTTTGCTGTCCGGCGGGCTGGATTCCTCGCTGGTGTGCGCCATCGCACAGGGGCTGCTCGATCAGCCCATCCGCACCTTCGCCATCGGCATGGACGTGGACGCCATCGACCTGAAGTACGCCCGCTTGGCGGCGGATCACATCGGCAGCGACCATACCGAGGTCATCATCACCGAGCGGGACGTAGTGGAGGCCCTGCCCACGGTGGTGGAGCTGCTGGGCACCTGGGACATCACCACGATCCGCGCCTCCATCGGCATGTACCTGGTGTGCAGGTACATCCACGAGCACACCGACATCCGGGTGCTGCTGACCGGGGAGATCTCAGACGAGCTGTTCGGCTATAAGTATACCGACTTCGCCCCCGGCGCCGCGGCCTTCCAGGAGGAGGCGGAGAAGCGCATCCGGGAGCTGCACATGTACGACGTGCTTCGTGCGGACCGATGCATCAGCGTGAACAGCCTGGAGGCCCGGGTGCCCTTCGGCGATTTGAAGTTCGTGCGCTACGCCATGTCCATCGACCCGGAGCTGAAGCTGAACCGGCACAACATGGGCAAGTATCTGCTCCGCAGGGCGTTTGCCGACGATCACATACTGCCCGACGCCATCCTGTGGCGGCAGAAGGCGGCCTTCTCCGACGCGGTGGGCCATTCCATGGTCAGTGACCTGAAGGCCCTGGCGGAGCGCAGCTATACTGATCAGGAGTTTCACGACAGGGCGGCGAAGTACGACTACTGTCCCCCGTTCACAAAGGAGAGCCTTCTGTATCGGGAGCTGTTCGAGCGCTTCTATCCCGGCCAGGCGCGCATGATCGCGGACTTCTGGATGCCCAACCGCTCCTGGCCCGGCTGCGACGTGGACGACCCGTCCGCAAGGGTGCTTTCCAACTACGGGGCCAGCGGGATTTAACGGTTTCTTCTCTTGACAACTCTGTACGATCGGCATAAAATACACGCAATTCCAGACAAAAGCGCAAGGGCGCGCAGCGAGATTCGTCTCGCCGCCGCCCTTGCGCTTTTCATTTGGAATTTACAGGAAAGGGGTGCTTGAAATGACATTTTCCGCTGTCAACACGATCTGGGTGCTGCTGGGCGCGGCGCTGGTATTCTTCATGCAGGCGGGCTTCGCCATGTGCGAGGCGGGCTTTACCCGGGCCAAGAACACGGGCAACATACTGATGAAGAACCTGATGGACTTCTGCATCGGCACGCCGCTGTACTGGCTGGCGGGCTTCGGCATCATGTTCGGCGCGGGCACGGCGGCCTTCGGCCGGATCGACCCCTTCATTTTGGGGGACTACAGCCACATACTGCCCGCGGGCGTGCCGCTGTGGGCCTACGCCATCTTCCAGACGGTGTTCTGCGCCACCAGCGCGACCATCGTCTCCGGCGCGATGGCTGAGCGCACGAAGTTCTCCGCCTATTGCGTCTACTCAGCGGCCATATCACTGTTCATCTATCCCGTGTCCGGGCACTGGATCTGGGGCGGCGGCTGGCTGAGCGACCTGGGATTCCA
>JBGUQG010000109.1:0-17735 GCA_045130815.1 Christensenellales bacterium
TCGCGCTGGTGCTGCTGGTGTTCATCGGGGCAAAGATGCTGATCGAAGGGCTTCGCGGCGGCGAGGCGGAGCGCGCTGTGGCCGCGCTGAAGCCCGGCGTGCTGCTGATGCAGGGCGTGGCGACCTCCATCGACGCGCTGTCGGTGGGCTTCACGATCGCGGAATACCGAGTTGCGAAGGCCCTGGCCGCCAGCCTGATCATCGGCGGGGTGACGTTCGCCATTTGCTTCTGCGGGCTGCGCATCGGCCAACGCTTCGGCACACGGCTCGCCGGAAAGGCCTCCGTGCTGGGCGGCGTGATCCTCATCGGCATCGGCATCGAGATCTTCATCGTCGGGATCGCTGGAGGTTGAAACCTTGACCTTCCATCTTTCCTTTGCTACACTATTGGTATAGATGAGGGAGGTTTTTATATGGTTTACAGTATTGACCAGATACGCCGGTTGACCATGCCCATTGCAGCCTCCTATGGCGTCAAAAAGATGTCCCTGTTCGGCTCGTACGCCCGGGGAGAAGCTAATGATGAGAGCGATGTCGATCTTCTGATTGATCGTGCCGGAATGGCTGGAGGCTGGGCCATCGGGGGGTTGTATGTTGACCTGCGGGATGCGCTTGGCAAGGAGCTGGACTTGGTTACGACGACAGGCGCGGATACAGACTTTCTGGCCCGGATACACAAGGACGAGGTGACGCTGTATGAACGATAGGGACAGGAGCATCGTTTTGCATATGCGCCGCTATTGCGAGAAAATAAACTCGGCCATAGAGCACTTTGGCGATGATCGGGATGCCTTTATGGCTGATCCGGTCTATCGCAATGCGGTATCCATGCCCATTCAACAGATTGGCGAGCTTGCGAAGCATCTGACGGAGCAGTTTCAAACAGAGCATGCCGTCATTCCATGGAAAGAGATCAAGGGCATGCGTACATGGTTTGCGCACCAATACCTGGATATGGATAAGGATGTGATCTGGGAGGTTGTGCATGAAGGAATACCCCCCTGCACGCGTTCTGTAGGCGGTTGATTGTCGCCGATTCATGAGTAAAACCCGATCATTATCTTATCCTCCCCCAAAAATATTTTGGAAAAGGGCTTGACAAGCGGGGGAATGTGCCTTATAATGTCACCAACTTCACAGAAACCGGGACGAAAAGAGTAGTAAGCGTCTTTGCGGTCATTCCAGAGAGCCGCCGACAGTGGGAATGCGGCATGACGGATTCGCTGAATGGACTTTTCAGGGTCCCCCGGAACGCGCGAGCCAGTATGGGGGAACGGGAATGCGGGCCCGTTATCAATCCGCGCCGTATGATAGTACGGGCTAAGTGGATCGCAAGATCAATGTGAGTGGCACCACGGAAAGTTTTCCGCCTCATATCCCAATCGGGATATGGGGCGTTTTTTCAACCCGCGCCGCTGTGAAGAAACTATTTTCGGGAGGATATCACCATGAAGAAGATCATCTGCATCATCGTCGCGCTGTGCATGCTGCTGGGCGTGGCCGCCGTGGCCGAGGGAACGACCTACAAGGTGGGCATCTGCAACTATGTGGATCACGCCTCGTTGAACCAGATCGTGGACAACGTACAGAACCGCCTGGCCGAGCTCGGCGCCGAGAAGGGCGTGACCTTCGACATCCAGTATGACAACTGCAACGCCGATGCCAACGTGATGAGCCAGATCATCGCCGACTTCATCGCCGACGGCGTGGACCTGATGGTGGGCGTCGCCACCCCGGTGGCCATGCAGATGCAGGCCGCCACCGAGGACAACCAGATCCCCGTGGTGTTCGCCGCGGTCTCCGATCCGATGGCCGTGGAGCTGGTGGCCTCGATGGACGCCCCCGGCGCAAACATCACAGGCACCTCGGATTACCTGAACACCAACGCCGTGCTGGACCTGATCTTCGCCGCGAATCCCGAGGCCAAGACCGTGGGCCTGCTGTACGACGTGGGCCAGGACGCCTCCACCACCCCCATCGCCGCCGCCAAGGAATACCTGGACGCGAAGGGCGTGGCGTACAAGGACTATACCGGCACCAACACCTCTGAGGTGATCATGGCCGCCCAGGCCGCCGTCACTGACCAGGTGGACGCCGTGTTCACCCCCACCGACAACACGGTGATGGCCGCCGAGCTGTCCATCTACGAGATCCTGGCCGAGGCGGGTATCCCGCACTACACCGGCGCGGATTCCTTCGCCCTGAACGGCGCGTTCGTGGGCTACGGCGTGGACTACGCCAACCTGGGCGTGGAGACGGCCAACATGATCGCCGGCATCCTGGTGGACGGGGCCAGCCCCGCCGGGACCGCCGTCATGACCTTTGACAACGGTACCGCCACCATCAACACCGAGACCTGCGCGGCCCTGGGCCTGGATCTCGACGCGATCAGCGCGGCTTTCGAGCCCTTCTGCACGTCGATCATGACCGTGGAGACCGCGGAGGAATTTGAATAAGCAGTAATATGAAGCGCGGAATGAGGCGAACAGCCTCGTTCCGCGCGCAGACGGGGAGAAGATACGCATGTCCTTATCCGCGATACTGGGCCTGGGACAGACGGCGCTGGAGCTGGCGCTGTTCAACGCCCTGACGGTGCTGGCCCTGTTCTTGAGCTATTCGATGCTGAACGTCTGTGACCTGTCCACAGACGGCTGTTTTGCGCTTGGGGCCGCGGTGGGCGCGGTGGTGGCCATCACGGGCCATCCCTTCCTGTCCATCCCCGCGGCGATGGGCGCGGGCATGCTGTCCGGCCTGGTGACGGCGGTGCTGCAGACCCGCATGGGCGTGAACAGCCTGCTGGCGGGCATCATCGTGAACACCGGGCTGTATTCGGTGAACATATGGATCATGGGCGGCTCGTCGCTGTTGAACATGAACAAGACCCGCACCGTGTTCAGCCTGCTGAGGGAGGCGCTGAAGGGCTCGGCCCTGGGCGCGCAGTACGCGCTGATCATCGGCGCGGCGGCGGTGACGCTGGTGATCGCGTTCCTGTGCCTGTTCCTGCGCACGAAGCTGGGCCTGGCCATCCGGGCCACCGGCGACAACCCGGACATGGTGCGCTCGTCGTCCATCAACCCGGTGTTCACCACCACCGTGGGCCTGTGCATTTCCAACAGCTTCACCGCGCTCAGCGGCTGCCTGCTGGCCCAGAGCCAGAAGTCCGTGACGGTGGACATCGGCTCCGGCATGGTCACGGTGGCGCTGGCTTCGCTGCTGATCGGCGGCGTGTTTTTGGGTCGGCGCAGCATCCCGCTGCGGGCCGTGGGCGCGGTGCTGGGCGCGTTCGTGTTCCGGCTGGTGTATACGCTGGCGCTGAGGTTCAACCTGCCCGCGTTCATGCTGAAGCTGATCTCCTCCGTCATTGTGGTGATCGCCATCTCGGGGCCCTATCTCAAAAAGCAGATGCCGCTGATCCGGCGCGGCATGCGGGCCAGGATGGGCGGAACGGGGGTGCGGTGATGCTGAAGCTGAACGATGTCAAAAAGACCTTCAACCCCGGCACGCCGGACGCCCGGCTGGCGCTGGACGGTGTGACGCTGCACGTGCGCAGGGGCGACTTTATCTCCATCATCGGGGCCAACGGCGCGGGCAAGTCCACGCTGTTCAACGCCATCTGTGGCAGCTTCTTCGTGGATTCCGGCAGCGTGGTGCTGGACGGACGGGACGTGACCATGATGCCGGAGCACAAGCGCGCGAAGGTGATCGGGCGGCTGTTCCAGGACCCCATGCGCGGCAGCGCCCCGACCATGAGCATCGAGGAGAACCTGGTGCTGGCGGCGGGGCAGGGGGGCTGGTTCAGCACCGCCGGAAAGAAGGAGAAGCAGGCCTTTCGGGACCGGCTGGCCCTTTTGGACATGGGCCTGGAGGATCGCATGAAGCAGCCGGTGGGGCTGCTGTCCGGCGGCCAGCGGCAGGCGCTGACGCTGATGATGGCCACGCTGAGCATGCCGAAGATACTGCTGCTGGACGAGCACACCGCCGCGCTGGACCCCGGCACTGCAGAAAAGGTGCTGGCGCTGACCACCCGCATCGTGGAGGAAAACAGGCTGACCTGCCTGATGATCACCCACAACATGCAGTCGGCGCTGGACCTGGGCAACCGCACCATCATGATGGATATGGGTCGCGTGGTGTTCGATACCGAGGGCGAGGAGCGGGCCCGGCTGACCGTGAACGACCTGCTGGAGCGGTTCCACGAGGCCAGCGGCAGGAAGCTGGACAACGACCGGATGCTGCTGGCGTGATACACAAAGCCCGGGCGAATACCCGGGTTTTGTCATGGACTTTCCCTGGGTTGTATGCTACAATGGCATCGGGAGCCAAACCAAGCATGGAGGTGAAGCCCTGTGACGAGGAAGCTGACGAGCCTGTTGCTGGCCGCAGCGATGCTGCTTGCGTGCGGCGCGGCGCTGGCGGAGAAGACCTACTACGGCGACATGGTGGTGATCAACTGCCAGGAGTGGGTGTCCCTGCGGGACGTGCCCGGCACCGGCGGCAAGCGGCTGGCGAAGGTGCCCCTGTACGCCGTGGTGACGGACGCGGAGTGGGAGCCCATCTGCGGCGATTTCATCTACTGCTGTTACGAGGGCCAGTACGGCTACATACTGTCCCAATACCTGATGATGGCGCCGGACAGCGGGGCCGAGATCGTGATGAACGAACAGCTGGCGAATCTGCGCATCGTGGCCGAGCGGTCCTTCATCGACGGCGGGGAATATCTGTGGGTCAGCTGCGAGGACGAAACCGGCGCGCAGCGCTGGCAGTACGAGACCCACACCGACGATGTCACCGAGCTGACGCTGACCACGGCCTTCCTGGGCGGGCCTGCGCAGGACCCGATGGTGATGGTGTACAACGCCATGGAGGATAAGCTGACGGCGCTGGAGCCCTTTGACGGCGGCGTGGTCTGGCAGAAGGACATCGACCTGGGCGCGAGCATCACCGTGGCGACCAGCGGCGAGGGCGTCGCCTATATCGGCGGCTACTACGGCCCGGACCCCGTGGCCGTGGACTACAACGGCAACGTGCTGTGGCAGGCGGACTCCGGCGACTGCGCATGGCTGTATCAGATGGAGCTGACCGGGGACAGGCTGATCTGCACCTACGACCTGATGGACAACGGCGGCTCCGGCAGGATCATCTACGATCTTGACGGCAACCTGCTGGAAAAGCAATATGACTGACGCGGACCCCGCTTCGGCGGGGTTCTTTCCGCTACAGGGAGGAGTGCGCATGGAATACCGCGCGTTGATCGTGGAGGACGACCGGGGCATCGCCGAGGGCATTGCGGCGCTGCTTGAAAAGTGGAGGCTGAAGGCCGCGGTGGTGGCGGACTTCCGCGATGTGATGGCCGATTTCGACCGGGTGAAGCCACACATCGTGCTGCTGGACATCGCGCTGCCGTTCATGAGCGGCTATCACTGGTGCGCCGAGATTCGCAAGGTGTCGCCGGTGCCAATCCTGTTCATCTCCTCCGCCGGGGACAACATGAACATCGTGATGGCTGTGAATATGGGCGGAGACGACTTCGTTGCCAAGCCCTTTGACCCGGACGTGCTGGCGGCCAAGGTGCAGGCGCTGTTGCGCAGGGCCTACGATTACGCTGCCGCCGCGCCGGTGCTGGAGTGCCGCGGGGCCGTGCTGGACACCGGCGAGAGCACGCTGGATTTCGACGGGCAGCGGATCGAGCTGTCACGCAACGAATACCGCATCCTGCTGACGCTGATGCAGGAAAAGGGAAAGGTGGTCAGCCGGGAAAAGCTGATGGAGGCCCTGTGGCAGACCGACGCCTTCGTGGACGAGAACACGCTGACGGTGAACGTGGGCCGGCTTCGCAGAAAGCTGGAGGCCGCAGGCCTGAAGGACTTCATAGCGACCAAATTCGGCGTTGGCTATTCGGTGGGGGAAAAATGAAGCTGTTTCTACGATATTTGAAGGGCAGGCGGTCGGCGCTGCTGGCCTTCGCGGTCTTCGCGCTGGCGCTGGGCCTTTCCTTCATGCTGTACCGGCTGCCGGTGCGTGCGGTGCTGTACCCGACGGGGCTGTGCGCCTCGGCGGGGTTCATCGCGCTGGGGCTGGACTACGCGCGGGTGCGGCGCAGGCACCTGCTGCTGAAGGACCTCAGGGAGCCGGAGGCTGGCCTGCCGGAGCCCGTGGACATCGAGGCGGCGGACTACCGCGCGATCGCGGAGCGGATTCTGGAGGCCCGCCGGGCATTGGAGGATCGCACCGATGCCGAGGCGCGCGCCATGGTGGATTATTACACCCTGTGGGTGCACCAGGTGAAGACGCCCATTGCCGCCATGCGTCTGCGGCTGCAGGGCCAGGACAGCGCCGAGGCCCGGGCCCTGCTTTCGGAGCTCATGCGGGTGGAGCACTATGTGGAGATGGTGCTGACCTACCTGCGCCTGGAGGGCGAGGGCACGGATTACGTGATCCGCCGGGTGGACCTGGACGCCCTGCTGCGCGGGGTGTTCAAGCGATTCTCCGGCGAGTTCATCCTCAGGAAGCTGAAGCTGGACTACGCGCCGACGGGCGCGCGGGTCCTGACGGACGAGAAGTGGCTGGCCTTCGTGGTGGAGCAGGTGCTTTCCAACGCGCTGAAGTACACCCCGGCGGGCTCGATCTCGGTGTACCTGGAAGCGCCCGCCACGCTGTGCGTGCGGGACACCGGCATCGGCATCGCCCCGGAGGATTTGCCCCGGGTGTTTGAGCAGGGCTATACCGGCCTGGTCGGACGGGAGGACCGGCGGGCCAGCGGCATCGGGCTGTACCTGTGCAAGCGCGTTTGCGACAGCTTGGGCCACGGCATCGCCATACAGTCCGTACCCGGTGGCGGCACGACCGTGCGCATCGATCTCTCCGAGCGGAAGACGCCCATAGAGTGATTTCTTACAGAATTGTTCGTTTTTCCCCCTGGAATGTAAGCCGATTCGATGGAATGGATCGGCTTACCGCGTTAAAATGGGGACATCAAGCGAACAGGAGGACGTTTTATGAGTCTGTTGGAGGTCAAAAACCTGAAGAAGGTGTACAAGACCCGCTTCGGCGGCCACGCCGTGGAGGCGCTGAAGAACGTCAGCTTCAGCGTGGAGGCGGGGGAGTACGTGGCCGTGATGGGCGAGAGCGGGTCGGGAAAGACCACGCTTTTGAACATCCTGGCGGCGCTGGACAAGCCCACCGCCGGGACGGTGCTGCTGGAGGGAAAGGATTTCAGCAAAATCAGGGAGAGCGACGTGGCGACCTTCCGACGGGACAACCTGGGCTTCGTGTTCCAGGAGTTCAACCTGCTGGACACCTTCACCGTCGAGGACAACATCTATCTGCCCCTGGTGCTGGCCGGGAAGAGCTGGCGGGAGATGAGCGCGCTGTTGATGCCGCTGGCCCGGGCGCTGGGCATCGAGGGCATTTTGAAGAAGTATCCCTACGAGGTGTCCGGCGGCCAGAAGCAGCGCTGCGCCGTGGCCCGGGCGCTGATCACCGCGCCGAGGATCATCCTGGCGGACGAGCCCACCGGCGCGCTGGATTCCCGGAGCTCGGACGAGCTGCTGACGTTGTTTTCCCAGGTGAACGCCCGGGGTCAATCCATCCTGATGGTCACCCACTCGGCCCGGGCCGCCAGCCGCGCGGGGCGGGTGCTGTTCATCCGCGACGGCGAGGTGTTCCACCAGCTGTACCGGGGCGAGGCCTCCGACGATCTGTTCTACGTGAAGATCGCCGACACGCTGACCCTGCTGGCCCGGGGAGGTGACCGGGTGTGAAGAAGCGGATCTATCCCCGCCTCGCCTGGGATGGGATCAGGAAGAACCGGCGCATGTTCGCGCCCTTCCTGTTGACCTGCGTCTGCATGGTGGCGATCTTCTACATACTGTGCTACCTGGGGTCCCCGACGGCGCTGGCGCTCATTCCCCGAGGCAAATCCTCGGTGGAGATGGTGCTGACCCTGGGCCAGATCGTGCTGGCGGTGTTTTCGCTGGTGTTTCTGTTCTACACCCATTCCTTTCTGATCCGGCGGCGGATGAAGGAGTTCGGCCTGTACAACGTGCTGGGCATGGGCAAGGGCAACCTGGTCCGGGTGATCACCTGGGAGAGCCTGATCACGGCGGCCCTGGCGCTGGCAGGCGGGCTGCTGGCGGGATTGGCGCTTTCCAAGCTGGCGGAGCTGGGCCTGGTCAACCTGCTGGACGGCGATATCGACTACCGGCTGCGCGCGGACGCCGGGGCGCTTGTGCGGACGGCGCTGTGCTACGCGCTGATCTTCGCGCTGATCTGGCTTTCCGCCATCGCGCGCACGGCCCGGGCCAGCGCCATCCATCTGATGAAGGCCGACAGCGTGGGCGAAAAGCCGCCCAAGGGCAACTGGGTGCTGGCCTTGGCCGGCGTCGTGCTGCTGGGCGCGGCCTACTGGCTGGCGGTATCCATCGACAACCCGCTGGACGCGCTGACGTGGTTCTTCGCCGCGGTGCTGATGGTCATTGCGGCCACCTACCTGGTCATGATCGCGGGCAGCGTGAAGCTGTGCCGCGGGCTGCAGGCCTGCAAGGGCTACTACTACAAGCCCAACCACTTCGTGTCGGTGTCCTCCATGGCCTATCGCATGAAGCGCAACGGCGCGGGACTGGCCTCCATCTGCATCATCGCCACGATGGTGCTGGTGATGCTGTCCGCCTCGACCTGCATGTGGTTCGGCGCGGAGGACGCGATCCTGAGCCGCTATCCCCGGGAGATCAACCTGACGGCGCGTATGAACGAGGTCGCCCAACTGGATGACGACAACCTGGATCAGATCCGCGAGACGGTTGCCCGCTTCGCGTCGGCGCGGGGTACGGCGATGCAAAACGTGCGGGACTTTCGCTGTATCGGGCTGAACGGCGTGCTGACGGACGGCGTCGTCCAGTGTGACTATGAGACCGTGAACGGCCGCGTGCGCTTTGGCGACCTGCTGGAGATCAGCCTGGTGCTGGCCGGGGACTATGCCGCCGGGACCGGCACGCCGTTGAAGCTGGCCGAGGGCGAGGTGGCGCTGCTCGTGGACGGCCTGGACTACGACGGCGACGCGATCACACTGGCCATGGGCGAAACGGCGCACCGCTTCCGGGTCGCCTCTGTGACGCGGGGCACGGCAATCGACGACTACGACGGCATGATGCTGCCACGCCTGACCGTGATCGTCAACGACCTGGCCGCCGCGGCGGAGGGCTTTGACGTGCCGGGTGAAAGCGGCATCGCGAAGCTGCAGCTCCAGTGGCTGTACGGCTTCGATACCGGCCTTGACGACGATGGCAACAGCCGCTTTGCCCATGACCTGGATTTCGAGCTGTCCAGGCTGTTTGAGGAATCCGATACGGTGGGCTTTCGCAGCACTATGGTCGACGCCCGGGCCGACGGCGCGGCGGACTTCTTCGGCTCCTACGGCGCGCTGTTCTTCATCGGCGTGCTGCTGAGCGCCGTGTTCCTGGCCGCAGCGGTGCTGATCATCTACTACAAGCAGGTGTCCGAGGGCTACGAGGACGCAAAGCGCTTCGACATTATGCGGAAGGTGGGCATGACCAGGCGGGAGATTCGCGGCAGCATTCATTCCCAGCTGCTGACGGTGTTCGCCCTGCCGCTGGCGCTCGCCGGGCTGCACCTGGTATTCGCCTTCCCGATGATCCAAAAGGTGCTGATCCTGTTCAGCCTGTACGACACGTCGCTGTTCGTGCGCACCACGCTGATCAGCTTCGCGGCCTTCGCGGCGCTGTACGCCGGGGTGTACGCGCTGACCTCGCGGGAGTACTACCGGATCGTCAGCGGGGCGGTGTAATGCAGACGACAAGGGACTGTGAAAGAACGCATAGCTAATGCGTTCCTCCACAGTCCCCTGTCGCTGCCGACTCTACCCGGGCAGCTTGTAGCTGGTCATCACGAACTGGGCGATGTCGCGGCCCAGGTCGTCCACCACGTCGATGTTGAACACGCAGGTGGTCTTCCCGTCCTTGCGACAGCGGGCGGTGGCGATCAGCCGGGCGCCCCGCGAATTGCTCAGGAAGCTGCAGCTGACCTGCTGGGCCACGGTGGGGTGGTGGATGTTGTTTCCGGCCACGGCCCCGGCGAAGTCGGCCAGCGTGAATATCGCGCCGCCCATCACGCCGCCGTTGGCGTTCTTGTGGCGCTCGGTGATGGGCATGCTGCACACGGCGGTGGAGCCCTCCAGCGCGTCCAGCGTGATGCCGCTGTCCATGGCGTAGATATCCCCGGCGAAGTACGCCCGGGCCTCGTCGATGCTTGCGAAGGTGGACATGGGTACCTCCTTGTATATACCGCAGGGGCGATCGGAGATCGCCCCTGCGGTTGTCAGTTTCCTATTGCCCTACAGCTTCGAATACCCGAAGCTGTTCACGATGGCGTCCAGCCGCTGGCCGGCCTTGCACAGGGGGCAGTCGGGGGCGTCGCTGGTCATGTAGCCGGGCAGGTCCTTCGGGTTGAACAGGCTGGTCACGGGAAAGCCCTCGACCTGCTCCAGGCTGGCGAAGATGCTGGCGATGCCCACGGGACGCCCGCCGTAGTAGGCGATGGTCTGGATCGCGGACTTCGCGGTGTAGCCGGTGGACACCGAGGCCATCAGGATCAGCACGTTCTTGCCGTTGATCATCGGGGCGGTGTTTTCGCGGAAGATCAGCTGGCTGCCCACGGTGCGCTCCGGGGTCAGCACGTTGATGTCGCTGTCCTGGTTGATGTTCAGGTAGCCCGCCTTGGTCATCTCGCTGGCCATGCAGGCGGCGATGACCTCGGTGCCGTCCAAACACAGTATCGTGTCGATCAGCGTGGTGGCCCTGTATTCCCGGGCCAGCGCCAGGGCCACCTTGCGGGCCTCGGACAGGCAGAATTTCTGAGAGGTCACGTCGATGTAGTAGTTGATGTGGCTGTGACCGGTGGCAAAGTGCCCCTTGGTGACATTCAGCAGGATGTCGGCCTTTGCGGTGTGCTGGATTCGTTCCATGGACATGCTCACGCCTCCCTTTGCAGTTGGTTTTGACCCAAATATTATAGCACGTCCGTTAAAATCTTGCAATAGATTTTACGCGGCTTGCTTCGGGGTTTTCTTCCTGCGGCGCAATGCGCTGCGGTGGATCATGTTCATCACGCAGCCCACGGCGATCAGGGCGATGGGCGCCAGCTTCAGCCCCTGCAGCCAGTCCGAGGGCCGCAGCGTGTACAGGCCCATGAAGGCCCCGCCCGCGGCGAGGGCGACGTCCAGGCCCAGCAGCGCCCATGCGCCGCGGGCACGGTTGCGCCTGAACAGGCAGACGACGGCAAAGATCACCGCACCCAGCAAAAACAGCATCTTGAAGCCCAGCGCGCGCATCTCCGGGGCCTCGAACACGATGGCCAGGTCCTGTATAAAGGGCGTGCCCCGCACCTGGCTCAGGTGGCGGATGCCGCTGCTCCAGGCCCAGAAGTCCTCCAGCCGCACCCACAGCTCATAGCCCGATACGCCCAGCAGCGCCAGCGCCCCCAGGGTCAGCGGGTGCCTGCCGTGCAGCGGCCTGCGCCGGCGCGGCTTGCGCGGTTCGCGTTTTTCATCCATGGTAAAGCTCCCTCGCTTTGGTTATGCCTCCAGAATGGCCTTGGCCCGGTGATAGTAATCGCGGCCGGTGTCGCTGCCGAACACCGAGCGCAGGCGGTTGTAGGCGGCGCGATAGCTGGCGCTGTCGGCGAAGATCTCGGTGATCTGCCGGGCGATGTCCGCGTCGAAGCCGCCCTCCACCAGCCTGTCGGTGACCTGCTGGGGGGTGACGTAGCCCTCCTCTCCGGAAGCGGCGGGTTCCTCCACGGGCGCGGGCGCTTCCTCCGCCGGGGCCGGGGCTTCGGACTCGGGCTCCGCTTCGGGGGCGGGCTGCGCCGGAGCCGGGGCGGCGGGCGGCTGAACGCCGGGCAGGGATACCCAGTTGATGCCGTCCGGGGCGTCCTCGAAGTGGAAGGACGCGGCGTAGGTGCTGGTCAGGTAGTTCAGGGGCTTCTTGCCGGAGCCCTGCTTGTCCACCCGATAGTCGTTCAGGCGGTTCAGCGTGGGGAACAGCGTGCTGGGTTGCATCCTGCCGCCGTGGGCCTCCAGCTGCTTTTGGATCAGCTGGCCGATCACGGCCACGCGCTCCTGATGGGTGGGCGCGGCGGTGTGGGCGGCCTTCTTCTGGGCGTTGCCCTGCTTCTGCTGCTGGGGCTCGGGCTGGGCGCTTTCCTGCTTGGCGGGCTGGGCGGCCTTCGCGGCCTGGGCGGGCTTGGCGGCCTGCAGCACCACGAAGCTGGAGCAGGCTGTGCGCCACAGCGCGTTGGCCTTGTCGGTGCCCATGCCGATGACCTCGATGCCCGCGTTGCGCAGCCGTACCGACAGGGCGGAGAAATCGCTGTCACTGGAGGCGATGATCGCGCAATCAACGCCGCCGGCCACCAGCAGGTCCATCGCGCCGATCACCAGCGCGATGTCCGAGGAGTTCTTGCCCTTGGCGGCCTTGATGGTCAGGTTGGGATGGATGGCGTACTTCAGCACCGGCGCGACCCAGCTGGTCAGTGCCGAGGCGGCCCCGTAGATTTCCTTGTGGACGATGTCGCCCAGCTGCTGGGCGTGGGCGAAGATCAGGTCGGCGTGGCTCGGCAATACGTTTTCCGCGTCGATGAGTATGGCGATGTTCATGTGCTTTCACTACTTTCTTTGGTTGATGCGTTCAGCGATATACTGTCACAGACCATTATATCAAAAAAAGTCGCGCCCTTCAACCGATTGCGGAAAAAAGGGCGCGGCAAGGAGGAGCATGAGTAATTACTTGATGAAATCCCCGTAGATTTCCCGGTAACGGGAGGGCGTGCAGTTCTTGGTGTCGCGGAACACCCGGTTGAAGGTGGCCACGCTGCCGAAGCCTGCGCTCATCGCGATTTCCTGGATGGGCTGGCGGGAGTGGATCAGCAGCTCCTCGGCCATGCTGACGCGCTTCTGGCGCAGGTATTCCGAGAAGGAGAGGCCCAGCTGCTGCTTGAACACCCGGGAGAAATAGCACCGGGAGAAGCCGGTGAACTCGCTGACATCGTTCAGGGTGATGTCGCGCATGTAGTTCTGGTCGATGTACAGCCGGGCGCTGTCCACGATCTCCGGGTCGATGCGCTGGCTCTTGGCGTCATAGCGGCGCAGCTCGCGGGTCATGTTGAACTGGCCCAGCCGCGCGTACATCTGCAGCAGGTACGAGTAGCACAGCGAGTTCCACAGGAATTCCCGCCGCTCATAGCAGCCCACCACCTGCATCAGCAGCTGCCTGATGGATTCCTGGGATTCCGACTGGCCGGTCAGGTAGATGGGCGTCTTCAGCATGCCCTCCACCAGCTGCATGTCCCGCATGCTGAAGATGTTGTCCGGCTCGAACAACAGCAGGTAGCGTGCGCTGCCCTCGTGCATGATCAGGCTGTGCACGGTGTTGGGCGGCACGATCAGCACCTCGTTGGACTGCACGCGATACACGCTGTCCTCGGCCACGGTGTAGATCACCTCGCCCTTCACGGGCACGATGGTCTCCACCGCCGAATGGCAGTGGCTCTCATACTGGTAGGGGGTCTCCGAATACCAGACGCGCACCGAGGAATGTTCGATGTAGGTCACGTATTCCTGCTTGCCCTTCAGGATGCGGAATCCGTCGGGGAAGCGGCTGCGGGACATGGCCTCCGCGGGCATCACGTTGTTTTCCATGGTGAAACCTCCAAATAACGGGCGGGGAGGGGGACAGATCAGCCCTTCACGCTGCCCAGCACCATGCCGGTGACGAAGTAGCGCTGCAGGAACGGATACACCACCAGGATCGGCACGGTGGAGATCACCGTGATGGCGCAGCGGATGGTGACCGGCGTGGTCTTGGAGGCCGCGGTGTTCGTCAGCGCGTCGACGGAGGACTGGGCGGCGTTGGCGCTCTGCTGCGTGGTGGCCAGCTTCATCTTCAGCAGATACTGAAGGGTGTGCAGTTGGGTCTTGCTGCCGTTGTACAGGTGGGTGTCGAACCAGCTGTTCCAGCTGCCCACGGCCACGAACAGGGCCACGGTGGCCAGGACCGGCTTGCACAGCGGGAAGATGATCTGCCAGAAGATGCGGATGTCGCCCGCGCCGTCGATGCGCGCGGATTCCACCAGCGCCTCGGGCAGGCCCGCGATGTAGGTGCGGATCACGATCATGTTGAAGCAGCTGAACATCGTGGGGATGATGTACACCCAGTAGGTCTTCTGCAGGTGCAGCACCTTGGTGATCAGCAGATAGTTGGGGATCAGGCCGGCGTTGATGTACATCGTCAGCACCAGCATCGTGGTGATCACCTTGCGCAGCACGAATTCCCTGCGGGTCAGCGTGTAGGACAGCATGCTGGTCCAGAACAGGTTCAGCAGCGTGATGATCACGGTCTTGGAGGCGGAGATCCAGGCGGCCTGGTACACGGCGGGGTCGGACAGGATGGACTGGTAGCTCTTGAAGCTCCAAACGCGGGGCCAGAGGGTGATGCCGGCCTTCAGCGCGTCCGTGCCGTCGTTGAGGGAGTAGGCGACGGTGTTGATGACCGGATAGAGCGTTACGAACATCAGCAGCACCAGTATGATGGTGTTGACGATGGGGAACACGACATCATAGTGTTTGCGAACCTTTTGGTTCTGATAGTTTGCTGTAGTCATGTCTGCGTCCCTCCTTCCTTAAACCAGCGTGTCTTCGCCGAGGCGCTTGGCGATGAAGTTGGCCCCGACGAGCAGTATGATGGCGACCACGCTCTTGAAGATGCCGGCGGCGGTGGCGATGCCGAAGTCCATCATCTGGGTGCCGTACTCCAGCACGAAGATGTCGATCGTGCGGGAGTAGGCGGCGGTCAGGCCATTGCCCAGCAGGTACTGGATCTCAAAGCCGGCCTCCATCAAATGGCCGATGTTCATGATCAGCAGGATCACGAAGGTGCTCTTGATGCCCGGCAGCGTGACGTGCATGATCTTCTGGAAGCGGCCCGCGCCGTCGATGGCGGCGGCCTCGTACAGGGCCGGGTCAATGGATGTCATGGCGGAGATGTAGATGATGGTGCCCCAGCCGACCTCCTTCCACACGTTGATGACGCCCACCAGCCACCAGAAGTGCTTGCCCTCGCCGAGCCAGAACACGGGCTCCTTGACGATGTGCAGGGCTTGCAGCAGGTCGTTGACGGGGCCGTTGGAGGCGAATATGTTCTGCGCCATGGCCACGACGATGACCATCGACAGGAAGTGGGGCAGGTAGGTGACGGTCTGCACCGTGCGCTTGAACATCTTCTGGCGCACCTCGTTCAGCAGCACTGCCAGAAGGATCGCGGATACCGTGCCGAATACCAGGTTAATGACGCTCATGGCCAGCGTGTTGCGGATGGCCTGATAGAAGTCCGGGCGGCTGAACAGCCACTTGAAGTTGGCAAGGCCGTTCCAGGGCGTGATGCCCTTGGCGACGAGCTTGCGGTTGCCGTAGTCCTTGAAGGCGTTGACCCAGCCCCACATCGGTAAGTAGTTGAACAGCAGCACATACAGGAAGACCGGCACGGACATCAGCGCCAGCTGCCACTGGCTGGCAAGGGTGCTGAAGAAGCCCTTCTTCTTCGGCGTGTAATACCGCGTATTGCCCTTGGTCATATCGGTCATTTGGTATCCCCCCGGTTCATTTTTTGTCGTCGGTTTTCCAAATTCCGACCTGGCGCGGCGCGACAGGGCAGAATTTGAAAAACCAAGGGGAGAGAGAAACTCTCTCCCCTTGAAGGAAGGCCGATTATTCGCCGTAGTAGGCGGCAACCAGCTTCAGCACTTCTTCATGCATGAAGTTGCTGTAGACTTCGCAGGAAGGATTGATGGCTTCCACGAAAGCGTCCCACTTGGCGTCGAACTCCTCGGGGCTGGCCATGATGACCTGCGGCAGCTGGGTATCCTGGATGTTCAGGAAGTCGTTGTAGTCCTTCTCGATGGGGGATTTGTCGATCTGCCAGGCCTCGCCGTAGGGCGCCAGCTCGATCGGCGGATTCACGAAGTCGCCGAACTTGCTGTAGCCGTAGTGGCCCAGGAAGTCCTTGTCATAGTCGTTCATCAGGCCGAACACGATCTCGTCCTGGTTGCCGGGCTCCCAGCAGTTGCCGGCGGTGACAACCTTGTCGCCCACGGTGATGTCTTCCATGATGTAGCCTTGACGCTTCGGGCTGCTGTTCCAAATGGCTTGGGCCTTGTTGTGGCGCTGCCACTCGATGTCCTGCGTATTGGCGTTCTGCTCCGCGGTCATGTTCAGGCGGCCATCCTCGATGGAGTAGTCCTCGCCCTCGATGCCCCAGTTCAGCAGCAGCGCCCAGTCGGGATCGAGCATGCGCTCCCACATGGCGATGATGCGCTCGGGGCACTTGCAGCTGACGGAGATACCGGCGCCGCGGTCCAGGTTCGGCAGCGAGCCGTTCACATAGTGCTCCTCGATCTTCCAGCCTTCGGGCATATCCTCGGCGGGCACGTCGTCCTCGTCGTAGATCAGGCCCAGGGCCACGTAGGTGTTCTCATACTTCTTGTCGGTCAGCAGGGCGTTGGTGGCGTCGCCGAAGTCCCAAGCCTGGTCGAACATGCCCAGCACGAGGCCCGTGGAGAGCTGCGCGATGTACTGGTCATAGGTCATGACGAAGGTGTCGGGGCTGATGATGCCCTTCTGGAACTCCTCGTTCAGCTTCTTGTAGTAGGGCTTGGCATAGGGCTGGTTGATGAAGGTCTCGGTGGGATAATCGTCCTTGGTGACGTCGATCAGGACCTCGCCGTCGTTCGGGCGGCCCATCAGGTGCTGCACGGGGTTGATCATGCAGAAGCGACGCCAGTCCTCGGTGAGGATGTCGAAGCCGATGTAAGGAGTGCCGTCCGCGTTGGTCGGGTTCGCGGCGATGAAGCGCTCGATCAGGTCGAAGTACTCGTCCAGGGTCTTGATCTGGGGATAGTTGTCCCAGGCCAGGACCTGCTTCTGGATGAAGAAGGCGGGGCCGCCCACGCTGTTGACGATCTGATCGCCCTCGCCCAGGCCGTAGTTCGGGATGATGTACATCACGTCTTCGCCGGTGTCCTCATCCTTGGTGATGATGCGGTTCTTCTGGGGCTCGATGTGGGCCCACAGGTTCGGGGTGTCCTCGGGGTTGACGTAGTCCAGCAGGTTGATCAGCGCTCCGCTGCTGATCAGGATCTTGTCGGCGCTGTTGCCGCCGTCAAACAGGTCGGGCAGGTCGTCGAGATCCTGGCACATCATGCCCAGCTTCTCGTCGAGGTCGCCGGCCAGGAATTCCATCTCGAAGGTGATGCCGAATTCCTCTTCGATCTTCTTGTAGATCTTGTTGTCTTCATAGGGCTGGTCACCGGGGCCGCCGTAGAAGTAGGTCAGGGTGATGGGCTCCAGTTCCTCCGCCACGGCGAAGGGAACCAGCAGGGAACCCAGCAGGCACAGTGTCAGCAGTACGGACAGCAGTTTCCTCATTGGTTTAGCCTCCCTTAAATCATTTGAGCAACAAATGCTCTTCGCTTATCATTATAACCGCTCCGTAACCATAAAGCAATATTTGAGGGGACTGAATCCGGTCAATGATTGCGAAAAAAATGCTCAGAAATTGCTTTCTGGGCATTTTGTGTTGATACGAATTCTTTTCACGCAGATAATAAATATCGACAAAAACGGGCGCAAGTTTACGTTTCTGCCTTAATCGGTGGCAGATCAGAGGCCA
>JBGUQG010000110.1:0-9069 GCA_045130815.1 Christensenellales bacterium
GCCAGCTTCACGGCGTTTGCCTTCGCCTCCGCCTCGATGCGCACCTTTTCGGCGTCGGCCTCGGCCTTCTTGATGGCCACCTGCTTCTCGCGCTCTGCCTGTGCGATGGCGGTCTCGTTTTCGGTGGCGGCCTTCTTCTTCACCTGCTCGGCCACCTGCTTGGCTTCGACGGCGTTGATGAAATCCTCGGAGAAATCGAAGTCAAGTATGTTGAAGTCGGTAACGGTGATGCCCATGTCCGTAAGCTTCGAGTCCAGCTCGTCCCGCATCTTGTCGGAAGACTCTGCCCGCTTGGAGATCAGCTCTTCGGCGGTGTACTGGGCGGAGACGCTCTTGAGCACCTCATGGGTCGCGGGAATGATGATGTTCTGCTCGTAGTTGGTGCCGTGGGTCTTGTACACCGCGAAGGACATCTCCGGGCGCAGCCGGTAGTTTACCGCCAGCTTGGCTGAGACCGTCTGTATATCCTTGGAGAAGGCCTCGGTGTTCAGCTCCAGCTTCTGGATCCGGTTGTCCAGGGAGACGATCTCCTGGGCGAAGGGTACGTGGAAGTGCAGGCCCTCGGACAGCGTGGAGCCGTCCTGCACGCGGCCGAAGGTCACCATGATGCCGGTGGAGCCCACGGGCACCCGGGTGAAGCTGTTTGCCAGCAGGGCCGCCAGGACCACGATTAGCACGACGATGAACACGCCGCTCTTGAATAACTTTTTCATTGGTATCCCTCCCTCTCGGTAGTGATGCTTTCCTTGCGACGGGTTCATTATAGCCGAACCCGACCGCGAAGGGTAGGGGTAACACACGGATTATACCCGCCGCTTTCCCAAATGTCGGTTTTGAACGCCCTTTTGACAATGATTGTCGACGCCATCCCGCGGATGTCGCCGACCCGGAAAGCATCCCGTTTTCCCAATCATGTACAATTCAAACAAACGGCTCCGGAGGTCGTCCGGAGCCGCGGGCGCGATCGGGCCTATTCGAAGCTCACCGCGTTGATGGGCGTAATCACCTGACCGTTCAGCACGTTGAAGGTGACGTCGCCGCTGAAGGGATAATACCTGTAGGTGACCTTCTTCTCTCCGGCGGGCACGTAGCCGATCACCAGCGCTATGGAGTAGATGCCCTCCTGATAGGGGCTGACATCCAGCACGATCTCAAAGTCGCTGGAGGTGGCGTTCTGGCACACCGCGTCGGGATGGGGGAGGCCGGAGACGCCCGCCGTCAGCGTCAGCGGATAGGCGATGTTCTGACCGGTGGCCACCTGGGTCACGACCAGCCAGCTCTTGGCCTGGGCGCCGTCGAAGGCTTCCTCGTTCACGTAGCCGTAGCCGGTGACGTACATCAGCTTGTTGTCATCCGCGGAGGAGACATAGCAATTTGTGATGCCGATCATGCCGTTGTCAGAGGCCAGCGCGGGCATGTTGGGCAGGTCGGTCATCGGGACGGCCACCCTGTCCGCGGGCAGGGCTGTGGGCTCCGGCGTGGGTTCGGGGGTCGGCGCCTCGGTGGGCTCGGGGGTCGGCGCCTCGGTGGGCTCGGGCGTGGGAGCCTCGGTGACCTCTACGGTCAGATCCACCTCGTCCTCAGAGCCCGCGGGCTCGCCCTCTTCAGTGGGCGTCTCCACCAGGGGCTCGGGCTCGGTCTGCTCCACATAGGGGCGGACGGTGGTACCCGGGTCCAGCTTGTCCGAATAATCCAGCTTGGCCAGCGCAAACCAGATCACGGTGAGTATGATCATCAGTATAATCAGGCCGATGATGAAGTACAGCACGGCAAGCCCCTTGGCTTCGCGCTTGCGACCCTTCTTTAGCATGTTCAGTCCCTCCAAATCCCATTGTAACGGATAGATGATGCTCCATAGCTATCCCATATCATAATTCAATACAGGGAATCTTGTCAATCCATACGCTGTAAATGTAGAAATAAAGTTACAAAATACAATCTGCGGGCGCGTGGAATCACTTTCCGATGTACTTCAGGCAGAGCATCGTGATGTCGTCGAACTGCTCCGCACCGGCGACAAAGGCGTTGATGCCCTCCATCACATTGTGCAGCACCGCCTCCGGCGCGGCGTCGCTATCGCGGTTCAGGGCTTCGAGCATGCGGTCGGTGCCGAACAGCTCGTTTTCGGCGTTGGTGGCCTCGGCCACGCCGTCGGTGTACACGAACAGGCTGTCGCCGGGGTTCAGTTCAAAGCTGTGCTCCTTGTAGGGGATGCCCTCCAGCGTGGCGAGGGCGGGGGAGTGGCGGTAGGTGATCAACTCGTACTTCCCGCCCGCGCGGCATATGGTGGGATGCTCGTGGCCGGCGTTTACGGCGATGCCCTTGCCTGTGGAGATTTGCAGCACGGCCAGCCACACGGTGACGAACAGTCCCGCGCCGTTGCTCTCGCAAAGCTGGTCGTTCACGTTTTCCAGCGTCTCGCCGGGGGTCTCGCCGTTTTGCAGGTGGGATTTGATCAGCACGCGGGAGATCATCATGAACAGCGCCGCTGGCACGCCCTTGCCGGACACGTCGGCAATCACCAGACCGATGTGGTCGTCATCCACCAGGAAGAAGTCGTAGAAGTCGCCGCCGACCTCCTTGGCCGGGCGCATGCTGGCGTAGATGTCGAATTCGGGCCGGTTCGGGAAAGCTGGGAAAAGGCGGGGCAGCTGGCTGGCCTGGATGTCGGTGGCCATGTTCAGCTCAGCGCCGATGCGCTCCTTCTCGGCGGTGACGCGCTGCACCTGGTCCACGTATTGCAGCGTCCGGGCGGACAGCGTGGCGAAGGAATCCGCCAGCAGCTCGATCTCATCGCCGGTGCGGTAGGCGTCCTCCATGAAGAACTGCAGGTTCCTGCCGCCCAGGTTTTGCACCCGCTCGGTCATCATGCCCAGCGGCCTGACGATGCGCTTGGACAGCACCAGCGCCCCGGTCAGGCTCAACGCCAGGATCGCGGCCAGCAGCACCAGGATTGTGCTCCTGGCGTGGCCGAGACCGTCGTTGAAGGCGGCCTGGGCGTCGGCCAGTATGCCGTCATACTGCTGCTCCAGCTGTTCTGTAGGCTGGCGGGCCGCCTGACGGCTGACGGCGGAGATCACGGTCCAGCCTACGGTTTCCACCGGCGCGCCGGACATGTAGTATTCCACGCCGTCCACCGTCACGGGTGTGATGTCGGTGACGCTCTTCAGCGCGCTTGTGACGAAGCCGGCAAGGCCGTCGTCCTGTGCGCCGCGCAGGTCCTCGGCCTCGGAGGGCTCCCGCACGCGCAGCGTGCCCTCAGCCAGCGGCGAGAACACCACGTGGCCGTATTGGTTCACGATGAAGGTGAAGGCCCCGCTTTCGCCGGAATTGGCCACGGCCTCGGCCATGTTGTCCAAAAACAGGTCCGCGCCCACCACGGCGGCCAGGCGGTTGCCCTGGTACACGGGCAGTGCGCACATGATGCCGATCTGGCCGGTGAACACGTCCTGCACCACGTCGGTAAAGTACAGCCTGCCGGTCTCCTTCGCGCCGACGTACCAGTCGCGCTGGCGGATGGGGATGGGCGTCAGCCTGCCGTCCGCGCCGAACTTGGCCGCGGAATGGTCGTCCGCCAGCAGCATCGCGCCCTCGGGCAGGGCAATGTAGCAGGAGTTGACGTTGCCGTTGGCGTACAGCGCCTTCATCATGTCGGACATGTTGGCGACCAGGCCCAGGGTTTCGGCCAGCGCCGCGTCGCCGGTGTCCAGGCCTTCCTCCGCAAGCAGCTGCAAGGTGATCGTGCCTTCCTTTTCGGGGTCGGGCAGGGCATAGGGCTGGGCGGTATAGGCCGCTGGATCGCGGAAGATGTTGCCCGCGTAGTCCCCAAGCATGTTCACCGTGTCCGCCAGGTCCTCGAACAGGTCGTTGGCGATGTAGGCCTCCATCAGGGTGCTCTGGCCCATGCTCCGTGAGATCACGGTGTCCATGGTGGCCTCTGAGATATCCGAAATCGACTGCTTCTGCCTTTCGTTGGTGCCCGTGACCAGCTTGTCCAGGCTGCCGGCCTGGTGGACGATGACCGCCGTGTAGGCCGCCATCATCAGCAGTATGACGATCAGTACCAGGTTGAACACCTTCTGCTGGATGCCGCCGAGCACGATGTTCTTGATCTTCTTCATGCCTTGCCTCCGAAGTGCGATATGCTGCCGCCTATTATATCAGATAAACAACGGCTTGTCACATTCCAAAAAGAAAAAACCGGAGACTTAACGCCTCCGGTACGCCTGGTCCTACCACAGATCCACGCTGCCGGTCTCGGTGCCCTTGACCCAATAGGCCTTGTTCTTGTCCACACGGATGTACACCTTGTCCACGTCGCCCACCTTGGCCAGTATGGCGAAGGGCGTGATCTCGCCGCCCAGGGGCGACTGTATGATGATCTGGGGGCCGGTCTGCTTCTTTGTGCGGGGCTTGCGGGCGGAAGGCTTGCTGGTCTGACTGGTCATGGCGATCTCCTTTCTGCGGTGACGCGGTCGTGGTGCTGTGCGGGGATCGTGCACGCGGCGCTCCTGATTATTGAAGGATGCGGAACGCACCTTTATTGTACAGACCAGGTAAAGAAATGTCAATACGATCGGAAGAATACCATAACATTAAGCGGGCTGCTTCAGGCGCGGATGCTTTATCAATGGAACACCATCTGCGCCACGGCAACCAGGTCCAGGCCGTCGGGGTCGGTGGTGGACACGGAAAGGGCGTACATCCGCTTGGCCGCGGCGTCGTACCACTGGCACAGCTCCACGAAATCCTCGCTGCCGGTCTGGGCGATGCCCAGGGTGCCGGGGCAGCCGTTCACGGTCACTTCCTCCTCGTGCTCCCACTGGAAGTACATGCCGGAGATGTTCATCAGCGCGCCGTCCTCAAGCTCCGCGGCCTGGGCGCGGGCGCAGAATTCGTCGACGCCGCCCTCCAGTGTGAACTGCATCTCTGCCAGGCCCTCGTCCGCCAGCCAGCGATAAACCGCGTTCTCCGCGCCCTCCGGCAGGTCGAAGGAAACGCCGGAGGCCTGGGCCAGCTCTTCGGCGGTCAGATCCGCCCATGGATTGGCCAGCTCCGCGCCCATGTCGGGATAGCCTACGAAGCCGCTTTCGCTCTGCGCGCTGTACATGAACCAGTCGGAAAGGGTGTCGGGAACGTCGTCGCCCAGCAGGTGGGCCCACATACGCATGTCCTCTGTCAGCGCCGCCACCGGCGTGCCGGGCACATACAGCACAAAGTCGTCGCCCTCCCGGATGCCGTAGGGATCGGTGGCCACAAAGCGGATGTCGTCATCGATCCACTCCTCGCCGGCGGCGTTCTCCATGGTCAGGCTGTCGATGTGCACGCGCCAGGCGTATTCATCCACCTGCTCGCCCACGGAAAGCGTGCCGGAGAAGGCGCTGGTGTAGACGGTGCCGTCGGGATAGGCTTCGTCGGCCTCGCCCATTTCGCTGTCGTGGAAGGTGCCGCTGAATTCGCCGCCTTCGGCGGTCTGCATGTCCGTGGACCAGCCGCCCGCGCCGCTGGAGAAGCACCAGGTCATGCCCGCCAGCTGATCGACGGTCACCGCTTCGCCCTCGGCCACGGCGGACACCGCGCAAAAGAGCATCGACAGAAACAGAACCCAAACCAACATCTTTTTCATTTCAGAATTCCCTCCCTGCTTTTGATTCCAGTGTTTGACGTACCGGGCCCTCGCCCGGTTCCATGATTATCCATCAGGGCGGTTTGTTAATTTTCACAATTGTGACGAATTTATGCGTATCTGGATGTAAAAATATATACATGCGTGGTATACTATCCGTAACGATAGTTCACTGTAACTTTATGGTGTGAAGTGACCGTGATCCCGGCATGCTGCCAGCCTGAATCGGGAAGAGGCGACAGAGGCTGCAGACAGACATGAAAGAGGAGGATTTCAATGCTTCAGAATCTACGCCGGTCCGTGCTGAGGCCCCTGATCGCCGCGGCGCTGTGCCTGACATGCCTTTCGACCGCCGCGGCGGAGGCCCCGGCCCCGGTCAGCTACCTGGGACCGGAGGGCACCTATACCCAGCAGGCCGCAAGGTGTTTTTTCGGCGATGACGCCGCGCTGACCCCCCGGGAGACGGTGGACGCCGCCATCGCGGACGTGCTGGACGGCGAGGCCGGTTTCGCGGTCATCCCCCAGGAGAATACCCTGGGCGGCGCGGTGGTCAACTATGTGGACGCGCTGATCGCGGCGGAGGACGCCTGGGTGGTGGGCGAGGTCGTGCTGCCCATCAGTCAAACGCTGATGGGCGTGTCCGGCGCGACGCTTCAGGACATCAAAACCGTGTGCTCACACGCCCAGGGGCTGACCCAGAGCGCGAACTGGCGGGCAGAGCACCTGCCGGACGCCGAGGCGCAGGAGATGGCGAGCACCGCCGCCGCCGCGAGCTACGTGGCCGAGGCAGGGGACAGGAGCATCGCCGCGGTGGCCTCGCCGGGGGCGGCCCAGTTGTACGGGCTGGAGGTGCTGGCCGAAAACGTACAGATCACCCTGGCCAACAAGACCCGGTTCTACGTGCTGTCCGGTGCGCCGCTTTCAGGCGAAGGGCTGACCCGGGCGGTTTTCGTGGCGACCTGTGGAGCCGACAGGATCGACGACATCATACTGGCGCTTCACGACGCGGGCCTGGAGCTCGTCGCCCTGCACGACCGCCCGGAGGGCAGCGCGCTGGGCATGTACCGCTATCTGATCGAAGCGGAAAGCGAGGCGGGCGTCACCGACGTCCAGCTTGCCGCCTGCGCGATGGATGGGCTGCGCTTCGCCGGCCGCTTCAACGCGATGGAGCCGGCCGCATAGGTTTGCGGCGAAACCATAGAACAATACGAGGTGACAGCATTGGACATCAACTGCCTGCTCTGGCTGCAGGGCTTTCTCAACAGCATCGATGGCGCCCGGACCCCGTTCGTGGAATGGGTATCCGACAAGGCGACGGACAGGGCGTGACGATGAAGAAGGCGACGATTCAAATTGCCGCGCTGGCGGCGCTGCTGCTGGTCGTCTGTGCCGTTTGCAGGCTGGCGATGCGCGGCACCTATGTCGCCAGCTATCCCATGCACGGCAGAACGGCAGAGGCCGGTGAGATTCGCGTGAGCGCGGAGACCCCCGGCATCGTCGATCCCGGCACGCCCCGGGTCGTGGGCGATTGGATCCGCATACCCATCCGCCCGGGCCAGCGGGGCGAAACGTTTGTGGATCTCGTGGACAGCCAGGGGAACGAGCTTGGCATGCTGCACTTCAGGGTGGGGCGCTTCGGCACCATCTATGACGGCGTCACCGGCGGCTTTACCGGCGATACCGTCGTGCTGGCCGCCTTTACGGCGTTCTGCCTGGCGGTGGCGGCGATCATGTATCGTGCCTGGCGCGGCGCGAAGGGCCCGGCCTTCTACAGCTACGGTACGATCCACGCGGCTGGCTTTGGCTTGTTTTCCCTTTTAACGGGCCTGACGATGCTGGCGATCACCCTGCGACACGTGCTGGAGCCCAATGAATTCAACATGCTGTCCGCCTACAGCGCGATCTGTAGCGCCAGCTGGCAGTTTATGATGCTGACGGCCTTGCCCGTGCTTGCCTTCGCCGTTGCCATGGCGGTGAGCAACGTTGCCCTGGTGCGGCACGAGGGCTACAGTCCGAAGAACGTGCTGGGCATCGGCATCGGCCTGGCGCTGGTGGCGGGGGAGGCGTTGGCGTTTTTTCTGTATGGCAGGGACATGTCCGGCTCCGAGCAGGAGATACGGATGTGGAACACGCTGTGCAATGTATACGCCACTTGTTTCGCCGGGTTTGAATGCGTGCTGGCGGGGGCGATCGTGTGCGGTCTGAAGGCCGCGCGTCACGTGCCCGGGCCGGAGGCGGACTACATATTGATCCTCGGTTGCCGGTTCCGCAGGGACGGCACGCTGACGCCGCTGCTGCGCGGCAGGGTGGACAAGGCGGTCGAATTCTGGCGGGCCCAGCGGGAGCTGACCGGCCGCGAGGCCGTGCTGGTGCCCTCCGGCGGACGGGGCTCGGACGAGCCCATGGCCGAGGCCGAGGCCATGCGAAGGTATCTGCTGGCCCAGGGCATCCCGGAGGAGCGCATCCTTCCCGAGGACAGGTCCCGCAACACCTATCAGAACATGGAATTCTCCAAGGCCCTGATCGAACGGCAGGCCCAGGGCGCGAAGGTGGTCTTTGCCACCACGAACTATCATGTGTTCCGAAGCGGCGTGTGGGCCAACCTGGCGGGCCTGCCCTGCGAGGGCATGGGCAGCGGCACGAAGTGGTGGTACTGGCCCAACGCCTTCATGCGTGAGTGTGCGGGCCTGATCCTGAACCGTATCCCACAGGAGCTGCTGATGCTGGCGGTGCTGGTGGCGTTCTTCGGCGCGCTGTCCATGGCGCTGGCGTAGGAATCCGCGGTATTTTTGCAGCTTGGAACCAAATTATGGCAGTTCTCGTCAAAGAAACAATATTGCCATAATATCGCCATTGTATTGTTGCAAGAGGGATCCGGAGAGTATGATATAATGATGTTGGTTTATTCTGCCAGGAAAGGAACTTGAAAAGTATGATGAAGAAAACGATTGCACTGATGCTGGCGCTGATGCTGTTGGCAGTCTGCTGCGCGTTCGCAGAGCAGGAAGAGGCCGAGCCCGATGGCCTGCACCGGCTGAGGCTGGGCAGTTCCGTTTACACCCTGATGATCGACGACGACTTCGTGGCCGGAGACATGACCGACGCAGACGTCGCCCAGGGACAGATCGCATGCTACCAGAATGACGACAGCCTGCTGGATATGGATGTGTACCAGATCGCCAAGGAAGAAGGCTCCGACGAGGATCTGGCCCACTTTACGCTGAGACAGGCCGCCGCCGAGGAATCTGTGCAGGTGGTATGGCCCACGGACGTGATCAACGACATCGATGTGAGCTGGTACTGGGGCAAGCGGATCCGCGACGACGAGCTGCGGGATATCGCGGTTTACATCATGGACAGTGGCGACAGCTTCGTGCAGCTGGTGTTCTGGCCGGCCGACGAGAACGGGGAGGGCATGGATGTCCTTGACATCGTCTACTCGC
>JBGUQG010000111.1:0-5022 GCA_045130815.1 Christensenellales bacterium
CTGTAGTATTCCGCCAGCTTCACCGGACTGGACACGTCCGCCAGGCCCAGGAAGTTCACGCCCTTCACCACGCGGCCGTCCTTCACGTCCAGACAGGGGATGATGCGCTTTGTGATCATGCCTTCGCCTCCCTGATGGCCTGTTCCAGGTCGATATCGCCGGTGTACACGGCCTTGCCGATGATCGCGCCGTACAGCCCCAGCGCGGCGAGGGCCTTCACATCCGCCATCGTGGATACGCCGCCGGAGGCCACGATATCCATGCGGTACTTTTGCTGCAGATCGGCGTAGAGCGCCCGGTTCGCGCCTTGCATGGCCCCGTCCCGGGAGATATCGGTGCAGATCAGCGTCTGTACGCCCAGGGCCTGATACCGTTCGCAGAAGGCGTCCAGCGTCATGCCGGACAGCTCCAGCCAGCCGCGGATGGCCACCTGGCCGTCCTTCACGTCGGCCCCCAGGACGATGGCGGGGCCGAAGCGATCCACGGCCCGGCGCGCGAAATCCTCGTCCGATATGGCCGCGGTGCCCAGAATCACGCGCTTTACGCCCGCGTCCAGGTACTTCTCCACCACCGCCATGTCCCGTATGCCGCCGCCGATTTCCACGGACAGGCCCGTGCCCCCGGCCACGCGGCGCACGGTGTCAAAGTTGGGCGTGCCGCCGTCCCGGGCGCCCTCCAGGTCCACCATGTGCAGGTGGGTGGCCCCGGCGGCCTCAAAGATCCGGGCGGCGTGCAGCGGGTCGTCGTCGTACACGGTCATTTGGGCATAGTCACCCTTGAACAGCCGCACGGCCTTGCCGCCGACCAGGTCGATGGCGGGAAAGATCAACATGTGTATGCACCGTCCCATGCGCAGAATGATTTGAGGATGCCCAGTCCCACGTCGCCGCTCTTTTCCGGGTGGAACTGGCAGCCGCACACATTGCCCCGACCCACGGCGGCGGTCAGCGGCGCGCCGTATTCGGCGGTGGCGAGCACGCTTCCATCGCAGTTTGCGCCGTAGAAGCTGTGCACGAAGTACACGCAGTCCCTGGGCTTCACGCTGGCGAGGATGGGGTGGGGACGGGTCACGTCCAGGGCGTTCCAGCCGATGTGGGGGATCTTCAGGCCCGCCGGGATGACCCCGGCAATGGGGCGCACCTGGCCGGGGATCAGCCCCAGGCCCGGGTGCTCGCCAAATTCAAAGCTTACATCCAGCAGCAGCTGCATGCCCAGGCAAATGCCCATGATGGGCGTGCCCCGCCGGGCCACGTCCTTCACCAGCGCGTCCAGCTGCGTCTGGCGCAGCTTCTTCGCCGCGTCGCCAAACGCGCCCACCCCGGGCAGTATCACGTGGTCGGCCTTCAGGATGACTTCGGCGTCGCCGGTGACGACGGCGCGCTCGCCGATGGCCGTCAGGCTGTGGGACAGCGAAAACAGGTTGCCCACGCCGTAATCGATGATGACGATCATAGCATTCCTTTCGTGGAGGGGATCTCCCCGTTCAGGCTTGGATCGATGGCAACGGCGGCGCGCAGGCTGCGGGCCGCGGACTTGAACGCGCCCTCGGCGATGTGATGGCTGTTCTCGCCGGCCAGCTGCCGGATGTGCAGCGTGATGTTGGCCTTGCGCACGAAGCCAAGCCAGAATTCCTTGACCAGCTCGCTGTCAAAGCTGCCGATCTTCTGGGTGGGGATGGCCAGCTCATAGCACAGCGTGGCCCGACCGGAGATATCCGCCGCGGTCAGGATCAGCGCCTCGTCCATGGGCAGGATCGTGCTGCCGTAGCGGGTGATGCCGCCCAAGTCCGAAAGGGCCTCGGCAAAGGCCATGCCCAGGCAGATGCCGATATCCTCCACGGTGTGGTGGTCGTCCACATCCGTGTCGCCGACGCACTTCACCGTCAGGTCGAAGCGGCCGTGTCTGGCAAACAGCGTCAGCATGTGGTTCATGAAGCCGCAGCCGGTGTCGATCTCCGATTTGCCGGCGCCGTCCAGGTTCAGGGTCAGCCGGATGTCCGTCTCCGCCGTGCGGCGGGTGATTTCAGCGGTTCGCATGCTCAGCCCTCCAGTATTTCGCTCAGTTTTTCAAACAGCACGTTCATCTGCTCCGGTGTGCCCACGGTGATGCGCAGGAAGTCGGCGACGCGCGGCGCGTCGAAGTGGCGCACCAGCACGCCCCGGGCCTTCAGGGCCCGGTAAAGCATGCCGCCGTCCATGCCCGGCTTGCGGGCGAACAGGAAGTTGGAGCGGCTGGGCAACACGTCAAAGCCCATCGCCTTCAGCCTGTCGGCGGAGGCCTCGCGGGTGGCGATGACCTTCCGGCAGCTCTCCATGCAGTAAGCATCCGCCTTCAGCGTGGCGATGCCCGCCGCGGCGGTCATCAGGTTCACGTTATAGGGGTTGGTGCTGTACTTGACGCGCTCCAGGTCTTCGATAAGGCCCTCGCCGGCCAGCGCGAAGCCCAGCCGCGCCCCAGCCATGCTGCGGGATTTTGAAAAGGTCTGCACCACCAGCAGATTGTCGTATTTTTTGATCAGCGGCGCGCAACTCTCGGCGCCGAAGTCCACATAGGCCTCGTCGATCAGCACCACGTGGCCGGGGTTCGCGGCGATCACCGGCTCCAGCTGGTCGCGGGTCAGCGCCATGCCGGTGGGGGCGTTGGGATTGGCGATGGCGATGAAGCCGTCCAGGCCCATGTAGTCCGCCGGAGCGACGGAGAAATCCTCCCGCAGCGGGATCATTTGGTATTCCACGCCGTTCAGATCGGCGAACACCTTGTAGAAGCCGTAGCTGATGTCCGGGAAGAAGGCCTTTACGCTGCAGCCGGCGAAGGCCATGAACGAAAAGTTGAGGATGTCGTCAGAGCCGTTGGCCACGTATACGTTTTCCCGCTTCACGCCGTAGCGCGCCGCCAGCGCATCCCGCAGGTCGGCGCTCACCGGGTCGGAGTACAGCTGGAGCCTGCCCGCCTGCTCTGCCACGGCCTCGATCACGCCCGGGGCCGGGGGGTAGGGGCTTTCGTTGGTGTTCAGCTTGACATACCGCATATCCCGTGGCTGTTCGCCCGGGGTGTAGACCTCGAGGGACTGGTACTTTTCGGAGAGGAAGCAACTCATTTCAATCACCTCTGCGTGCCGTCGAGTTTGAGTCTATTCAAAACGCGACAGCACGCTCCTTGCGTGTCCCTCCAGCCCTTCCTTGCGGGCGAAGAGGGCGATCTTGTCGGCTACGGCCTTCAGGGCGTCCCGGGTAAAGTAGGAGTACTGGCTCTTCTTCACAAAGTCGTCCACGGACAGAGGGCTGTAGAACCGGGCGGTGCCGCCGGTGGGCAGCGTGTGGTTCGGCCCGGCCAGGTAGTCGCCCAGCGCCTCCGGGCAGTTGCGGCCCATGAAGATCGAACCGGCGTGCTTCACCTTGTCCAAATAGTCGAAGGGGTTGTCCAGGCACAGCTCCAGGTGCTCCGGCGCGATGGCGTTGGAGATTTCGATGGCCTTGTCGATGTCGTCCACCACGATGATCTTGCCGTTCACATCAATGGAGGCGGAGGCGATCTCAACGCGGGGCAGCGCCCTGACCTGGCGCTCGATCTCGGCCTGTACGGCCTGGGCGAGGTCCATGCTGTCGGTCACCAGCACGGCGCTGGCCATCTTGTCGTGCTCGGCCTGGGACAGCAGGTCCGCCGCCACTTGGCGGGGGTTGCTGTTGCCGTCGGCGACCACCAGGATCTCGCTTGGCCCGGCGATCATGTCGATGGCGACCCTGCCGAACACCTGCTTCTTGGCCTCGGACACAAAGGCGTTTCCGGGACCCACGATCTTGTCCACGTTGGGGATGGTGTCGGTGCCCCAGGCCAGCGCGGCGATGGCCTGCGCGCCGCCCACCTTGAAGATGCGGCTGACGCCGGCTGCCCTGGCCGCGGCCAGTATGGCCGGGTTCACGCTGCCGTCTTTGGCCGGGGGCGTGGTGATATAGACCTCCGGGCACCCGGCGATGCGGGCGGGGATGGCGTCCATCAGCACGGTGCTTGGATAGGCCGCGGTGCCGCCGGGCACGTACAGGCCAACCCGGTCCATGGGGCTGATCTTCTGGCCCATCACCACGCCGTCCTTCTCGGCGATGATGAAGCTGTTTCGAACCTGCTTTTCGTGGAAGGCGCGGATATTCGCCGCGGCGGTCTGAAGCACCTCCATGAACTCCGGGCCCACCAGTTCCACGGCGGCGTCGATCTCCCCGACGGTGACCTCCAGCGAGGTCAGGCGCACCCTGTCGAATTTCTCACAGTAGTCAAACAGCGCCGCGTCGCCCCGGGCCTTCACGTCCCCAATGATGCCGGAGACGATGCCGGCCACGTCCACCGCGGGCACGCTGCGGGCGAAGATATCCTCATTGGCGACCTCGTCGTATTTCAAGATTCGAATCATCGGTGATCCCTCCGTTTGTGATTCGGCCTTGACCTGGCCCTTAAGGCCCTGGGCCACGGCCTCGATCTCGTCGGCGTGGAACTTGTAGCTGGACTTGTTGGCGATCAGGCGGGCGCTGATGGGCACGATGGTCTGTATGGGAACCAGATCGTTTTCCAGCAGCGTCTTGCCCGTCTCCACGATGTCCACGATCACGTCGGAAAGGCCGAGGATCGGGGCGATCTCGATGCTGCCGTTCAGGTGGATGATGTCGATATCCCGTCCCAGGCCCGCGTAGTAGCTCCGGGCGATGCCCGCGAACTTCGTGGCAACCCGCAGCGTGCGGGCAGGGTTGTCGCGGAATTCCCGCTTTGCAGCCACGCACATGCGGCACAGGCCCACGTTCAGGTCCAAGAGCTCGTAGACCTCCGGCCGGTACTCCAGCAGTATGTCCTTGCCGGCCACGCCGATGTCCGCCGCGCCGCGCTCCACATAGATGGCCACGTCCGAGGGTTTGACCCAGAAGTAGCGCAGGCCCAGGGCCTCGTTTTCAAAGAAGAGCTTGCGGTTTTCCTCATGGATGGCGGGGCACTCGAAGCCCGCGCGCTCAAACATGGCGTAGACCTTCTCGCCCAGACGTC
>JBGUQG010000112.1:0-6041 GCA_045130815.1 Christensenellales bacterium
TCGCTGAAAACAGCACACTGTGCTGTTTTCCGGGCGCTCGAACCACTGAAAACTCTCCACTGGAGAGTTTTCCGGGCGCTCGGTGTCTCTGTTCCCTACTCCATGATCCCTCGCTCAACCTCAAACGGCAGCACCGGCAGGCCGTCCGAATCGAACAGGCAGGGCTCCGGGTCGTTCTGCCAGGCATAGGTCAGCTTCTTCGCGCCGGGGGCCAAGACCTTCAGCGCGCCGTCGGGGGTGAGCACGGCCCTCGCCGGGCTGCCATCGGCCAGCAGGCTGCTCAGGCCGTCCTTCAGCGGCGCGAGGGGCCGGGTGAAGGTCAGCAGCAGGCCGTCCGCGACGGCTTCCGCCTTCGCGAGCCTGGGCGACTGCGCGCCGGTTCCCACGCCGTGGACCAGCCACAGCAGGGCGTCGGCCATGCGCGCGCCGGGGGTCGCCTTCCTCCAGGGGTGCAGGTCCTTGCTGTCGCCGCAATCGATCAGGCAGGTCAGGGCGCAGCCGGGCACCCGGTCGCATACAGCCTGCTGGGCCCTGCGGATGGCGGGCCAATCCTCGTTTGCGGGGTCAGAATCGTAGTTCGGCAGCTGGGCCACGACCACCTTGATTTCGGGGTTCTCGAATGCCCGCCGCCATTCGGCGATCAGCGCTTCCAGCCGGGCGTCGTAGTGCTCTGCCCTGCCGGAGTCGGATTCGCCCTGGTACCACAGAAGGCCCGTCGCTCCGTAGGGGGTGATCCGGCGCACCATGGTGTCCCAGGGGCCGCCGGGGCGGCGCAGCATATGGGGGCCCATCGGCGGCGGCCAGGGGAAATCCCCCGCCTTCGCCACGATCTCGGAAATCGGCACGCCGGGCTTTGCCGCCTTCATGGCGTCGGCGATGTCGCACCAGGTCTTCACCCGGGCGTCGTAGTCCGCCTCCTCACGGGTGAACTGTTCGTCGGTAACGCCCGCCACCGCCGCGTCGAACGCCGCGAGCATCTCCGGCCCGTCGGGGGTGCCCGCCAGGGCCTCGCGGCTGATCCAGCTGGAGATCTCTGTGCCGCCGATGCAGCAGATCAGCATGCCCACCGGCACGCCCAGCGCCGCCCGCAGCCTGCGGCCCGCGTAGTAGGCCACGGCGCTGACGTCGCCGCAGGTATTCGGCGCGAGCGGCTTCCAGGCCGTTTCCCGCTCCCGGGCCAGCATGGCCGCGTCCACCACGGCCTCCTCGTTCACGGTATAAAAGCGCAGCAGCGCGTCCTCGCCGGCAGCGACCTCGGCGGGCCCGTTGGCGTCGTCCCGCAGCCGGAACTCCATGTTGGACTGGCCGCCGCACAGCACCACCTCGCCCACCATCACGTCGTGAAAGGTCCTTTCCTCGCCGCCGCCGGTCACGGCCAGCGCCCAGGGACCGCCCGCCTCCATCGCCGGCAGGATGGCGCGGAAGCGCCCGTCCGGTCCCGGCGCGGCCTCGCTTTCACAGCCCGCCAGCGCCACGCGCACCGGGCCGTCCGCCTCGCCGAATACCCGCACCGGCAGCCCCCGCTGCAGCACCATGTGATCGGAAAATACCGCCGCCACGTTCAGCATATCAGCCTATCTCCTCCCCGCCTCGGCGTCCGGGCCGCTCACGTCGCTGTGGGCCTTGATATAATCCACCAGCGAATCGATCTCGGTAAAGGCCAGGGCCAGGTAGGTGTCCGCCGCGCCGTAGTAGATGGCGATGCGGCCGGTGTCCGGGTCCTGCAGGGTGGCGCAGGGGAAGCACACGCTGGGCACGAAGCCCCGCTCCTCATACCACTCCTCGGGGGTGATCAGGAAGTTCTCGCAGCGGTACTTCACGCGGCTGGGCTCGTCGATGTCCAGGATCGCCGCACCGAAGGAGTACACGAAGCCGGAGCAGGTGCTGGACGCGCCGTGGTAGAACAGCAACCAGCCCTCGCTGGTTTCGATGGGGGCCGCGCCGCTGCCGATCTTCACGGATTCCCACCACTTGCCGCCGGGGGACATCACGTGGCGGTGCTTGCCCCAGAAGGTGAGGTCCGGGCTCTGGCTGAGCCAGATGTCGCCGAAGGGGGTGTGGCCGCTGTCCGACGGGCGGGAGAGCAGCTGGTACAGGCCGTTCACCTTCCGGGGGAACAGCACGGCGTTGCGGTTGAAGGGGATGAAGGGGTTCTCCAGCCGGGTGAAGGTCTTGAAGTCCTTGGTCTTCGCCATGCCGATGGACGCGCCGTAGTTGTCCTGGCACCACATGGCGTAGTAGGTGTCCTCCACCTTCACCAGGCGCGGGTCGTAGGCGTACAGCGGCATCAGCGGTTCGCCGTTCTCATCGGTAAAGGGCACCTTCTCCGGGGCGATGTCCCAGTGGATGCCGTCCTTGCTGGTCCCCATGTACACCATGGGGATGCCGTTCAGCCGCTCGCCGCGGAACACCGCGATGTAGCCGCCCTCCCAGGGCGCGGCGGCGCTGTTGAATATGCGGGCGACGCCGGGGATCGGGTTGCGCTTGATGATGGGGTTCTCCGAATAGCGCCACACCGGGGAATCGTGGGTGTCGCTCGCGGGGCGGTCCTGCCAGGGGATGTTCGGCAGGCTGGGGCAGTTCAGGATCTTCACCTTGCTCATGTGTGTTCCCTCCATATCTCACATATCGATATACCGGCACGCGGCCAGCGCGGCGGTGGCCCCGTCGGCCACGGCGGTGGTCAGCTGGCGCACGCCCTTGCCGCGGCAGTCCCCGGCCACGAACACGCCGGGGGTCTTCGTCAGGCAGTCCTCCCCGGAATCGAAGTAGCCCCGGTCGTTCAGCGCGGCCAGCGCCTCGAAGGGCCCGTTCTCCGGGATCAGCCCGATGGCCACGAACAGCCCGTCGCAGGCCACGGTCTGCGCTTCGCCGGTGGTCCGATCGGAAATGGCCACGCCCTTCAGCTCGCCGTCCTCGGTCACCAGCGCGTCGATCCTCGTATCGCAGACGGCGCGCACGTTGTCCCGCCTGGAAAGCGCCTCCTGCAGCTTCTTTTCGCCGGTCAGCGCGGGCAGGTCCTGCAAAATCACGACCTCGGCGCACTTTTCCGACAGCAGCAGGGCCTCCTGCAGCGCGGAGTTGCCGCCCCCGGCCACGCAAACCCGCTGGCCGCTGTAGAAGTCGCCGTCGCACACCGCGCAGAAGGAGATGCCCTCCCCCACCAGCTCCTGCTCGCCTTCCAGGCCCAGCATCCTGTGCTTCACGCCGGTGGCCAGCACCACGGCCCGGCCCTCGAAGGCGCTGCCCTCCTCGGTGCGCACGATCTTATGGTCGCCCATATCCTCCACGGCCACCACGTTCTCCAGCTCGATCTCCGCACCCTGGGCCAGGATCTGATCCAGCATTTTGTCGGCGAACTCGTTGCCGCTCATCTGCTTGGTGCCGGGATAGTTCTCCACCTTCGGCGAATGGGTGATCTGCCCGCCGAAGCCGGCCCGCTCCACCACCAGCGCGCTCTTGCCGTTGCGCAGCGCGTACAGCGCCGCCGTCATGCCCGCGGGCCCGCCGCCCACGATGATGATGTCGTACATGGTATCGTCCTCGCTTTACAGTTCTTCCGTCTTGTACAGTTCGTATCCTTCATACCGGTAGCTGGCGTCCACGCCGCGCATGAACAGGGCCCGGTCGTCGATCCGGTCCGTCAGCGCGGGCTTCAGCAGGGCCTTCAGCTCCGTGTCCCGCACGGGGCTGCGCTGCATGGCCAGCAGGTAGTCCTCCCGGTCCACCCGGCTCCAGTCCACCACGACGCCCAGCGCCGCGCGCAGCATGGCGTCCAGCCAGATGCGCATGCTTCGCCCGTTCCCCTCCAGGAAGGGGTGGGCGATGTTCATCTCCACATACTTGGCCACGATCTGATCAAAGGTCGCCTGGGGCATGTCGGAGATTTTCTCTACAGCCTCGTCCAGGTACAGCGCCGAAGCGAAGCGGAAGCCGCCCTTGGACATATTCAGCCGTCGAGTCTGCCCGGCAAAATCGTTGATTTCCCCGAACAGACAGCGGTGGATCTCCCGCAGGCTCGCATAGGTACCCACTTCGATGGTCTCCAGCTGCCCGCTTTCAAACAGCTTTTTCGCCGCGGCCTTGCTGATGCGCTCCGCCTCGGCCTCGAAGGCCGCCCCGGTCAGGCCCAGCTTGTTTTGAAGCTCCAACAGACGCGCCTCCCTCCGGCCTCTGAATTTTCATAGGGGACGTCCCCCTTGCGGGGGCGTCCCCTGTCGTCGCTTCATTTGTTCGATTACTGCGCCTTCTTCATCATCGGGCTGCCCATCAGCCAGCCCTTGATGTCGGAAACGCCGCGGAACTTTTCAAATGCCTCGCCGTGGCGGACCACCAGGGTGGGGGCCTGCTTGACGCCGTACTTGGCGGTCAGGTCGCGCACGTCGGCGGCGTTCACGGCCACGTAGCTCACCCCGGCCCGGTCCAGCAGGGCCATGGCGGCCTTGCAGTTGGGGCAGGTGGGAGACTTGAACAGCACCACCTCGGCGTCCTCGGGCACGACGGCCTGGGCGTCCTCGGGGATGGCCGTCACCACGGCCACGACCTCCGGCCGGGCCTCGGTCTCGGGCTTCATCAGCGGCTGGGCGGGCTCGCAGCAGCCCCGCTCGGTGGTGGCCTCGATGGCGGCGTCGGCCAGCGTGAAGGCGGGCCTCGGGCCGTTGTGGGTCAGCGTGGAATGGCCGATGTCATACACCTTGCGGTCCTTGAACTCCTGGGCCTTGCCGTCGTTCCAATTCTGCACCGGGCGATAGTAGCCTGTGATGCGGCTGTAGACCTCCGTCTTCTGGCCGCAGATGGGGCAGGTGTACTGCTCGCCGGACAGATAGCCGTGATCCTTGCACACGGAATAGGTGGGCGACATGGTGTAGTAGGGCAGCTTGTAGTTCTCGGCGATCTTGCGCACCAGGTTCGCGGCGGCCTTCCAGTCCGGCAGCTTCTCGCCCAGGAAGGCGTGGAACACGGTGCCGGAGGTGTACAGGGTCTGCAGCTCGTCCTGGATGTCCAGGGCGGAGAACACGTCCTCGGTGAAGCCCACGGGCAGATGGCTGCTGTTGGTATAGTAGGGCGTGCCGTTCATGTTGGCGGTGATGATGCCCGGATAGGCGGCCACGTCGTGCTTGGCAAAGCGATAGGTGGTGCTCTCCGCCGGGGTGGCCTCCAGGTTGTACAGGTCGCCGTACTGCTCCTGATAGTCGGACAGGCGCTCGCGCATGTGGTTCAGCACGTTCCGGGTGAACTTCTGGGTCTCGGGATGGGTCAGGTCGGCGCGCAGCCACTTGGCGTTCAGGCCCACCTCGTTCATGCCGATCAGGCCGATGGTGGAGAAGTGGTTGCTGAAGCTGCCCAGATAGCGCTTGGTGTAGGGGTACAGGCCCTGCTCCAGCAGCTGGGTGATGACCTTGCGCTTGGTGTTCAGGCTGCGGGCGGCGATGTCCATCAGGTTATCCAGCCGCTTGTAGAAGTCGGCCTCGTCCTTGGCCAGGTAGGCGATGCGGGGCATGTTGATGGTCACCACGCCGATGGAGCCGGTGCTCTCGCCGCTGCCGAAGAAGCCGCCGGACTTCTTGCGCAGCTCCCTCAGGTCCAGGCGCAGGCGGCAGCACATGCTGCGCACGTCGCTGGGCTCCATGTCGGAGTTGATGTAGTTGGAGAAGTAGGGCGTGCCGTACTTGGCGGTCATCTCGAAGAGGAGCTTGTTGTTCTCGGTCTCGGACCAGTCGAAGTCTCTCGTAATGGAGTAGGTGGGGATGGGGTACTGGAAGCCGCGGCCGTTGGCGTCGCCCTCGATCATGATGTCGATGAACGCCTTGTTGACCATGTCCATCTCTTTTTTGCAGTCGCCGTAGGTGAAGTCCATCTCCTTGCCGCCCACAATGGCGGGCAGGTCCTTCAGGTCGGCGGGGACGGTCCAGTCCAGGGTGATGTTGGAGAAGGGCGCCTGGGTGCCCCAGCGGCTGGGCGTGTTCACACCGTAGATAAAGCTCTGGACGCACTGCTTCACTTCCTTCTGGGAGAGGTTGTCCACCTTCACGAAGGGGGCG
>JBGUQG010000113.1:0-2869 GCA_045130815.1 Christensenellales bacterium
CTGGACGGGGCCAACATGGATCGGGCCACGCTGGACGCGCTGCTTGAGGCCATGGAGGAGAGCCTGCCCATGTTCCGCCGCTACTTCCGGCTGAAGGCGAAGCTGCTGGGCTACGAGGGCGGACTGAAGTTCTACGACCTGTTCGCGCCGGTGGGGCAGATGAAGGGCGGCTACACCCCCGAGGAGGCCCGTCAGATCCTGATCCGCGAGTTCGGCTCCTTCAGCCCCCGCATGGCGAACATGATCAATCGCGCCTTCGACGAGCGCTGGATCGACATGTACCCCCGGGAGGGCAAGAGCGGCGGCGCGTTCTGCAGCGGTATGCATCCGCTGGGCATCAGCTACGTGCTGGCCAACTTCGAGGGCAGCTACGGCAGCGTCAGCACCCTGGCCCACGAGCTGGGCCACGCCTATCACAACGAATGCATGCGGGACATGCCCGTGCTGATGGCGGACTATCCGATGCCCCTGGCCGAGACCGCCAGCATCTTCAACGAGACCTTCCTGGCCCAGAACATGCTGAAGAAGGCGGACGCGCCCATGCGCATCGCCATGCTGGAGCAGCAGCTGTCCGACGCCGCCCAGGTGATCGTGGACATCCTCAGCCGCTTCCTGTTTGAAAAGGAGGTCGTGGAGCGCCGGGCTGACACCACCCTCAGCCCCCGTGAGCTGTGCGATATCATGACCAGGGCCCAGCAGCAGACCTACGGCGACGGCCTGGACCCGGAGTGCATGCACCCCTACATGTGGGCCTGCAAGAGCCACTACTATTCCACCGGCGTGCACTTTTACAACTTCCCCTATGCCTTCGGCCAGCTGTTCGCCGTGGGCGTGTATGCGCTGTACGAGCAGCATGGCGCGGACTTCCTGCCCACCTATGAAAAGCTGCTGCGCTCGGCCGGCAGCGGAACCGTGCGCGAGGTGGCCGCCGGCGTGGGCATCGACGTGGCCGACGTGAACTTCTGGCGCGCCGGCCTGAAGGTTTTCGAGGACAAGCTGAGCGAGCTGGAAAAGCTGGCGGGCGAAGCCTGATACGCGGGTCAATAGAAAACGGACGGGATTTGCTTTGCAAATCCCGTCCGTTTTCTATTGACCGTTTCTGAATGTTAATGTATAATAAATTCAGGGTAGAAGGTTTTACCATAGGAGCCGTCGGCTCCGACAATGGAGTGATGATATGATGTGTAAAGGGTGGCGCGGGCGGGTTGCCCTGGCGATGGTTTTTATGCTGGCGCTGCTTGGCGCGGCCCCGGCGGAAGAGGCAGGGGAGCCGGAACTGTATACGGAGAACGAATGGAATTACGTGGATGCCACGATGGATGTCTCCGCGGGCATCCCGGAGGACGCTGAGGGCCTGCTGGCGGACATCCGCGAGAAGGGCGTGCTGCGCGTGGCCACGGAGCCTGATTTCCCGCCCCAGGAGTTCATCGATCCCAGCCTGGAGGGCCAGGACCGGTACGTCGGCGCGGACATGGAGATGGCGCGGCTGATCGCCCGGCGCATGGGCGTTGAGCTTCAGATCGTGCCCATGGATTTTACCGCGGTGCTGGGCGCGGTGTCGAATGGGGAATGCGACCTGGCCATATCGGCGCTGTCCTTCACGCCGGGCCGCGCCGCCACGGTGACGATGTCCAAGGGCTACTATTTCGCCGAGGACAACGCCGGCAGCGGCCTTCTGATCCGCGCGGCGGACGCCGAAGCCATTCGCAGCATCGCGGACCTGGAAAACCGGAATATCGTGGCCCAGAGCGGCTCGCTGCAGGAGGCGCTGATGATGGGCCACGTGCTGAACTACCGGGAATTCCGGCGGCTGGGCTCCGTACAGGAGGTCTACGATTTTCTGGCGGAGGGCAAGGCCGACGCCGCCATGGTAGACGTGGGCAGCGCGGGGGACTACCTGAACAACAACCCCGATTCCGGCCTGATGCTGGTGCCGGGCGTGCGCTTTATGCAGGAGGAGAGGGCCCAGGGCGATCGCGTGGCCGCCCGCAAGGGCGAGACGCAGCTGATCGCCTTCGTCAACGGCGTGATCGACGAGCTGCTCGCCTCCGGCCAGTACATGACCTGGTATGAGGAAAGCGTGGCCCTCGCCGCTAAGCTGGACCTGTAAACGGAACACACGAATAAATGACGGAATGGGAGGCTGCATCGGGTGAAGCATTGGAAAACTTATCAGATCGGCCTGTTTGTCGCCCTTTGTATATTCCTGAACTATGCGGGTCGGCAGATCACGGCGCGCTTTGACATGCCGATGTGGCTGGATGCCTTCGGTACGGCGCTGTGCGGCTATATCGGCGGCCCGGTCTGCGGCGCCATCGTGGGCGTGACGGCCAACCTGGTCTACAGCATGGCGAACCACAGCTCGGCAATCTACGGATTGACCAGCCTGGCGCTGGGCGTCATCGTGGGCCTGGCGTCCAGGAAGGACAAGCTGTCCACCATGTTCGGCACGATGTCGGTCAGCGCCGTCGCGGCCTTCGCCTCCATCGCCATATCGGTGCCGCTGAACATCATCTTCCACGACGGCAGCACCGGCAACCTGTGGGGCGACGGCGTGATCGGATTCTGGCGCGAGCGGGGACTGCCGCTCATCCTGTGCCAGGTGCTGGGCCAGTTCTACCTGGATTTCATGGACAAGCTGTTGACGCTGGTGCTGCTGTATCTGCTGCTCAGGCTGGTCCGCGGGAAGAAGGATGACGCGCAGGAGAACGATCCGGCGGAGCCGAAGGCCGAAAAGGCGCTGGCGGCGCTGCTGATCCTGACGCTGTGCCTGGCTCCCGCGACCGCGGCCCGGGCCGAGGAGGGCGCGCCGGGCATCACCGATTACAACTACTATGTGCAGACCGTGTACGGCAGCAACAACGGTCTG
>JBGUQG010000114.1:0-4776 GCA_045130815.1 Christensenellales bacterium
GGCACCTCCCTGCCCCTGGGCGAGACGCTGGACGTGGCCCCGAAGGGCACCGTGTCCTGCATGTTCTACGGCCTGGGCTCCGACGGCACCGTCGGCGCCAACAAGAACAGCATCAAGATCATCGGCGACCACACCGACAAGTACGCGCAGGCCTACTTCGCCTACGACTCCAAGAAGTCCGGCGGCATCACCATCAGCCACCTGCGCTTCGGCGACAACCCGATCCAGAGCACCTATCTGATCGACAGCGCCGACTTCATCGCCTGCCACAACCCGGCCTATGTCACCAAGTATGACATGGTGTCCGCGCTGAAGGACGGCGGCACCTTCCTGCTCAACAGCCCCTGGACGGCTGAGGAGATGGAGAAGGAGCTGCCCGCCGCCATGAAGCAGACCCTGGCGAAGAAGCACGCCAAGTTCTACACCATCGACGCCATCAAGCTGGCCAAGGAGGTCGGCATGGGCGGCCGCATCAACACCATCATGCAGGCTGCGTTCTTCAAGCTGGCCGACATCATCCCCTATGACAAGGCGGATGAGTACATGAAGGCCTATGCCAAGAAAACCTACGGCAAGAAGGGCGACGAGGTCGTCAAGAAGAACTGGGACGCCATCGACATCGCCATCTCCGGCCTGGTGGAGATCCCCGTGCCCGCCGCGTGGGCGAACGCCACCGAGGGCGCCGTGGCCGTGGAAGTCACCGACGATCCCTACTTCAAGACCTTCATCCAGCCCGTGCTGGCCCAGCAGGGCGACAAGCTGCCCGTATCCATGCTGGATCCGGCCGGCCGCGTGCCCACCGGCACCACCAAGTACGAGAAGCGCGGCATCGCCGTGACGGTTCCCGAGTGGAACATCGACAGCTGCATCCAGTGCGGCAACTGCGCGATGGTCTGCCCGCACGCCTGCATCCGCCCCTACCTGATCAGCGAGGAGGACGCCAAGAACGCGCCCGAAGCCTTCCAGACCAAGCCCGCCGTGGGCGCGGCCTTCAAGGGCTATCAGTATCGCATGCAGGTTTCCGTGCTGGATTGCACCGGCTGCGAGAACTGCACCAAGGTTTGCCCCGTCAACAAGGGCGGCAAGAAGGAGCCCGCCCTGGTCATGAAGCCGCTGCACACCCAGACCGCCCAGGAGGCGAACTGGGAGTTTGCCCAGAAGCTGCCTGAGTTCAAGGGCGCTCTGAACGTGAAGACCGTGAAGGACAGCCAGTTCAAGAAGCCGCTGTTTGAGTTCTCCGGCGCTTGCGCGGGCTGCGGCGAGACCCCCTACGTCAAGCTGGTCACCCAGCTGTTCGGCGACAGGATGATCGTTGCCAACGCCACGGGCTGCTCCTCCATCTACGGCGGCTCCGCCCCCACCTGCCCCTACACCGTGAACGAAGACGGCCACGGCCCCGCCTGGGCGAACAGCCTGTTCGAGGACAACGCCGAATTCGGCTTCGGCATGCAGATCGGCATCAAGCAGCGTCGCGCGAAGTTGGCCGAGAACATCGCCGCGCTGGCCGAGAAGTGCCCCGACTGGGCCGAGTACCAGGAGGCCGCCAAGGAGTGGCTCGCGAACAAGGACGACGCCGAAGGCTCCAAGGCCGCCGGCAAGAAGGTCCTGGCCTGTGTCGAGGGCTGCAAGGATTGCGGCTGCGATGCGGATCCGCTGAGCAAGGCCATCTACGATGATCGTGACCTGCTGACCAAGAAGTCCTTCTGGATCTTCGGCGGCGACGGCTGGGCCTATGACATCGGCTACGGCGGACTGGATCACGTGCTTGCCCAGAACGAGGACGTCAACGTGCTCGTGCTGGATACCGAGGTGTACTCCAACACCGGTGGACAGGCCTCCAAGTCCTCCCCGCACGCCGCGGTCGCGAAGTTCGCCGCCGCCGGCAAGCGCACCAAGAAGAAGGACCTGGGCATGATGGCCATCTCCTACGGCTACGTGTACGTGGCGCAGGTCGCCATGAGCGATCCCGCCCAGGTGCTGAAGGCCATGACGGAGGCCGAGGCCTATCACGGCCCGTCCCTGATCATCGCCTACGCGCCCTGCATCAACCACGGCATCCGGATGAACCAGGCTCAGGAGGAGATTGCCCGCGCGGTCGAGGCCGGCTACTGGCAGACCTACCGCTTCAATCCCACCGCTGAGAAGAAGTTCAGCCTGGATTCCAAGCCCCCGAAGGGGTCCTATCAGGACTTCATCAAGGGCGAGAACCGCTACGCCAGCCTGCTGCGCCAGTTCCCGGACATCGCGCCGGAGCTGTTCGCCGAGGCTCAGAAGGACGCCGAGGATCGCCTCGCTTCCTACGAGCGCCTGGCCGCGGAATAAGAACCCCCAAAGGAACGCCCCCGTTCGCAAGAACGGGGGTTTTCCTTTGGGAGGGAACAGGGAACAGGGACACCGAACGCCCGGAAAACTCTCCAGTGGAGAGTTTTCAGTGAGGTGGGGTCGGTAGACCCAGGGAACAGGGAACGGGGAACAGGAATAGCTGGTGGACCGGATTGCCACGTCGCCTGCCGGGGCAGGCTCCTCGCAATGACATCGTTTGAGGCCGAGGCATTTCGTCTCACATCCATGTCATTGCGGGGAGCGAAGCGACGTGGCAATCCACTATGCCTATTGCCTCTTTCCTCAAATCCCTATCGCCTTTTCCACGTCTCCGCTGAGTGATTTCTCCTCGTCCTTCGCCTTTTCCTCGTCCGGGGCGGAGACGGAGACATACAGCTTCAGCTTGGGCTCGGTGCCGGAGGGGCGCACCACGCAGGAGGCGCCGCCGGCCAGCAGGAACTTCAGCACGTCGGATTTGGGCAGCCCGTCCAGGCCGGGACCGTAGTCCAGCAGCTTTTCCACCTTCAGGCCACCCAGTTGAGTGAGCCCACCGCGCAGCGCGGCCATGGCCTGCTGCATCTGCATGAAGCCCTTCGAGCCCTCGAACTCATAGCTGTGCAGCGTGTTCAGGCAGTAGCCGAACTCGGCATACAGCTGCTCCAGCCGCGCAAGCAAACCGACGCCCTGGGCGCGGTACCAGGCGAACATGTCCGCGATCATCAGCGAAGCGTTCACCGCGTCCTTGTCCCGCACGTGGGCCCCGGACAGATAGCCGTAGCTCTCCTCGAAGCCGAAGATATAGCGGTCGGCCCGGCCCTGGGCCTCCAGGCGGCCGATGGTCTCGCCGATGTACTTGAAGCCGGTTAGCACGTTCACGGTGTCCACGCCGTACTTGGCGGCCACGCGCTCGGCCAGGTCGGTGGTCACGATGGTCTTCACCAGCACGGGGTCCTTGGGCATCGTGCCCCGGGCCAGGCGGCGCTGGCAGATGTAGTCCAGCAGCAGCACGCCCGTCTCGTTGCCGGACAGCAGCCGGTAGCTGCCCTGCGGGTCCCGCACGGCGATGCCGCAGCGGTCGCAGTCCGGGTCGGTGGCCATCAGCAGGTCGGCGTTCAGCCGCTGGGCGTAATCCAGGCCCAGCTGCATGGCCTCCCGGATCTCCGGGTTCGGATAGGGGCAGGTGGGGAAGCGGCCGTCCGGCATGGCCTGCTCGGCGACCACGGTCACGTTTTCGTAGCCGCACTCCTTCAGTATGCGGGTCACCGGCTCGAAGCCCGTGCCGTTCAGCGGCGAGTAGACGATCACCGCGGATTTGTCCGCCGGGGCGTCCCCCAGCACCGACTGGGCCTTTACTGCCTCGATGAACGCGGTGAGCACGTCCTCGCCGATCCAGTCGATGGCCCCGACCTCCAGGCCCTTGTCGAAGCTCATGACCACGGGGCCGTCGAACACGTCCAGCGCGTCGATCTCGGAAAGGATGTCCTCCGCGGCCTGGGTGGTGATTTGGCAGCCGTCCGGCCCGTACACCTTGTAGCCGTTGTACCTGGCCGGGTTGTGGCTGGCGGTGACCATTACGCCCGCCGCGCAGTCCAGCGCCCGCACCGCCCAGGACAGGCAGGGCGTGGGCATCAGCCGGGGATAGATCAGCGCCACGATGCCATTGGCGGCGAACACCCCCGCGGTCATCCGGGCGAATTCGGTGGACAGTATGCGGGAGTCGTAGCTGACGGCGATGCGACGCTTTTCCTTCGGGAAGTGCTTCTTCACATAGTTGGCAAGGCCCTGGGAGGCCCGGGCCACCGTGTGCAGATTCATGCGGTTCGTGCCCGCGCCGATCACGCCGCGCAGGCCGCCGGTGCCGAAGGCCAGGTCCCGGTAAAAGGCGTCCTCAATGGCCGCCGGGTTATCCTTCATCGCGTTCAGCTCCGGCTGCAGCGAGGCGTCCGCGCGCTCCAGCCAGAGGGAATAGGCTTTGTTGCAGTCCATCGTTTGTTCTCCTTTTCAGATCTTGGCTTCTATCCTTTCAGCAGCTCCAGGTTCTTATCGATCAGCGCGATCCGCTGCGCCACGCAATCCCGGCTGCGCAGGGCGTCGGCGGGGGTATTGAAGGCGTAGTCCAGCAGCTTTTCCACGGAGGTTTCGGCCACGTGCATCCGCGTGTCGCTGGAGGCGTAGTAGATGTACAGCTTGCCGTCGTCGTCGGCGATGGCGCCGTTGGTGAAGGTGACGTTGCTGACGTCGCCCACGCGCTCATGGCCCAGCGGGGCGATCAGGTAGCCGCCGGGCTCGGCGATGACCTTCGAGGGGTCCTCAAGGTCGGTGACGAACAGGTAGATCACGTACCTGAGGCCCGCGGCGGTGTTGCGCACGCCGTGGGCGATATGCAGCCAGCCCCTGTTGGTTTTGATGGGGGTCGCGCCCTCGCCGTTCTTGGCCTCGGTGATGGTGTGGTAG
>JBGUQG010000115.1:0-7011 GCA_045130815.1 Christensenellales bacterium
CTGTCCGGCTTCACCGCCAAGCTGGCCGGCACCGAGCGCGGCATCACCGAGCCCACCCCCACCTTCTACCCCTGCTTCGGCCAGGCCTTCCTGGAGCTGCATCCCACCAAGTACGCCGAGGAGCTGGTCCAGAAGATGAAGAAGTCCGGCGCGAAGGCCTATCTGGTGAACACCGGCTGGAACGGCACCGGCAAGCGCATTTCCATCAAGGATACCCGCGGCATCATCGACGCGATCCTGGGCGGCGCCATCCTGAAGGCCCCCACCAAGAAGATCCCCTACTTCAACTTCGAGGTTCCCACGGAGCTCGAAGGCGTGGACACCGGCATCCTGGATCCCCGCGACACCTACAAGGACGCCGCCGAGTGGGATACCAAGGCCAAGGATCTGGCCGGCCGCTTCATCAAGAACTTCGTCAAGTACGAGAGCAACGAAGCCGGCAAGGCCCTGGTCGCCGCCGGCCCGCAGCTGTAAGGCAACCGGTAAGAAACCGGTCGTGAGCGCAAGCTCACGGCCGGTTTTTTGCCCCTGTAAAGGGGCGCGATTTGAGATCATCCCTTCATTCGGGCGTCATTTCCATCCTACTGAGCGCAGCGAAGGATGCCCGCATATTCCGGATCCCGGGGAATACCCAAGGATGGAAACAAGGTCCGCGCGGCAGCCGCTATTCCTGCTCCCTGTTCCCTCCATTCCCCTTTCCCTTGTCTCCCTCGATGATGCTCTCCGGGCTCTCGTCCACCTTGTCGCCCACCATCTGCAGGGCCTTGAAGATCTCCTGCATCTTGTAGTCGGTTTCGGTGATCACGTCGGCGCACTCGCGCAGCTCGTCCACGATGCCCTGGGGCACCTCGTCGGTGGATTTATAGCGGATGCCGTGCTCCAGCGTGGCCCAGAAGTCCATGGCGACGGTGCGGATCTGTATCTCCACCGGGATGAACAGCTTGCCCTGGGACATGTACACCGGCACGTCCACCACGATGTGCAGGCTGCGATAGCCGTTGGGCTTGGGGTTCTTGATGTAATTCTTTTCCAGGATCAGGGAGATGTCGTCCTGGGCCAGCAGCAGGTCGGCGACGCGGTAGATGTCGTCCACGTACCGGCACACCACCCGCACGCCGGCGATGTCGTGCAGCGTCTTCTTCGCGCAGGAGATGGATATGGGATAGCCCATGCTGTGCAGCTTCTTGACGATGCTGCCCAGCGTCTTCACCCGGCTTTCGATGTGGTGAATCGGGTTGTGCATGTGCTTGAAGGAGAATTCGCTGTCCAGCGTCTGCAGCCGTGCGTTGATCTCCCGTATGGCGGCCTCGTACACCCCCTGGATCTGCGCGTACTCCCGTCGCAGCTCCTCCATCGTATAGTTCAGGCTGACGTCAACCGGGCGAAGCTCTATCTTCACCCGGGTCAGCGCTGGCTTTTTCTGTTCCATATGCGCCTCCACTGGACGGGTTCAGTTCCCGCCCTTGATGATGTCCCAGGGCGTCAGCATGGCCAGTATGCGGGTGCTCTGCGTGCCGTCCTCGGTGATGAACACCGCCGCCAGGCGGTGGTTGCGCTCCCTGGGCGCTTCAAACGCCGCGCGAACGGCGGGCAGCGTGGCGTCCGGGCCCAGGAAGGCGTAACGCTCGTCCCGATCGTCCCGCACCTCCAGGTAACGCTTCAGATCCCCAACCCGCAGGCCGTCGTCCAGGGCCTCAAAGCCCACGTCGGCGGTATAGCGCATCAGGCTGGACGCGCTGAACACGCCCACGAAGCCCGTCTTGTCCCGCACCGGCACGTGGGAATAGCCCATGCGCAGCATGTGCCGCGCCACGTCCAGGGCGCTGTCGTTGGGATGGGCGAAGGTGATGTCGTCCCGCCGGGTGCCGCATTCCACGGCCAGACGGGGCCGGCGCACGTATTCCACGATGTCGTCAAGCAGCCGCACCACGGCCTCGGAGGGCTCGATCACGGGCTGGCCGTCCTCATCGGCGTTGTGGGACAGCAGATTGCGGATCTCCCGGCACATGTCCAGATCCGCCCGGCAGGGCAGGCTGTCCGCGTCGTGCAGGTATTCCATCACCACGCTGCCGGAGGACATGCGCTTGCCCGCGTAGCGCTTTTCAAGCAGCCCCTCGAGCACGCGATACAGGTTCAAAAACCGCTCGGCGCGCCGCTGGTCGTTTGCCTCCATCCCGTCACTTCCTTTAATCACATCATAACATATTCAGTGGAAAAAGGCAATATCTCAAAGCCAAACAGATGCTGATTGAACATTTTGTTTTGCTTATAGTTCAGCTTCAAGCGCGTCGCAGACCAGGCACAGCTGCAAAAGGGTCAGCGATTCGCCCCGCGCCCGCGGGTCCACCCCGGCGCGCTCCAGCACCGCCTGGGCCCGGTCGGCATTCAGCCCGAAGGACGCCTTCAGGTTGTTGGCCAGCGTCTTGCGGCGCATGGCGAAGGCCGCGCGGATCAGCCTGCGGAACAGGCGCGGGTCATGGGGCTCGACGACGGGCGCCCCGTGCCGGTCGACGCGCATGAAGCAGCTGGTGACGTGGGGCGGCGGGTCGAAGGCCTCCGGCCCCACCTCGCAAAGCACGCGGGCTTCACCGTAGTATTGCAGCTCCGCCGCCAGGGCGCACCACTGCTTGCTGCCCGGGGCGGACATGATCCGCTCCGCGGCCTCCTTCTGCACCATGATGGTCACGCTGTCCGGCGGCGTCTGCGCGCCGGTGAGCCGCAGCAGTATGTCCGCGGTGATGTAGTATGGCAGGTTCGCCACCACCCGATACGGCGCGCCCTCGCCGAAGGCCCGGGCGGTGAGCGCCTTCAGGTCCGCCTTCATCGCGTCGGCATACACCACCTGGACGTTCTCCTCACCCGCCAGCACCTGGGACAGCACCGGCTCCAGGCCCCGGTCCAGCTCCAGCGCCAGCACCCTGTTGGCGCGTCGGGCCATCAGGCCGGTCATCACCCCCGCGCCGGGGCCGATCTCCAGCACGTTGTCCTCCGGCGACAGCTGCGCCGCGTCCAGCAGGCGGTTGATCAGAGATTCGGACAGCAGGAAGTTCTGGCCCAGGCTGTGGGTCTTGTGAAAGCGGTATTTCTCCAGCGCCACGCGGGCGCGCAGCTCCAGGGAGGGCGCACTGTTGTTTGTCATACTTGTCCTCCACATGGATTGTCGGCGCGTTCCAGCGGAACTCGCCGACAAATCCATCCTTGTTGAATCCTTTTATTTCGTGCCGAACAGCCGGTCGCCCGCGTCGCCGAGGCCGGGCACGATATACTTGTGCTCGTTCAGCCTTTCATCGATGGCCGCGATGTAGATGTCCACGTCCGGGTGAGCCGCCTGCACAGCCGCGACGCCCTCGGGGCAGCCCACCAGGCACATCAGCGTGATGGACTTGCAGCCGCGCTTCTTGATGAAGTCGATGGCCGCGTTGGAGGAGCCGCCGGTGGCCAGCATCGGGTCCACGACGATCAGGTCGCGCTCGGCCACGTCATAGGGCAGCTTGCAGTAGTATTCCACAGGCATGTGGGTCTCAGGATCGCGGTACAGGCCGATGTGGCCGACCTTCGCCGTAGGCACCAGGTTCAGCATGCCGTTGACCATGCCCAGGCCCGCGCGCAGGATCGGCACGATGCCCAGCTTCTTGCCGGCGATGACCTTGGACTTGCACTTGGCCACGGGGGTCTCGATCTCGACCTCCTCCATCGGAAGGTCGCGGGTAACCTCATAGCCCATCAGCATCGTGATCTCCTCCAGCAGCTGGCGGAAATCCTTGTTGCCACAGTCCTTTTCGCGCATCAGGGTCAATTTATGCTGTACCAGGGGATGATCCACTACGACGACTTTGCTCATGGTATAACCCTCCCACTCATTGATCTCGTGTTATTATACACGCTTCCGGACGCAAATGCAATAACAATTTTGTCACAATCAGCTCACAATCAGGCGTATTCCGGCGCGGGGTGCACGATGGCGCGGCCCGTCTGGGGGTCGAAGCCCTCCAGGATCAGCAGCGATTGCACGTTCTGCACCCGCTTTGCCTCCGGCTTTGCGGTGGCGATCATCACGCCCACGCCCACGACCTCGGCCAGGAATTCCTTCATCAGGTCGACCATGCCCTGCAGCGTGCCGCCGCCCTTCATGAAGTCGTCGATGATCAGCGCGCGCTGGCCGGGCTGCACCGCCCTGCGGGTCAGCGCCATGGTCTCGATGCGGTCGCTGCCGATGTAGTTGATCTTCACCGCGCTGCCCTCGTAGGCGCGGCTGTCGCGGCGGGCGATCACCAGGGGCACGTCCAGCATGCGCGCCGTCATCAGCGCCACGGGGATGCCCTTGGTCTCCATCGTCAGCACCAGGTGGGGCTGGACGTCGTAATAGCGGGCGGCCAGGATCTCGCCCATCTGCTGTACCACGTCGCCCTCGGCGCTGATGTCAGAGGTATACAGGAAGCCGCCGGGCAGCATGCGCCCCGGCTCCATCAGACGCGCGGACACATCGTTCAGCATGCGGCGAACTTTCGCCGGGCTGGGAATGGCGCGATAGCGCACGCCGCCCGCCGCCCCGGCCACCGTCTCCACCCGGCCCAGGTCGAACCGCTCAAAGGAGCCCGCCACCAGGTCGATGTCCTCGCTGATGGTGGATTTTGCCGCGCCGAACAGCTCGCAGAACTCGCTGAGGGTATGGATGCGGTTGGGGGTGTCCATCAGTATCCGGGTCAGCGCCCCCAGGCGCTCATTGCGCTTGATCTTGTCCATGGCAGCGACCTCAATTCCGAATTATTTTTGGTTTTATTTCATTATAATTCGGAAATGTTAGATTTTCGCCGGTTTTCTGCAAATTCAGCCAAATGACGCAACTTTTAACCTTCGCGCGCCGGTTGGGCTTGCAGGATAACGGTTTTTGAATTATAATGATAGGAAGCCGGGATGCGCATGCCCGGCAGGACTGGAGGAGCATCATGGTCGCCAACATATTCAATTACAAGGGCCGTCGCGTCCATTTCATAGGCATCGGCGGAAGCTCGATGTCGGGCCTGGCCGGTTACCTGGCCGAAAGCGGTTACACCGTCACCGGCTCGGACCGCACGAAATCCCACAAGACGGAGCACCTGGAGCAGCAGGGCATCGTCGTTTCCATCGGCCACGCCGCCGAAAACGCGCGCGGCGCGGACGTGATCGTCTACTCCGCCGCCATAGGCCCGGATAACGTGGAGCGGGCGGAGGCCGCGCGTCTGGGCATCCCCCAGATCGAGCGGTGCGACCTGATCGGCCAGCTGATGGAGGGCCACCGCTTTGCGGTGGGCGTCAGCGGCACCCACGGCAAGACCACCACCACATCGATGCTGGCCCAGGCCTTCATGCAGGCCGGGGCCGACCCGACGATCCACATCGGCGGCGAGCTGGACTTCATCGGCGGCTCCACCCGGGCGGGCAGTGGCGACGACTTCATCTGCGAGGCCTGCGAATACAACAGCAGCTTTCTGCACTTCAAGCCCACGGTGGCCGTGATCACCAACATCGACGAGGACCACCTGGACTACTACAAGGACCTGGACGACATCGAGGCCGCCTTCGCCCGGTATACGGCCATCGTGCCGGAGAGCGGCTGGTGCGTGGCCTGGGGCGACGACATGCGCGCCCGCCGGGTGTGCGAAAACGCCGCCTGTCACCACCTGACCTACGGCATCGGCGAGGGCAACATGCTGCGGCCCGTGAACCTGACCTATGACGAACAGGGCCGGGCTTCCTTCACCGCGGTGATGGAGGGCGAGATCCTGGGCGATTTCCATATGAACGTGCCCAGCGAGGCCAACATGCTGGACGGCCTGGCCGTGATCGGCGTGGCCTGGATCCGCGGGCTGGACATGGGCAAGGTGGCCGAGGCGCTCTCCGGCTTCATCGGCGCGCACCGGCGCTTCGAGCTGACCAGCGTGACCGACGGCGCGCGCTGCTACACCGACTACGGACACAACCCCGCCGAGATCAAGAACGCGCTGAAGATCGCCGCGCTGCAGCCCCACGGCACGCTGTGGTCGGTATGGCAGCCCCACACCTATTCCCGCACCAGGACGCTTTTTGACCAGTTCGTGGAGACCTTCGACCAGGCGGATAAGCTGCTGATCACCGACATCATGGGGGCCCGGGAGCCGGACCCCGGCGATATCCGCAGCGAAATGCTGCTGCCGCCCCTGCGCGCGCGGGGCGTGGACGCCGTGGTGACCCCCACCTTTGACGACGCGGAGGCCTGGCTGCGCGCCCACTGGAAGCCCGGCGACGTGATGATCAGCCACGGCTGCGGCGACATCGACCTGCTGAACGAACAGATCGCCCTGCACGGCGACACACCCACCGCCTGAGCACCGGGAGGATACCTGCCTTGAAGAAGCTGTTGTGCATACTGCTTGCGCTCTGCGCCCTGATCCTGGCCGGCTGCGGCAAGAAGACCGCCGATAAGGCCCCCGCGGACGAGGGCAGCTTTGACGTGCCCGGCGTCACCGCCGTTCCGGAGGTGGGCGATCACGGCGAAACGGACCAGAGCGCGGCGCTTTTGGACGAGATGCCCACGCTGGAGCCCGTGGAGCGCGTGGAAGGCGAAGCGGCCGGGGATTACTTCAGCGTGGACGCGCTGATGGACGATTCGACCTCGATCATGGGCGAGCAGACGGAGTTTCAGACCTACGATGAATCCGACCTGCCCCAGCCCCTGCGCAACCCGAACGTGATCGACCCCAGCACCTATCAGTATTCCGCGCTGCAGGACACCACGCTGGGCTTCACCTTCAACTATCCCAGCCACTGGGAGAACGTGCCCGGCGTGTTCACCGTGTGCTTCCGGGAAAAAACAGAGGAGGGCAAGTTCCCCGCCCGCATCGCCATATCCGCCAAGCGGCTGGTGCACTCGCCCGAGGGCACGGTGCTGTCTGACCAGCTGACCTCCTACATGCGAATGGTGTACAAGCAGTATGATTCCAGCACCTTCCAGGTGGGCACGCCCAACTCGGAGGACAGCTTCATGGGCAAGCA
>JBGUQG010000116.1:0-2906 GCA_045130815.1 Christensenellales bacterium
TTCGCGCCGGTGCTGCTGGGCGTGTTCCGCCGGTGCAGCGTGCCCCTGCCGGGCGGCTGCGACATCGGCCCCAGGCCCATCGACCAGACCCTGAAGGGCATGCGCACCCTCGGCGCGGACGTGGACACCCCCGGCGGCGTGATCATGGCCTCTGCCGACGAGCTGGTGGGCGGCGACATCTTCCTGGAAATGCCCAGCGTGGGGGCAACGGTGAACTGCATGCTCACCGCCGTGTCCGCCAGCGGCACCACGTCCATACACAACGGGGCCAAGGAGCCCCACATCGTGGACCTGGCGAACTTCCTGTCCAGCATGGGCGCGGTGGTGAAGGGCGCGGGCACCGACGTGATCCGCATCCGCGGCGGTCGGCATCTGCACGGCACCAACTATACCGTGGTGCCGGACCAGATCGAGACCGGCACGCTGATGATCGCTGCGGCGGCCACCGGAGGCGACGTGATGATCACCGGCACGATCCCCACCCACATGGAGGCGCTTTCCGCAAAGCTTTTGGAGATGGGCGTGCACGTGACCAGCGAGGACGACCTGATCCACGTGCGCAGCAACCGAAACTATCGCGCCGTGAACGTGAAGACCCAGGGCTATCCCGGCTTCCCCACGGACCTGCAGCAGCCGCTTTCCGCGCTTTTGACCGTGGCCAACGGCACCAGCATCGTCACCGAGACCATCTTCGAGTCCCGCTTCCGCTTCCTGGACGAGCTGCGCAAGATGGGCGCGAATTCCCGGGTGATCGAGACCACCGCCATCATCACCGGCGTGGAGAGGCTGGCCGGGGCGCGGGTGAACGCCACCGACCTGCGGGCCGGGGCCTCCCTGGTGATCGCCGGGCTGATGGCCGAGGGCGTCACCGAGATCACCGGCGTGGAGTACATCATGCGCGGCTACGAGCGCTTTGACGAGAAGCTGCGCAGCCTCGGCGCCCACATCGAGCACGTGCGGGACGGCGAAATCGTGTCCCAGCCCGCTTTTCTGCCGAATATATAACATATTGTGCCGTTTTTCTGGCATTTTCCGGTTGTATTATTCGGAAAAAGGTGGTATAATGTATTGGTAAATGCCCCGTTGGGGTGATTGTGCCGGGCAGCGCGCCCTGGCGCAACCGTGAACAACCGCCGATTTTCGGCGGTGTTTTTGAGAATGACGTATTTTCACGCAGGAGGGGTTGGGTTGCCGAGCAAGTCTATGCCGGTGAGCAAAGCGCGGGAAATTGCACAAAGGATCGCCCTCGAAATGGACGTGGAGCTGGTCGACGTGGAGCTGGTCAAGGAACCGACCGGCCATTTTCTGCGCTTCTACATCGAAAAGCCGGAGGGCATCGCCCTGAACGACCTGGAGGCCTTCCATCGCAGGATCATGCCGCTGGTGGAGAACGTGGAGTACGACTACATGGAGGTCTCGTCCCCCGGGGCGGACCGGCCGCTGAAGTCCGAACGGGATTTCGAGCGCGCCCGGGACGCGATCGTTGAGCTGAAGACCTACAGGGCCGTGGACGGCGTCAAGCAATTCACCGGCCGCCTGGTGGGCCTGGTGGACGGGTGCGTCGTGATCGAGCCGGAGGGCGGCGGGGAAATGCGCTTCGCCCGAAAGGACGTGGCCATCGTGCGCCCGCTGATCGAATTTGACGAGGAGGACCTGCAGGACGACGTGCCTGTGGAATGACCCTCCCCATTGGAAAAGCATCGTCACAGCATGCGCGCGCCGCGCGCGGAACAGGAGGAAACGGAACATGGCAAACGGCGGAATTGATTCCAATGAATTTTTCAGCGCCCTGGACGCCCTGAGCAAGGAGCGGCGCATCAACAAGGAAGTGCTCTTCGGCGCGATCGAGGCCGCGCTGATTTCCGCATATAAAAAGAACTTCGGCAAGAACGCCAACGTGCGCGCCACCATCGACCCGGACAAGGGCCAGGTGGAGGTGCTCTCCCGCAAGACCGTGGTGGAGACGGTGGAGGACCCCCAGTGCGAAATGTCGCTGGAGGAGGCCCGCGCCATCCAGCCGCAGTATGAGATCGGCGACCTGGTGGAGGTCCAGGTCACGCCCAAGAACTTCGGCCGCATCGCGGCGCAGACCGCCAAACAGGTGGTCGTGCAGCACCTGCGCGAGGCCGAGCGCGGCGTGATCTACGATGAGTACAGCCAGAAGGAGAACGAGATCCTGACCGCCATCGTACAGCGCGTGGAGAACAAGCAGGTGTTCGTGGAGCTGGGCCGCACCGAGGGTCTGCTGGAGCCCAACCAGCAGATGCCCACCGAGGAGCTGGCCGTGAACGACCGCATCAAGGTGTACGTGCTGGAGGTGTCCCGCCTGGGCCGCGGGCCGCAGGTGTTCGTATCCAGGACCCACCCGGGCCTGGTGAAGCGCCTGTTCGAGCTGGAGGTGCCGGAGATCGTCACCGGCGTGGTGCAGATCAAGTCCATCGCCCGCGAGGCCGGCTTCCGCACCAAGATGGCCGTGGTGTCCACCGATCCGCTGATCGACGCGGTGGGCAGCTGCGTGGGCCCCAGGGGCATGCGCGTGGAGAACGTGGTCAACGAGCTGAAGACCGAGAAGATCGACATCGTGCGCTGGTCGCAGGACCCGGCGGAGTACATCGCCAACGCCCTGAACCCCGCCCGCGTGCTCAGCGTGTTCGTGTCTGAGACCGAGAAGGCCGCCGCGGTGATCGTGCCCGACAACCAGCTGTCGCTGGCCATCGGCAAGGAGGGCCAGAACGCCCGCCTGGCCGCCAAGCTGACCGGCTGGAAGATCGATATCAAGAGCCAGAGCCAGGTGGAGGCCGAAGCCAGGAACCTGGAGCAGGGCGAAGCGGAGGAATACTGATGCCAGCCAAGCCGCGCAAGATCCCCATGCGCATGTGCGTGGGCTGTCGCGAGATGAAGCCCAA
>JBGUQG010000117.1:0-4179 GCA_045130815.1 Christensenellales bacterium
TCCTTTACCCTTCAAGACGCGCAAGGGGCAGGGAAGGATGGGCCAAAGGCAAATTTAACAAAAAGGGGCTGCCTCAAATCGCTTTGAGACAGCCCCTGGGGATAGCGTTGTCGCTTACGCGGCGGGAGCGAGGGCCCCGGCTCCGGCGAAGGCGGCGGCGTTCGCGCCGGCGATGCGGCCGAACACCACGAAGTCGCACACGGCGTTGCCGCCGATGCGGTTGCCGCCGTGCACGCCGCCGGTGGTCTCGCCCGCGGCGAACAGGCCGGGAATGGCGTTGCCGTCGACGCCGATGACCTCGGTGGCGGTGTTGATCTTCACGCCGCCCATGGTGTGATGGATGCCGGGGGCGATCTGTATGGCGTAGTAGGGCGCGGTGGACAGATCGGCGTCCATGCCGTTGTTGCGGCCGAATTCCCTGTCCTCGCCGTCGGCCACGGCCTGGTTCCAGGTGGCCATGGTCTGTACGAAGGCGGCCTCGTCCACGCCCATGGCCGCCGCCAGCGCCTCATAGGTGTCGCCGGTCACGGCCATGCCCTGCTCGATGTACTGCCTGGCGGACTTGTTGTTGTCCACCAGGTTCTGGTCGAATATGATCCAGGCGTAGCCGCCGGTCTGCTGCAGCTCCGCGTTGGAGACGGCGTCGCGGGTGGCCAGGTCGTTGGTGAAGCGCACGCCCTCGGCGTTGACCAGTATCGCGCCCAGCGAGCGCATCTTCTCGGAAACCAGCATGCTGGTGGCCTGGTACACGGTGGGGTGCAGCTGGATCTGGTCCATGTCCACGGTGGCCGCGCCCACGGCCTCGGCCATCAGTATGCCGTCGCCGGTGGCGCCGGGATGGTTGGTGGTCACGGCGTTCTTCAGGCTGGGGTTGAACGAGCACATCAGGTCAAAGTTCGAGCCGAAGCCGCCGGTGGCCAGCACCACGGCCCTGGCGTTGACGGTGTAGTTGTGCTCCGCGTCCTCGGCCTTCACGCCCGCCGCGACGCCGCCGTCCATGATGATCCCGGTGGCGGTGGTGTTCAGCAGGATCTCGATGCCGTTGCGCTCGGCCTCCTCGTTCAGCTTGGCCACCAGGTACGAGCCCACGGGGCTGCCGTCCTCGGGAGAGTGCAGGTACTTGTGCACGGTGCCGCCGGTGGCCGCCACCTTGGGCAGGGGCGCGCCGATGCTCGCCAGCCAATCCACGGCCTCGGCGCTGTTCTCGGCCATGGTGACCACCAGGCTCAGGTCGTTGATGCCGTGGCCGCCGTTCATGGTGTCCTCGATGAACTCCGGCACGCCGCTGTCGGTGATGCCCAGGGCCGCCTGGAACTTCGTGTCCGCGCAGTTCATGCCGCCGGAGGCCTTCAGGCTGTTGCCGCCCACGAAGGGCATCTTCTCCAGCACCAGCACCTTCGCGCCCTCCTGGGCGGCCCGCACGGCGGCGGTCAGGCCCGCGCCGCCCGCGCCGACGACCACCACGTCGCAGTCCAGCGTCTCATCGGTCTTCTCCGCCGCCGCGGCGGCTTCGGGCGCGACCTCGAAGGGCGCGGCGTCGATGCCGGAGTCGGCCAACGCCTGGCGGATGGCGTCCTTGATGGCGTTGCTGGTCACCGTGGCGCCGGCGATGGCGTCCACGGCGATGCTGTTGGCCGCCACGATGGCGGAGGGCAGCTTCTCCACCGCCACGGTGCCGATGCCGGGCGTCTCGTTCTGCTCCAGCACCTGGACGTCGTAGATCGTGGCGGCGTCGGCCTCCACCTGCACCACCACATCGCCGTCCATGCCCTGGCCCACGCCCTTGGCGGTGACCTTCTCGCCCTCCGCCAGCGCAAAGCCCGTCGCCAGCAGCATGAGTGTCAACAGGATCGAAAGCAGCTTCTTCATGTTTATCCCCCTTGCGGTATGTAGATATCGGACAAACGCCCATATTCAGTTTAACATGTGCGCGTGCGGGCCATCAATCCGCAATTTGCCGAAAAAAGGACGGGTGTTTGCGGCAGATTGATGATTTTACCCTTCGGCGGCATGGACAATTCGTCAGTTGCATGTTATAATATATTAGATGTAATATGCGATACGCCGACGGGGGCCGCGACAGATGAGAGACTACAGAGATCTGAAGCTGTATTCGGTTCAGGAGATCAACGATCTGCTGGACACCCTGCGCAAGACCTACGACCTTGTGCAGCTGGTGGACGTGGAGGAATGCCGCGTGCTTGAGGTCAAGGATGACGGCAGCATCCACTACGGCCAGGAGTGCTTCAGGATTTGGGACCGCACGATGCGCTGCGCGAACTGCTCCGGCTACCAGGCTTGCATGACCCACTGCGCCCATGACAAGGTGGAGCACCTGAAGGGCAGCCGCCAGGTCGCCCACTCCGTGCCCATCTATCTGGAGCTTCTGAACGGCGAGCTGGAGCTGTGCGTGATCGATTGCGTGCGGCTGTTCGGCCCGGAGCAGGACAGCTATCAGGACGATCAGAACGACAATGCCGACTACATCAGCACCCACGATGTGCTGACCCGGCTGTACACCCAGGAAAAGCTGTTCCGGGAGATCCGCAAGCGCCTGATCGCCGAGCCGCAGGAGCGCTACCTGCTGGTGATGGACAACATCCGCAACTTCCAGCTGGTCAACAAGCTGTACGGCATCGAGGGCGGCAACCGGGTGCTGCTGGGCATCGCGGACCTGCTGCGCGAGCGCTGCACCCATGAGGAGATCTACGGCCGCCACCGGGACGACCGCTTCGTGCTGCTGGTGAAGGCCGACAAGTTTGACGAGGAGGCCTTCTGCCGGTATCTGCAGCAGGCGGCGAAGCTGGTGGACAGCCCGATCTATACCATCAGCATACAGCTGGGCGTATACGAGATCACCGACGTCGAACTGCCCATCGCCACGATGATCGAGCACGCCGCCCTGGCGCTCAACGCCATCCGTGGCGACCGAAAGCGCCTGATCAGCCACTACGAGCCGGGCATGACCGCCCAAAAGCTGAAGGACCAGCACATCATTTCCGATTTCGAGCGTTCGCTGCAGCACGGGGACTTCACGGTGTATCTGCAGCCCCAGGTGATGAGCGACGGCAGCGTGCGCGGCGCGGAGGCGCTGGTGCGCTGGATGCGCGAGGGCAGCATCGTGCTGCCGATGGATTTTTTGGGCGTGCTGCAGCAATCGGAGCTGCTGTCCCACCTGGACGTCTACATGTGGGAAAGGGTGGCGGCGCTGCTGGGCCGCTGGAAGGACACCGAGTTTCAGGACCTGTACATCTCCGTGAACGTGGACCCCTCGGATTTCAACTACCTGGACGTGCCGGAGGTGCTGACGGGGCTGTGTGAAAAGTACGGCGTGACCACCGACCGCCTGCGGGTGGAGATCACCGAGACCGCCCTGATTGAGGACGTGGAGGCCCAGAACCGCATCGTGGAAAAGCTGCACCGCGCCGGCTTCATCGTGGAGATCGACGACTTCGGCAAGGGCTACAGCTCGCTGAGCCTGCTGAAGGACATCCACGCCGACGTGCTGAAGATAGACATGGGCTTCATCCGCAGCAAGAGCAACATGTGCCGCAGCCGGATCATCCTCGGCTCCGTGATCGACATGGCCGAGCAGCTGAAGATGGACGTGATCACCGAGGGCGTGGAGACCGGCGAACAGGTGCGCGCCCTGACGGAGATGGGCTGCGGGTGCTTTCAGGGCTTTTATTATTCCCGACCCATCCCCGTGCAGGACTTCGAGGCCGTGGTGCGGGAGAACCGGAGAAGGGGTTGAGCACAGACAAGGGGCCGTCAAGCGACAGCCCCTTGTCATGCCGACAGGGCGTGTTTCTAAAACCGCCGCACCGCATTCATTGTCTTCAAATAAAACCGATTCATCGTCCCGTGCACCACGGCATCCGGCTTGTCGATTCGGACATAGCCGGATTTTTCGTAGATGTGTATGGCGGCGGCCAGGTTGGTGTGGGTCTCCAGGTACATCTGCCGGTAGCCCAGCGCCCGGGCGGCGTCCTCCGCCTTTTCGATCAGCCGGTAGCCCAGCCCCCGGCCCTGCATTCCAGCATCCAGGTACAGCTTCTGAAGCTCGGCGCAGCCTTCAAACAGGCCGCACTCCGCCAGCCCGATGCCGCCCGCCAACCTGCCGCCGTCCAGCAGCACGAAGTAGGCGCGCCGATCGGGCAGCGCGGCATAGTAGTCGCT
>JBGUQG010000118.1:0-7640 GCA_045130815.1 Christensenellales bacterium
CTGATCAGCGGAGATCCCATCCAGGCGAACGGCCACATCTTCATGTTTGGCAGCCACCGCGACCTTGAAGCGTATGTCCGCAGCCTGGAACGGCTGGAAGCGCTTCGCGATCAATTTGATGAAATCTGGCCGTCTCATGGGGATATTCCCATCGGGCCGGAGGCCATAGCCAAGCTGCGCGAAGGGGCGCAGGACGTGATCTCCGGGAAGCTACAGGGCGTTCCGGCGGAAATGCACGGGAATGCCATCATGGTATACGATGTGGGCATCAGCAGGCTGCTGTGCGACCGGTGAAGAAAATGGGTAGGCTGATCTTTGTCTTTGTCCACGGCCTGTCCGGCTGGGGCGGCTATGATCCCATGTACCGGCGCATGCCTTACTGGGGAATGCGCGGCGGAGACCTGATGGCGTATGGCGCAAAATCCGCTCACATGCTTGTCCAAATCCCAATTGAATTCAGTATTATAGCGGAAACGCTGCGGCATCGCGATACAGTTTTTTCAGAATGCCAAGGAAGGCGGCCAAGCTGGGGCGATTATCGGCCTTGTGGGCGCAAAGAACGCAGGAAAAGGTTTCTTTGCAGTCGAAGGGGATCCACGCAAACTGGCCGCTATGATCGTTCAGAAAACCGGGCGCGAGACAGACGCCCTTCCCGGCAGCGACGTTGACGCGGGTCGTGTCGTGATCCGGACTGTTGAAATACTGGATCCTGCCGGAGGCGATCAGGCGGTGCTGCACAGCCCGAAGCGCCGGGGGCGAGCCGCCGCCCACCATCAGCGTGCGTCCGTATAAATCCTCCTCGCGGATCCGGTTTTTCGCCGCGAGGGGGTCGTTATTATCCGCGATCAGATAGATTCGGCTCTCAAACAGGTCGTGTACGACGATGCCGGGAATCTGCCGCGTCTGTTCCTTCAGGGCGAACAGTATGTCGACTTCGTTCCGCAGGAAAGTCTCGACGCCGTTCTCATACTGGAATACGGGCGTGATCTGCACCTCCGGGTGGGTTTCCCCGAACAGCCGCATGGCTTCGGGCAGGAAATAGATCGCCTGAAACACCATCAGGCTGATGGAGATGCTGTCGGTGTACTTCGCGCTGAAATTCTGGCCCTGCTCGATGGCGCGCTTCAGGTCCTCGCGCAGACTCGCCAGCGTGGCGACGAACTGTGCTCCGGCCGGGGTCAGCGCCGCGCCCCTGCCGCTGCGTTCAAATACGGCAAAGCCGACCTCCTCCTCCAGCAGCTTGATCTGGTAGGAGAAGGTGGGCTGACTGACAAACATATTCTCCGCCGCCCGGCTGAAATTCAGCGTGTGGGCAAGCTCGATGCAGTAATCGATCTGTTTCGTGGTCATGGCGGCCTCCAGTTATTTAAATATCAAATCAATTATACAGCATTTGAATTGGACTTTGCAATATCTTTGGCGTATAATTAAACCATGAACGACAGATTTGGAGGATAAAACCATGGCCAAGACATTGATCGCATACTTCTCCCGCGCGGACGAGAACTACTTCGGCGGCGCGATGCGCTATGTGAAGGTGGGCAACACGGAGATCGTATGCAACCTCATGAAGGAACTGATTGACGCGGACAGCTTCAAGATCGAGATGAAGGATCCCTATTCCCCGGTCTACATGACCTGCATCGAGGAGGCCAAAAAGGACCTGCGCTCAAACGCGCGGCCGGAGCTGGTGTCCATGCCGGAATCCATCGACAGGTATGACACCGTCGTGCTGGCCTATCCCAATTACTGGGGCACGATGCCGATGGCGGTGTTCACGTTCCTGGAGGCCTTTGATTTCAGCGGAAAGGCCGTCCTGCCCCTCTGCACCAACGAGGGCAGCGGCATGGGCGGAAGCGAAAGGGACATCAAGCGCGCCTGCCCCGGCGCTGAGGTGAAGAAGGGCCTGTCCATTACCGGCAGCCAGGCGGCAAACAGCAGAGGCGCCGTACAGAAGTGGCTGTCCGCAAACGGATTGATGTAAGACCAAGGAGGATGATTATGGAAACCATCACTTTGAACAATGGCGTCAAGTGCCCCGTGATCGGCATCGGAACCTTTATGCTCTCCCCGGCGGACGCGGAGAACAGCGTGCGCGAGGCCCTGAAGATGGGCTATTCCCTGGTGGACACGGCGAACGCCTATGTCAACGAGCGCGCCGTCGGGCGCGGCATGAAGGAAAGCGGCGTGAAGCGGGAGGACATCTTCCTCTCCACAAAGCTCTGGCCCAGCGAGTATGAGAACCCAAACGCCGTGGAAGAGACGCTGGCGCGCCTGGGCGTGGATTATGTGGATCTCTTGTATATCCACCAGCCCGCGGGGAATTGGCTGGCCGGCTATCGCCAGCTGGAGAAGGCGTACAAAGCGGGCAAGGCGAAGGCCATCGGCATTTCCAACTTCGAGGGCAAGTACATCGAGGCGCTGGAAAAGGAATGGGAGGTCGTGCCGCAGTTCATCCAGGTGGAAGCGCACCCGTATTATACCCAGAAGGAGTTGCGCGTCACGCTGGACAAGTACGGCATCAAGCTGATGAGCTGGTATCCGCTGGGACACGGCGACAAGTCGCTGATCAACGAGCCGGTCTTCTCTGAAATCGGCGCGAAGCACGGCAAGGCCCCGGCCCAGGTGATCCTGCGCTGGCACACCCAGATGGGCTTTGCCGTGATCCCCGGCAGCCGGAACGTTGACCACATCCGGGACAACCTGAACATCCTGGACTTCACGCTGACGGATGGCGAGATGGCCGCCATCGCGCAGCTGGACAGGGGCGTCCGCTATTACCACCGAACGGACGAACAGCTCGTGCAGTTTGCGGGCTGGAGGCCGGATTTTGAGAAGGCATGAGGCGAATTGCGATCATACTGCTGGCGCTGCTGCTCTGCGGGTCGGCGCTGGCGGAGGAAGCCGATATGAAGTATGATTTTACCACATTCACCAATGTGACGTTGAAGGGCATCGATATATCGACGCTCAATGAGGACGAGCTGTCCGCGCTGTACCAGGCCGCCCGCTACTGCCAGGCCATGACCGAGGCCGACATCGACACCATGCGTCAGATCGTGTCGGAGGACATGACCTTTACCCACATGAGCGGCATGAAACAGACCCGCGAGGAATACTTCGCGGACGTGGCGGACGGCAGCCTGACCTACTACGCCATCGGCATGGAGAACCCCGCGGTGGAGGTGGACGGCGACATGGCGGCGGTGACCTATACCTCCGCGCTGACCGCCAACGCCTACGGGGCCCGGGGCACCTTCCGCATGAAGGGTACGCATTACTATCAGAGAATCGACGGCGAATGGATCGCCGTGAACCGACCTGAATGAGGAGTATGCGAATGAAAAAGTTGATTGCCGTTCTGATGATCCTGTGCATGCTGTGCGGCGCCGCGATGGCGGAGGCCTCGCCCCGCATCCTGATCGCCTATGTCTCCCGCGCCGGGGAGAACTACAACGTGGGCGTCGCCGACCCCGATTCCACCAGCGCCGCCTATGCCGGTTATATTGAAAAGGGCAACACCGAGATCGTCGCGGAGGCCATTGCCGAGTTGACCGGCGGCGACCTGTACCGCATCTCGACGGTGGAGCCCTATCCCGACGACTACGCCTCCATGCTGACCCGCGCCCGGGAAGAGTTGGACGCTGACGCCAGGCCGGAGCTGGCGGGCGAACTGCCGAGCCTGGACGACTACGACGTGATCATGATCGGCTATCCCATCTGGCACGGCGCGACGCCCCGCCCGGTGCTCAGCTTTCTGGAGAGCTGCGACCTGTCCGGCAAGAAGCTCATCCCCTTCAATACCCACGAGGGCAGCGGCCAGAGCGGCACGGTCTCCGAAATCGCCGCCTCCGCGCCAGGAGCGGAGATGCTGGAGGGCATCGCCATCCGGGGCAAGGTGGCCCAGGAGGACGCGGAACACACCGGCGAGTTGCTTGCCGACTGGCTGCGCAAAACAGGATTGTATTGATAAGAACCTGAACAACGAATGATACCCTGCCAGCTTTGTGATACACGGAAGCTGGCAGGGCTCTGTGCTTCATTCGTGGTTATCAAACAATTATCCAATACTGGTTCAACAATGCCGCGCTAAGCAGATCACTGTTCGTGTGTAGTCATTCCCGCTTAGCTGTGGTATACTATTGTTGCAGGGAGGGATACGATGAACTACAGGATCAACCGACGGACCGGGGACAGGATCAGCGAGATCGGGCTGGGCTCGGCCTACCTGTGCGACGCGGACATGGGCGAGGCGGTGCGCGCCCTGCGCGCGGCCTATGACGGCGGGATCAACTACTTTGACCTCGGCGCGGGAAACGGCAGGGCGTTTTCGATGTGGCGCGAGGCCCTCGGGGATGTCCGGAAAAACGTGCTGTACCAGGTCCACTTCGGCGCGGACTACTCCAAGGGTGAATACGGCTGGACGCTGGAGCTGGAGACGATCAAGCGGTCGGTGGACTGGATGCTGAACGAGCTGGGCACGGACACCATCGACTATGGCATGATCCACTGCCAGGACGAGTTTTCAGACTGGGAGACCTATCAAAAGAACGGCGTCTACGACTTCCTTCGCCGGATGAAGGAGCGCGGCATCGTGCGCCACATCGGCCTGTCCTCCCACACCCCCGCGGTGATCGAGCGGATACTCAACGAGGCGCCGGTGGACATGCTGCTGTTTTCGATCAATCCCGCCTACGACTACGGCCACGGCGAGTTTGCCAACGGCGGCGTGGACGAGCGCGCGGCCATCTATCGCCGCTGCGAGCGGGATGGCGTGGGCATCTCCGTGATGAAGCCCTTCTCCGGCGGACAGCTGCTGGACGCGGCGCAATCGCCCTTCAAGCGGGCGCTGACGCCATACCAGTGCCTCCGCTACGCCCTGGACAAGCCCGGCGTGCTGACGGTGCTGCCCGGCGCGCAATCCGTCAGGGAGGTGGAGGCGCTGCTGGCCTACCACGACCAGCCGGAGGAGGCGCTGGATTACAGCGTCATCGGCGGCTTCGCGCCCGTCGAGGCTGGCGGAAAATGCGTATACTGCAACCATTGCCAGCCCTGCCCGATGGGCCTGGACATCGCCCTGATCAACAAATATTACGACCTGGCGGGGGCCGGGGACGGCATGGCGGCGGAACACTACGCCAAGCTGGACAAGACCGCCGGGGACTGCGTGGGCTGCGGCCACTGTGACAGGCGCTGCCCCTTCCATGTGGCGCAGAGCGAGCGGATGCGTGAAATCGCGGGGTATTTCGGAAAATAAACGGCAAAAAAAGGATATATGTTGATCGAAGTAAACGCCTTCATACCATGAGATAGCGTGTGAGAACGCTGGGTGAGCTACCGGTTTCACCCGTAACCGTCGTCAGTGCCAGCTGACGACGGCTTGTCCTGGTCATGTAATACCACACAACTCTGGCTGATGCAACAGGCTTATGTGTCGACTTTTTTGATTATATCGACATATGGGGTGTTGATTTGGAATCCGCGCCCAAATAAGCAGGAATCAAGAATCCCATGCCGTAATCATCATAACGGTCATGGGATTTTCTCTTGCGGTTGTACAGCTTTTTGCTCTCGACCTTCTTCGTCACCGGCGAGAACGCCCAGGTGGCGCGCTGCTCGCTGTCGAGCTGCTTGCGGGCCTTCCTGCCCAACTTCTCTCTGGGTATAAACCTTTTCATGCTCATTCCTCCTCGTCCGGTTCCCATTTCTTGTAATAGAGCCTGGCGTTGTACCGGGCCTGCGCCTCCTGGCTCTCCTTCCTCTGCCGCCAGGTCTCAATCTCGGCGCAGATGGCCAGCATCTCGTCCACCAGCATCTCCTCGGTGCGCGGGTGCGCCTGGCGGATATAGGAGACCATGCGGTCGATGGCCTTGGGGCTCCCCAGCTGCTTGGCCATCAGCTCGGCCAGCTCGGCGGAAAAGCCGATGCCGGTGACGGCGGCAACCAGCCGGTCCCGCGCCTGCGCCCAAAGATACTGGTTCGGCGTCATGTGTCAGGCCTCCAATTGAGATGCCGGATCATTATAACACAGGCGGGTTCGGACATCAACCGCCAGGATATGACGTTCACAGATCAGAATTCCCCGGAGAGGATGCTGTCGATGATGACCCGCCCCACCGCGAAGTTGTTCTTCATGGAAACCGGGAAGATGTCGACCGCCTCGACGCTGTCCTCGTCGGCCAGGCTCGTCGCTTCTGCACCGCTCCACAGGCTTTCCGGTGTGGCGCCCAGCATGAACAAATCCATATTCACACTGCCGCGAATCATGATCAGACGGTCCAGCAGACCCATCCGCTGCACCGTCCGGGCCACGGCGACATCCTCCATCTCTGTCGTCACATACGGATCAGGGCACGCATAGGTTTCCACCATGAGCAGCGCATTTGCATGTCCGTGCGAGCCCTTCCAGTAATTGTCGCCTGTGACGGTGGTCCCGGTGAGAACAAGGGGATCACGGACAGCCCAGGCGGCGCCGTCAAAGGCGTGACGCATGTAATTCCGCGTGCGATCGGTGGTCTCCACCGGCGTGTCTTTCACCAACGCGTAGGCCTTTTCCGCCAGCGCCTGATTCAGAATGACCACGGCCGCGTCGTCGTAATCCGCGGCATGGAACCAGGAGGTTCCCTCGGGGTCTGCAAGGTCCCGTCCGTCTGCATGGTGCCCAAGGTCGTAGTCCACCGCCGCTGTGATCACAAAGACATCTCCCATCACAGTGGTCTCCGCGGCCGAACCCGCGCAACCCGTGGAGAGGAGATAGGCCTGTGAATAATCGAAGCGGGCATCCGAGAGAATGGCCATGGTGGTGAGCGCCGCGTTGACCTTGCCCATGCCCAGCACGCAGAGCGCCACGCCGTTCTTGTAATACAGCTTCGTACCGGGTACGCCATGGGGTACGTCATACGCTTCGGCATCTGCCAGATATGCTTCATAGTAATACTGGGCTTCGCCGGGAAAGTCTCCAGCCATCTCCCCCATCTCGAATTTGGGCAGGATCAGCACCTTGACCGGCAGCGGAGAGTATGCCGCGTTCGCCTCCTCCGCCAGAGAGCAGGGAACGGCTGCGCAGGCCATGACCATCATCAGAATAGCAACGAGAACCCTTTTCACTGTGTGATCGTCCCCTTTTTTGCCCCTTTTGTTGCCGTGTGAGGCTTGTAACTCACGCCATCCCTGTCAGTCTAAAAGAATTATAACACGATGATCCGGCTCGATGCAATAGAGAGTCGCAAGCCGGGACACCGGGAAAGGTAGTAAGTAAGATAACGCGCAAGATGTTGATGAAAGCGGCTTGGTGGAATACAAAGGAAGCATGAATCAGGAGGTCAAAGTATGGAGCGTTGCGAGCCGCCCTTTGGGATCACGAACCGGACGCCGAACCGCGTGTCCTCGATTTCGGAGAAGCTGGGCAGGATCGAGACCCGGCGCACCTGCGCAGGAACAACCGCATACAGTCCATGCCTTCCTCGCTGAAGAGCGAGGCCAATTCGCTGTCGCTGGACAGCGTGCGCGACGTGCTGAACGCGCGCGAGGTCATCGGGCCGACGAAGGAGCTCCAGGAGGTCAAAACGCCTTTACGGCCTACGACCAGATCGGCGCTGTTGACCCGTACAGCCCGGACGATCTGTTGCGCCTGCACAGGG
>JBGUQG010000119.1:0-6197 GCA_045130815.1 Christensenellales bacterium
TTCATCGTATCTCCATTATAATATTTGTAGAATCCGCCTGAGCTATAGGCAGGGTCATCGGTGATCATAAAGCTGTAGAGGGTATTATCCTTCTGGTACCCGTCCACCGCCTTTATCATCTCGAGATAATAGCCGGTATTCTTCTCAATGGATACATCTCCCGTCTCTTCATGAAGCTCGATATTGATGCAACCATCATCGCCGGTCGTAAATATGACAGGCTGTCCCTTGTTCTCTCCCACTTTATACTCCAGAGCGCGCTGGTTCGCGTCAAGAAGTATAAACTGCGCACCCGAAATACCTGTCTGCATTGCATTTTCGGCATAAACAAACAGCTTCAGCATATAGCCGTCCCCCGGGCCGCCTACATCGGAGGGACTAGGATAAATCACAACAGGTTCGTCCGTCACACCTGCCGTGGACCTGCCAATTTCAGCCCCATCGGCATCCCTCAGCACGGCAGTGCCGCGGAAGAGCGCCGTTTCACCTGGCTGTGCCGTAATGCGCGTGCGGTAGGTGATGGCGGAAGATGAGCCATACGGAACAGTGAAGGTACCGGTGCTGCCGCTGTAATCATAGGTGACACTGCCGGTGCTCTCGACTTTGATGCTGGAATAGTCAATGGACTGCCCGGCGTCTCCTGTAACCCCGTCGTCAAACGTATCTGAAAGTGTAAGATGACTGTCTGCGTCAGAACCGCCGTCCCCGGGATTGACCACAACGCGCCAGTAAGCCCAGCTGCCGTCCAGCATCAAATACTCTCTCGTGAGAATGGCCCCGGAACCGGGATCCGTTCCCTCCTGTTCATCCGTGACCCTGATCTCCACGCTCTGACCATTTTTGAGCGTAAGGATCAGCGCCTCTTCTGTGTCGAAAGGCGCAAGAGACTGAAGCAGCCAGTCATTGTCTGTCTGCCTGATCTCGAGATATGCAGGATTGGAGAACGCAGCCTGTGTCACGTCGTCCAGTGTAATCTCCGTCACGCCCAGCTCTTCCAGCAGCGTGCTGAGCAGAATGCTGTCTTCTCCCTCGATGCTATAGGTGTAATCTCCCCAGTGGAAGTCGACCGTATAGACCACCACATACACCGAGAAGCCGTCGGTCTCAAACTCCACGGCTTCCCCGTTCAGGGCGCAGTCCAGCGCCTCCGGCTGCTCGTCGAAGTGCACAACGTTTATATTGTCGCCATTCAATTCCGGGGAATCCAACAGCCGGATCGACACGGAAACCGGCGCGGCGGGCTGGATCCTCTCGCCGTCCTTTTCAATGGAGATGTCCAGCGCCTTGGCGTAGGCCACGGCGGCGGCGTCCAGGTTCAGGGCCTCGGCGGCGGAGGCGGCATAGGCGTCCGCGTCCGCGCCGGTCAGCTCGGAGACGGACAGCACGGCGTCGGAAGGGATATGGGCATCCTCCGCGTAAGATACTTCTATGGAATAGGTATCGCCGTTGGTGTCCATGTAGCGGGTCTCGATGACTTCGGCCACCACCACCGCGTACACGGAGAAGCTGTCGGCCTCAAAGGCGAGTTCGGTCTGCTTTGAAGCGACTTCGGTCTGTTCTGCTTCGGCGGCGGGCATCTCCACGTTCAGGGCCAGCTTGCCCGCGTCTGCCTCGGGGGCCTCCATCTGCTCCACCACCTGGGTCGCGCCCTCGTTGTCCACGTGCACGACCAGGGCTTCCTGCTGCTCCCGAATCTCGTCCACGGTCATCACCACGGAGATGGGCAGCAGGGGCTCGATCTCGTTGCCTTCCACATCATAGAAGGTGATGTCCACCGCGTACACGCTGTGCACCTTCAGGAAGTCCTCGGACACGGTGTCACGGATGTCGGACAGGGTGGCGTTGTCCCATACGGGCCGGACCACCATGGTCGTGCCCTCCGGGAACGCGCCCTCGCCCGCGGTCACGTCCACGCGTACCCGCGCCGTGCGCCCGGTAAAGCTCTGCGCCGGATAGAGAACGGGGGCTTCGGTGGGCTCGGCCGTAGGTTCGGCAGTCGGTTCCTCGGTGGGTTCTGCCGTGGGTTCGGCGGTCGGCTCCTCGGTGGGTTCAGCCGTCGGTTCGGCGGTCGGCTCCTCGGTGGGCTCAGCCGTCGGTTCCGCGATCGGTTCCTCGGTGGGTTCAGCAACAGGTTCCTCGAATGGCGCCTCCGTCACTTCGGCAACAGATTCCTCAAACTGCTCCGCAGTGATCTCGACAACGGGTTCCCCAGTGGGCTCCGCCGTCGGTTCGGCAGCGAGCTCTTCGGCAGGCTCTTCCGTGGGCTCCTCAACAGGCTCCTCCGTGGGCTCCTCAACAGGCTCCTCCGTGGGCTCCTTAACAGGCTCCTCGGTGGGCTCCTCAACAGGTTCCTCGGTGGGCTCCTCAACAGGTTCCTCGGCGGGCTCCTCGGTGGGCTCCTCAACAGGCTCCTCGGCGGGCTCCTCAACAGGCTCCTCCGTGGGCTCCTCTGTCGGCTCGGGCACACGCCCGTCGGCAAGGATGATGGTATACATGTCGTCGGCGGTATACAGCGCCAGCTCCACCTCGACGAAGTCCTTCAGCACGGTCAGGACATAGTCGCCGTTTTCGGGCTGCACATACACCAGCCGGGAGGGATCGTCCTCGGAGCCGCCCAGCAGGCCGACCATGCGGATGTCCTCCAGGCCCAGCGGCGCGCCGACCGACCACAGTACGTTGCTCAGCCAGGTTTCCCGTGCGTCGCCGATTCTGTAGACAAAGTGCTTTTCGCTGAGCTCCATCTTGCCGGAGCGGGCCGCCTTCTCGTAGTACGCGCGCAGGTCCTCGCTGATGACTTTTTCGACATCCTCATCCATCACGCTGGTCAGCCTGACGGTATAGACGTCGTCCCTGGTATAGATCGCCAGACCGGCTTCGATGAAGTCCTTCAGCACGGTGATGATATAGTTCTTTTCCACCGACTCCACATACAGGAATTCCGTGGAAGCGTCGCCGGTGGGCAGGGCCTCCTGGGTGCCGCCCAGCACGCTGACCATCTCCACGTTCTTCATCTTCACGGGGATCTCGGCCCCGGCGACGATCGTGCTCAGCAGCAGCTCGCGGGACTGGCCGATGTTGAACGCGTAGCTGCCGTCCTCGTTCTGGGAATGGCCCGACAGGTCCTCGCCGTCCGACAGCTCCAGGCTGTCCATTTCGTCAAGATCGGGGTCCACGACGTCGGCGAAGATGTCCTCCTCCACCTCGGAAACGGCGAAGGCGTTCAGACACACGCTGACGACCAAAAGCGCGCAAAGCAGGCGCCGCAGCCGTCGCCATTTCAGGCGGCCTCCCCTACGAATTTCAGGCACGCCAAGGCCGACCTGCCGCGCTTCGTTTTCCCGCGGCGGGCGGTCCATGATGCCGTTCTCGATTTGCCTTTTCAGCATGTTTTCCCTCACGATCTGCGCTGTGCGCAAAACCCCAGGTTTGATATTTCCAGTCCTTCAAGCCTATGCGGACCGGCCTTTTTCAGACGGTCTTCCCCTGCGTTCGGACGGATAGGTATATTTCCCCTACACTAATACACTATAAGTATAACACAAAGCCGCCCACAAGTCTATATTTGGAGCGGATATTTACAGCGTAGTCGAAGATTTTCTGGCAGATCGGCCATCAAAAGTGTCCTGATATTTTCAGACTATAGTCTGATTTTTGTCATAATTGAGCACAACAGACCGAAGTCTTTTATTGTGCCCGCGTTAAATCAGAACAGCTTCCCGGACAGCAGCGTCTCCAGCAGCGCCTTCAGCTCGGCGGCGGTGGTGGTGCAGCCCTCCTGGGCATAGCGCCGGGCCACGCAGGCGATGCCGCCCGCGTAAAAGCTGGCGGCATAGCTGCGCAGGCAGGGGTCTTCCCCGTTCAGAAAGCAGTCGCAGCTGTCCATGGCCTCAAAGAAGCTGTCGTACAGCAGATGGTCGATGCGGTTGTCCACCAGCAGCTTGATCAGGCGGCGGTTCCTTAATATGTATTCGCTGTAGGCCCCGCACAGCCATTCCAGCGCGCCGTCGCGCTGTGGCTGCCGGGGACGGGCGATTTCCGGCGCGTCGCAGTATTGGGCCTGCAGCGTGAACACCATCACGTTCTCCCGGCTGGTGAACAGCGTGTAGAAGGTCTGGCGGGATATGCCCGCCGCCCGGCACAGCTCGCTGACGGTAATCTGGGCGAAGGGCTTTTCCTGGATCAGCGCCATCATCGCCCCGGCGATCTGTCGCTGGGATTGCAGCGCCGTCTTGTTGCTTCCGCAGTACATAGGTCCATTCCACATCCTTGTTGTGATTGTAAACATTATAGCAATCCCCTTGACAAATGTCAAGGTTTGTTGTATCATTCAGAAAACTTGACAGCTGTCAAGTTAATCTGATCCAACAGGAGGCGACACCATGTCCGTCATGCCGTTATACAATATCATAGCCCTGCCCGGCGCGAAGCTGTGGCTGCAGAGCAGCCTCTACAAGCAGCTGACCGGCAAAGCGCCCGCGGAAGGCGAGCGGGTGACGCTGCTCATCCAGAGGGACGAACAGCCACGCCGCGCCCTGAACGCGGAGAGCTTCCGCCCCATCGGCCTGGCCGGCAGCGTCACGGAGGTCAACGCCGCGGGCTTCGTGTGCGTGGATGTGCAAAGCCGCGTGAACATCGAGGAGATCGCCCTGCTGCGTGACGGCAGCTTCAGCATGACCGTGTCCCGCAGGGCGGACGTGAACGACCTGGACCCCGCCGACGCCGGACACCGGCTTACAGGCGTCAAGGACCGCATACTCAGCTTCGCCCGGGGCAAGCAGTGGGAAGAGGCGCTGCGGGGCTTCGCCGCCCACTGGGACAGCCTGTGGACGGTGGCCGCCGCCATGTCCCCCTACATCAGCCTTTCCGCCGACGAGCGCTACGCCCTGCTGGCCGAGGACAGCCTTTCCGCCCGCTTTGACGCGGTGGAGCGCGCGCTGCTGGAGGGCCTGGAGCTGGCGGACGTGCAGAGCGCGGCCCAAAGCCACCAGCAGGAGGATCACGAGAAGCTGTACCGGGAATCCGCCATCAAAAAGCAGATCGAGTACCTGCAAAAGGAGCTGGACGCCATGCACCCGGAGAACGTGTCCGAGGTGCGGCGGCTGGAGCTGAAGCTGGAGGCGGCCGGCATGAACGAAACGGCGCTCAAGGAGGGCCGCAAGGTGCTGAACCGCCTGAAGGGCGAGGGCGCGAACAGCCCGGAGGCGGGCATGCTCACCGACTGGCTGGACCTTCTGACCGGCCTGCCCTGGAAGAAGGCTGAGGCAAATTCAATCTCCATGGACGAGGCCCGCGCCGCGCTGAACGCCGGCCACTCCGGGCTGGACAAGGTCAAGAAGCGCATCCTCCAGCAGATCGCGGTGATGCGGCTGAAGGGCAGGGTGTCCGGCTCGATCCTGTGCTTCGTGGGCGCGCCGGGCACCGGCAAGACCAGCATCGGCGAGAGCATCGCCCGGGCGCTGGGCCGGGAATACGTGCGGGTGTCCCTGGGCGGCGTGCGGGACGAGGCCGACATCCGCGGCCACCGGCGCACCTACATCGGGGCCATGCCTGGCCGGATCATCGACGGCATCCACAAGTGCGGCGCGAACAACCCGGTGATGGTGCTGGACGAGGTGGACAAGCTGTCCCAAAGCTACAACGGCGACCCCGCCAGCGCGCTGCTGGAGGTGCTGGACCCGGAGCAGAACTTCTCATTCACCGACCACTACCTGAACGTGCCCTTCGACCTGTCGGACGTGCTGTTCATCTGCACGGCCAACACGCTGGACACCATTCCGGAGCCGCTTTTGAACCGCATGGAGGTCATCCGCTTCGAGGGCTATTCCCCCATCGAAAAGCACGCCATCGCCACAGAGCACCTGCTGCCCCGGGCCATGTCGGCGGTGGGCATCCCGGAGAGCCGGCTGACGGTCACGGACGCGGCCATCGACGCCATCATCGAGGACTACACCCGCGAGGCGGGCGTGCGCGGCCTGAAGAAGCGCATGGACCAGCTGTGCCGCAGCGCGGCGGTCCGCCTGGTGGACGACCCGCAGGCGGCGCTGACCGTCACGCCCGAGGTCCTGCCGGAGGTCATGGACATGAATCCGCTGCACCGCAAGCATGTTCCGGAGACCGCCAAGCCCGGCATCGTGACCGGCCTGGCCTGGACGCCGGCGGGCGGCGACATACTGTATATCCAGACGCTTCTGACCCAG
>JBGUQG010000120.1:0-2194 GCA_045130815.1 Christensenellales bacterium
ACACGCGGCCCGATATTATTGTGCTCAGTCCTGCGACGCCGCCGCCCGGTCGAACAGCGCCTTCACATCGTCGCCGGGCTCCGGGGAGACCAGCGAGACGCCCACCGCGGCGATCAGGCCAAAGATAAAGCCGGGGATGATCTCGTACAATCCGGTGCCTCTGAGGAAGGCCAGCCACAGGATGTCCACCGCCGCGCCGACCACGATGCCCGCCGCCGCGCCGGAGAAGGTCAGCCTCCGCCAGAACAGGCTGAGCAGGATCACAGGGCCGAAGGCCGCGCCGAACACGCCCCAGGCGTTGGAAACCAGGCCCATGATGGTGCCGCTGTTGGGATTGGCGGCGATGATCAGCGCGATCACGGCGATCAGGGCGACCACCCCGCGGCCCACCCACAGCATCTCCCTGTCGGAGGCGTTCTTGCGGAACACCGGCTTGTACACATCGCTGGCGAAGGCCGAGGCCGAGGCCAGCAGCTGGGAGTCCGCCGTGGACATCGACGCCGCCAGTATGGCGGACAGCAGTATGCCGGAGATCACGGAGGGGAAGATCCGGCGGGTCATCTGGATGAACACCGTGGCGGAATCCTCGATCTCGCCCATGAACATGCGGCCCACCGCGCCGGCCATCACCGACATCACCAGTATGACCACGGTCCAGGAAATGCCGATCACGCTGGACTTGCGCAGCTCCTTCTGTGAGCGGACGGACATGAAGCGTATGATGATGTGGGGCATGCCGAAGTAGCCCAGGCCCCAGCCGAGGCCGGAGGCGATGTCGCGCCAATCCTGGGCGAAGCTCCAGTAGTGCTCCGGGAACTCGGTGGCGGCCTGCACGCTGCCGCCCTTCACCAGGGCCAGCGCGAAGATCGGGGCCACCAGCAGCGCCGCCAGCATCAGCAGGCCCTGGAAGAAGTCCGTCCAGCACACGGCGGAGAAGCCGCCCAGGAACGTGTAGCCGATGATGATCGCCGCGGCCAGGTACATGGCCGTGGTGGCGTTCATGCCGATCACGGTGTTGAACAGCGTGCCGCAGGCCAGTATGCTGGAGGCCGCGTAGATCGTGTAGGCGAATATGAATATCGCCGCGCAGATGATCTGCAGCGCCTTGCTTTTGGACAGAAAGCGGTTCGTCAGGTACTGGGGTATGGTGATGGAATCGTTGGCCACGATGGAGAAGCGGCGCAGGCGCGGCGCTTCAAAGATCCAGCTGAGGGCGTAGCCGATGGCCAGGCCGATGGCGATCCAGGTCTGCCCCATGCCCATGGCGTAGATCGAAGCCGGCAGGCCCATCAGCACCCAGGCGCTCATGTCCGAGGCCCCGGCGGACAGCGCCGACACCCAGGCGCCCATCCTGCGCCCGCCCAGGAAGTAGTCCTTCTCGCTGGCGCCCTTGGAGCGCAGGAAGAAGTATACGCCGATGCCGACCATGAACACCAGGTAGACGATAAACACGACCAGTTCAGCAGTATTCATACACATACCCCCGATTCCTGTCAAGCTTATACCGAATTATAGCAACTGATTTACCACTTTACCGGGGTATCACGGTAAATTTCTCTTTAAGTATTGACTTCCTTATCCGGCGCATATGCTTGAGTATCCTTGTCAAGGGGGGCAATTCGCATGGGAAAAACCAGGACGCAGGCGGCGCTGGCCCTGCTGAAGGGGCTGCTGGTCGCCGTGGCGACGACGCTCGTGATGATGGCTGTGGTGGCCGCGCTGGCGGTATGGCTGCGCATGTCGGACGGGCTGCTGACGGCGCTCAACCAAGTGATGAAGCTGGCCAGCATACTGCTGGGCACGCTGGCGGCGGTGGGCCGCGGCGGGCACCGGGGCTTCGTCACGGGCATGACGCTGGCGCTTTTGTACATGGCGCTGGGCTACGCGGGCTATGTGCTGCTGGGCGGCAGCGCCTGGAGCGCCGCCGGGATGCTGGGCGAGCTGCTGATCGGCGCGGCCCTCGGCGCGATGATCGGCGCGGTGATCTCCAACCTGCCGCAGCGCCAAAGAGCGGCATGAGCAAGGCCCCGGCGCGCGCCGGGGCCTTAAGTATGTTGACAAAGTCAACATACTTGCAGAGCGTTGCAAAGCCTGCAAGACAAGGAAGGACAGCCTGCAAATGAGGGCGCTTACACAGACGTAAGTAACCGAATTTGCAGGCTGTCCTGACACAGTAAGCGGAAATCCCATCCGC
>JBGUQG010000121.1:0-5995 GCA_045130815.1 Christensenellales bacterium
TGCTGGGCCAGGCGCTCGGCGTCGCGCCCATCGGCTGCAGCGTCGTGGCGCACCAGTTCATGAACGTCGATATGTGCGAGGCCGCACACGGCCGCGCTCCGGCGGTGGCCTCCGGCATCCGCAGGGTCCACCCGGAAAGGGTCGTGTTCACCTATCAGGGCGACGGCGACCTGGCCTCCATCGGCATGGGCGAGATCGTCCACGCCGCGGCGAGGGGCGAAAAGTTCACCACCTTCTTCATCAACAACGGCATCTACGGCATGACCGGCGGCCAGATGGCCCCGACCACGCTGATCGGCCAGCGCTCCACCACGTCGGTGGACGGCCGCACCCGCGAGCAGGCGGGCATGCCGCTGAAGATCTGCGAGCTGCTGGCCACGCTGGACGGCCCGGACTACATCGAGCGCGTGTCGCTGGATTCCCCGGCCCATATCCGCGCCGCCAAGAAGGCGGTCCGCAAGGCCTTTGAGTACCAGCTGGCGGGGAAGGGCTTCACCTTCGTGGAGCTGCTTTCCACCTGCCCGACCAACTGGGGCCTGACCCCGCCCGAGGCCATGAAGCGCATGCGGGAAGAGGTCGCGGCTTATTATCCGCTGGGCGTGTACAAGGATACCGGGAAGGAGGCGGAATAGTATGGCGGTCAACAAGCTGTTTTTCGCCGGCTCTGGCGGCCAGGGCGTTCTGACCATGGGCCAGATGCTGACCTATGCGGCCATGTACGCCGATATGAACGCCACGTGGCTGCCCTCCTACGGCCCGGAGATGCGCGGCGGCACGGCTAACTGCACCGTGGTCATCAGCCCGGAAAAGCCCGTCAGCTGCCCGCTGATCTACGAAGCGGACAACGTGGTGGTGATGAACCTGCCGAGTCTGATCAAGTTTGAATCGCTGGTGAAGCCCGGCGGGAACCTGTTCGTGAACAGCAGCCTGATCGAGCAGAAGGCCACCCGGGATGACATCCAAGTGTACTATGTGCCCGCCAACGACATCGCCATGAAGCTGGGCAATGCCCGCACGGCCAACGTGGTGATGTTGGGCGCGCTGGTGAGCGTGGCCCCCGTGGTGCCGGTGGAGATGATCTACAAGATCATGGAGAAGACCTTCTCCGGCCGCAAGGCCCATCTGCTGGATATCAACAAGCAGGCCTTCCACGCCTGGGAAAACCGATAAGAAAAACAGACCGGCGTCTGTATATACAAACGAGCGGAGCCTTTCGACTGGCTCCGCTCGTTTGCACTTGACGGGTTGCTTACGCCTTCTTGACCTTGGGTCCCTTCGGGGTGTCCTCGATCACGTAGCCCAGCTCCAGCACCTGATTCCGGATGCGGTCTGCCTCGGCGAAGTCCCTGGCCTTCTTGGCGTCCGCGCGGGCCTGCACCAGCGCCTTGATCTCCTCGGGCACGGTGTCGGCCTCCTTCATAAGCAGGCCCATGATATCGTGGGCCATGATGTTCAGCGCGGAAAGGCCCGCCTCGATGGCGGCCCTGCAGGGCTGCCTGGCGTCGGCGAGCGCGGTGTTCATGTCGCGCACGTACTCAAACAGCACGCCCATGGCCTCGCTGGTGTTCAGGTCGTCGCACATGGCGTCGTCAAATTGGTCCATGAAGTCCTTGCTGCGCTCCACGAAGGCCTGTTCCTCGTCGCTCATCTCCCGCTCCGGCGCGTGGCCCAGCGCGAACAGGGCGTTGTTTCGGGCGGTATACAGGCGCTCCAGCGCGGCCTTGGCCTGCTCCATCAGATCCCGGGAGAAGTTGATGGGGCTGCGATACTGGGCCGACAGCATGAACATGCGCACGACCTCGGGGTCGAACTCCTTGCTGATGTCCCGCACGGTGAAGAAGTTGCCGGCGGATTTGGACATCTTCTTGTTGTCCACGTTGATGTGGCCATTGTGCATCCAGTACTTGGCGAAGGGCTTGCCCGTCGCGCCCTCGGACTGTGCAATCTCGTTTTCGTGGTGGGGAAAGATCAGATCCACGCCGCCGCAGTGGATGTCGAAGGTCTCGCCCAGATACTTCATGCTCATGGCGCTGCACTCGATGTGCCAGCCGGGACGGCCCTCGCCCCAGGGGCTCTTCCAGAAGGGCTCGCCGGGCTTCTTGGCCTTCCACAGCGCGAAATCCATGGGATGGCGCTTCAGATCGCCCACCTCGACCCGCGCGCCGGACTCCAGGTCGTCCAGGTCCTGGCCGATCAGCCTGCCGTAGTTGCTGCGCCAGGCCTGGGTGTCGAAGTACACGTCGCCGTTGTCGGCGCGGTAGGCCAGGCCCTTGAGCTCCAGCTTTTTGATCAGGCCGATGATCTCGCCGATGTGCTTGGTGGCCCGGGGATGCACGTCCGCCTTCTTCACGCCGATGGCCTCGGCGTCCCTGAAGTATTCGGCGATGTACTTTTCCGCAATGGCCTCGACGGTGGTATTCTCCTCGTTGGCCCGCTTGATCATCTTGTCGTCAATGTCGGTGAAGTTCTGCACGAAGGTCACGTCATAGCCCAGGTGCTCCATGAACCGGCGCAGCGTGTCGAAGATGATGAAGGGGCGGGCGTTGCCGATGTGGAAGTAGTTGTACACCGTGGGCCCGCAGGCATAGATGCCGCACTTGCCCTCGTGCACCGGCACAAAGGGCTCCTTTTTGCGGGACAGGGTGTTGTAGATCATCATCTGCTTCATGCCTTTTCCTCCTCGGGAAGGTCGACTTTGATCCTCAGCGTCTCCAGCTGGTCGGGCCGCACGTCGGCGGGGGTGTCCATCATCAGGCAGTTGGCGCTGTTGGCCTTCGGGAAGGCGATCACGTCGCGCAGGCTGTCGCTGTCCGTCAGCAGCATCACCAGGCGGTCGATGCCGAAGGCCAGGCCGCCGTGCGGCGGCGCGCCGTACTTGAAGGCATCCAGCAGGAAGCCGAAGCGGTGATGGGCCTCCTCGTGGGACAGGCCGATCATGTCGAACATCTGGGCCTGCATGTCGGCCCTGTGAATGCGGATGGAGCCGCTGGCAAGCTCTATGCCGTTCATCACCAGGTCGTAGGCGCGGGAACGCACCTTTTCCTTGTCGGTATCCAGGTACACGTTGTCCTCGGCGTACCAGCTGGTGAAGGGGTGGTGGGCGGCGACCCAGCGCTGCTCCTCCTCGCTGTACTCGAACAGCGGGAACTCGGTGACCCAGAACAGGTTGTACTTATTGTGGTCGATCATGTTGTGGCGGCGGGCCAGCTCGCAGCGCAGCGCGCCCAGCGCCTGCCAGACCACGGCCTTCTTGTCCGCGCCGAAGAAGATGATGTCGCCGGGCTCGGCGTGCATGGCCTCGCGCACCTTCTCGATCAGCTCCGGGGTCATGAACTTGTTGAAGCTGCTCTTCACGCTGCCGTCGGCGGTGAAGGTCATGTAGGGCAGGCCCTTGGCCCGATAGGTCTTCACGAACTCGGCGCAGCTGTCGATCTCCTTGCGGGTCATGGAGGCCAGGCCCTTGCCGTTGATGGCCTCCACCCGGCCGCCGTTTTCGATGGCGCTGTCGAACACCACGAAGCCGGTGCCGCCGCTCAGGACGCCGGTCAGGTTTACCAGCTCCATGCCGAAGCGGGTGTCGGGCTTGTCGCTGCCGTAGCGCTCCATGGCCTCGATCCAGGGCATGCGGGGCAGGGGAAGGGTCAGGTCGATGCCCTTGATCTCTTTAAAGATGCGGGCGAACACGCGCTCGACGTTGGCGTAGATATCCTCCTCGTCGATGAAGGACATCTCGATGTCGCACTGGGTGAACTCCGGCTGGCGGTCCGCGCGGTTGTCCTCGTCGCGGAAGCAGCGGGCGATCTGGTAGTACTTGTCAAAGCCGGCCAGCATCAGAAGCTGCTTGTAGATCTGCGGGCTCTGAGGCAGGGCGTAGAACGTGCCGGGATGCAGGCGGCTGGGCACCAGGAAGTCCCGCGCGCCTTCAGGGGTGGACTTGGACAGAATCGGCGTCTCCACCTCGGTGAAGCCGGCTTCGTCCAGCGCGTAGCGGATGCAGTTGACCACCTTGCTGCGCAGGCGCAGCTTCTCCTGCATGGAGGGGCGGCGCAGGTCCAGATACCGGTACTTCAGGCGCACCAGCTCGTTTTCGTCCACCTTGTCGTCGATGTAGATGGGCGGGGTCTCGGATTTGTTCAGCAGCGCGGCCTCCTTCACGAACACCTCGATGGTGCCGGTGGCCAGGTCGCGGTTGATCGCGCCCTCGTCGCGCTTGCGGACCTCGCCCACGGCAGTCAGCACGTACTCGCCTCGCAGGGAACGACCCAGGTCGAACACCTCCTGGCCGCACACGTCGCTGTCGAACACCAGCTGCACCAGGCCCTCGCGGTCGCGAAGCCACACGAACACCACGCCGCCCAGGTCTCGGGTGCGCTGCACCCAGCCGGACAGGTGGACCGTCTCACCGACGTTTTTCTCGGTCAAAAGGCCGCAGTAGTGATCTCTCTTGTGGGAAAGCATATCCAAAACCTCCTGTTACTTGGAAAGTAGATTCACGATCTCGTCCCTGGGCACCTCTTGCTCGCTGCTCGCGTCCATGTCGCGCAGCTTGACGACGCCCTTCTCCAGCTCGTCGCCGGCAATGACGACGACCTTCTTGGCGTCCAGCTTGTTGGCGTACTTGAACTGGGCCTTCATGCTGCGGGCGGCGTGGTCCAGGTCGGCCTTCACGCCCCTGTCGCGCAGCGCGTTCACCAGGCGGAAGCCCTCCATGCGGGCCTCGTCGCCCAGGGTGACCACCAGCACGTCCAGCGGCGCGGGCGCTTCCGGCGCGACGCCGCGCATGTCCTGCACCATGATCATGCGCTCGATACCCATGCCGAAGCCGATGCCCGGCGTTGCGGGGCCGCCCAGCTCCTCCACCAGGCCGTCGTAGCGGCCGCCGCCGCACACCGTCAGCGGGGCGCCGTCCGGCGTGTCGGTGATGATCTCAAACACGGTCTTGGTGTAGTAGTCCAGGCCGCGCACGATGCGCGCGTCGATGGCGTATTCGATGTTCAACGCCTTCAGGTAGCCCTGCAGCTTTGCAAAGTGCGCGGCGCATTCCCCGCACAGGTTGTCCAGCATGGCAGGGGCGTCTGTCAGCTTGTCGGCGTCCTCCTTGCAGTCGAGTATGCGCATCGGGTTGCGCTCAAAGCGCTCCTGGCAGGTCTTGCACAGCGCGGGCAGCTTCGGCTGTAGATACGCCTTCAGCTTCTCCAGATAGGCCTTGCGGCAGGTGGGGCAGCCGATGGAATTGATGTTCAGTCGCAGGCCGTCGATGCCGTTGGCCCTGAGCATGCGCAGCGCTAGGTCAATGATCTCGGCGTCCACGCTGGCGTCCTTCGCGCCGAAAACCTCGATGCCGTTCTGGTGGAACTGGCGAAGTCGGCCGGACTGGGGTTTTTCATAGCGAAAGCAGGGACAGGAGACGTAGTACAGCTTACAGGGCAGCGTATCGGCGAACATGTGCGCCTCGATGAAGGCGCGCACCGCGCCTGCCGTGCCCTCGGGCTTCAGCGTGATGGAACGGTCACCCTTGTCGTTGAAGGTGTACATTTCCTTCTGAACGACGTCGGTGGTGTCGCCCACGCCGCGCTGGAACAGCTCCGTGTGCTCAAAGACAGGGGTTCGGATCTCCCGATAGCCCGCCAGGGCGCAGATATCGCGCATGTTCTGCTCAATGCGCTGCCACCTGTGGGCGGCCTGGGGCAGCATATCCTGGGTGCCCTTGGGTGCCTGTGTCAGCATGTTTTCCTCTCCCTTCGGATGATTACGCTTGCGGATGCTCTATCTATAGAATCATAGACTCTTGTGCCGGAAAAGTCAATAACGTTGCGTGAAACTTAAAGTAGAAAGCTTGCGCGGCGCGCCGTTCTGCGCTATCATGGTTGACGGAGCGTGATAGACATGACTGAGAGGCTGTATTACGACGACGCCTATCTGACAGAATTTGACGCCAGGGTGGCGGAGTGCGCCGAAAGGGACGGCGCTTTCCATGTTCGCCTGGACCGCAGCG
>JBGUQG010000122.1:0-7213 GCA_045130815.1 Christensenellales bacterium
CGGCTTCTCAAATTGCTGTTGCAATTTGAGAACAGTATCAAAAGACTCCATATCATAAAAGGTGGCACCCCTGTCTTCAGGAGTGCCATCCATTCCCTCCGGCTTATTCCTCCCAGCCGTTCTTCTGGCGGATGTCCGCCCAGGCCTCGTCGCTGATGTACACGAGCTCGCGTCGCGCCTTTCGATGTTGTTCGTGCGCCTTGCCTCCTATCGCCAGTAGACGTTTTTCGTGTCGGGGTCGTACCAGTCGCTCCAGCGATAGCGGCGCTCGCCGTCAAAGGTGCGCCACAGCGCGGGGCAGGTGGTGTCCTCCCAGTCCAGGGGCACGGCGCTCTCGTGGGGCTCGGCGGCGACGGCGAAGGCCGCGCGGATGTCCGCGCGCTGCCCGGCGCTTTGCTTCGCCGGGTCCGCGGACACGAACAGCGGCGTGCCGCTGCGGAACAGCAGGTCCAGCCACTGGCGGTTCAGGCGCCAGGGCACAGCGTCCGTGGAGCCCACGCAATCGGCGTCCGCGGCGTAGAACGCGCCGTTCTGCACCATGCGCATGGCCAGCGTGTTCACGCCCATGTAGCGGGTGCGCTCCCAGTCCAGGCCGCTGGTGTCGTCGCCGGTGCGCTGGATCTCCACGCGCCCCGCGGCCAGGTGGCCCACGGTGTTGCAGCCGATCACCAGCGCGTCGCCCGCGCCCTCGCGGATGGCGTCGTAGAGCCGGAGGATGTGCTCCGCGTTGGTGCGCGTGGGGTCCGCGATGGGCGTGGGGCTGCCCAAACGGTCGCCGTGGGGCCGGGAGCCCCAGTCGCCCATGAAATCAAAGGTGGAAAAGTCGTGCTTCAGCAGCTCGAAGCCCCAGCCGGCCATGGTCCGGGTGATGTCCCGCACGTATTCCAGCACCTCATCGTTGGAGGGATCCAGCGTCAGACCCTCGTGGGTCTGCTTCAGCACCCAGCCGGGCCTGACGTCGCCGTTCAGCAGCAGGGGACGGTACCACAGCCCGGGGCGCACGCCGGTATCCCGCATCCGCGCGGCGACCTCGGCCATGTCGCCGAAGCGGGCGTTGCCGGTCCAGGGGCCGCCGTTGGTCACCCGGTCGTCCGCCAGCAGCTGCCAGCCGTCGTCCACCACCATGAAGGGGCGGTTTTCAAGCCCCTCGGCCATCTGGGCGATAAAGGCGGAATCGGCCAGGATCTGCTCCCGGCTGCTGCGTCCGTAGGCATAGTACCAGTTGTTGCCGCCGTACACCGGGGCCTTGGGCAGCAGCGGGCGGGGGCACAGGGCCTTCACGTTCTGCCGCACGAAGCCGTAGCTGTCCGCCGCCTGCGCGTTGAAGACGGAGCGCAGCGTGCACACGTGCAGCGAGCGCCCGTTCAGCGCCACGCCCTCGCAGCCGGCCCGGGTGTCGGCCAGCAGCGTGACGCCCTCGGAATCGGCCAGGAAGCCGACGAAGGCGTTGCAGCCCGTATGCGCGCCGATGAAGCTGCAGCGGTCGCCCTCCCGGACGGCCATGTACCAGGGCAGCACCCGCTCGGGAACCAACCCGCGCCAGCCCAGGTCGCCGTAGCCCCGCTCCCAGGCGTCGCCGAAGAAGCGTGCCCCCGTCTCAAAGGCCGAGCCATACCGCAGCCCCACGCCCTCGATCCGGCTGTGCTTCGCGGTCAGATACAGCCCGTCCCCCTGCCATTCCACCGCCACGTCCGCGGGGAGCGCCTGCCAGTGATTGCCGATGAGCACCCGCGCCTCATCCGGACTGTTCAGTACGAATTCTCTCATGGGCTATCCTCGCTTTCAAAGCCATTCCCAATTCCTGGTTCCTGGTTCCTAATTCCTAATTCCTAATTCCTAATTCCTAATTCCTAAACATTCCTTCCCCAATTGTCCAGCGCCCGCTTCAGGTACTGGCCGGTGAAGCTCTGTTCGCATTCGGCCACCGCCTCCGGCGTGCCGCTGGTGACCACGGTCCCGCCGCCGTCGCCGCCCTCGGGGCCCAGGTCGATGATCCAGTCGGCGGTCTTGATCACGTCCAGGTTGTGCTCGATCACCACCACGGTGTTCCCGGCCTCGGCCAGCCGGTCCAGCACCTGGATCAGCCGCTCCACGTCGGCCACGTGCAGGCCGGTGGTGGGCTCGTCCAGCACGTAGATCGTGCGGCCGGTGGCCTGGCGCGACAGCTCGGTGGCCAGCTTCACCCGCTGGGCCTCGCCGCCGGACAGCGTGGTGGCGGGCTGGCCCAGCTTCACGTAGCCCAGGCCCACGTCCCGCATGGTTTCGAGCTTGCGGGCGATCTTCTGGATGGGGCGGAAGAACTCCAGCGCCTCGTCCACGGTCATCTCCAGCACCTCGTAGATGTTCTTGCCCTTGTAGCGCACCTCCAGCGTCTCCCGGTTGTAGCGGTGGCCCTTGCACACCTCGCAGGGCACGTACACGTCCGACAGGAAGTGCATCTCGATCTTGATGATGCCGTCGCCGCTGCAGGCCTCGCAGCGCCCGCCCTTCACGTTGAAGCTGAAGCGGTTGGGCTTGTAGCCCCGGGCCTTGGCGTCCGGCGTGGCGGCGAACACGTCGCGGATCATGTCGAACAGGCCGGTGTAGGTGGCCGGGTTGCTGCGGGGCGTGCGCCCGATGGGGCTCTGGTCGATGGCGATGATCTTGTTCAGCTGCTCCGCGCCGTCGATGCCGTCGTGGGGGCCGGAGCGCTGGCGGCTGCGGTTCAGCGTCTTCGACAGCGACTTGAACAGGATCTCGTTCACCAGGCTGCTCTTGCCGCTGCCGGACACGCCGGTGACGCAGGTGATCACGCCCAGGGGGAACCGCACGTCGATGTTCTTCAGGTTGTTGGCCCGGGCCCCGCGCACGGTCAGCCAGCCCGCCGGGGCGCGGCGCGCGGCGGGAATGGGCACGAACCGCTTGCCGGACAGGTACTGACCGGTCAGCGAGTCGGGGTTGTCCATGATCTGCCGCGGCGTGCCCTCGGCCACGATCTCGCCGCCGTGGATGCCCGCGCCGGGGCCCACGTCCACGATCCAGTCCGCGTCCAGCATGGTCTCCTCGTCGTGTTCCACCACGATCAGCGTGTTGCCCAGGTCCCGAAGCCCCTTCAACGAATTGAGCAGCCGCCGGTTGTCCCGCTGGTGCAGGCCGATGGAGGGCTCGTCCAGTATGTACAGCACGCCCACCAGGCCGCTGCCGATCTGGGTGGCCAGCCTTATGCGCTGGGCCTCGCCGCCGGACAGCGTGCCCGCGCTGCGCGACAGCGTGAGGTAGCCCAGCCCCACGTCGGTCAAAAAGCCCAGCCGCGCCCGGATCTCCTTTAAGATCTGGTGGGCGATGATCCGCTCGCGCTCGGTAAGCCGTATGCCGTCGAAGAACGCCAGGCAGTCCCGCACGGAGAGGTCCGAGATCTCGGAGATGTTGCGCTCCTTGATGGTGACGGCCAGGGTCTCCTTCTTCAGGCGCTTTCCGCCGCAGTCGGGGCAGGGCACCTGGCTCATGTAGCCCTCGTACAGCGACTTCATGGCGTCGGAATTCGTCTCCTTGTAGCGGCGCTCCAGGTTGGTGACGATGCCCTCGAAGGGCGCGGAGAAGGTGCCGCCGCCGTCGCCCCGGGTGTAGTGGATCTTCACCTTCTCGCCGCCGGTGCCGTACAGCAGTATGTTCACGATCTTTTCAGGCAGGTCGCACACCGGCGTGTCCAGCGAGAAGCCGTATTGCTCCGCCAGCGCCTGCAGGTAGGTGTGGGCCATGGAGTCGAACTCGCCGCTGTTCCAGCCGGACACCTGTATCGCCCCCTGGTTCAGGGACAGACTTTGGTCTGGAATGACGATACCTGGGTCTATTTTCATCAGCACGCCCAGGCCGGAGCAGGTGGGGCACGCGCCGTAGGGGTTGTTGAACGAGAACATCCGGGGCGTCAGCTCGCCGATGGATATGCCGCAGTCCGGGCAGGCGTAGTTCTGGCTGAACAGCATCTCCTCGCTGCCGGTCGGGTCCGCGCCCACCACGCTGGCGATCACCAGCCCCTCCGCCAGCTTCATGGCCGTCTCCAGCGAGTCGGTCAGCCGCTGCTGGATGTCCGCGCGCACGGCAATGCGGTCGATCACGACCTCCACCGTGTGCTTCTTGTTCTTCTCCAGCCGGGGCGGGTCGGAAAGCTCGTACAGCGCGCCGTCGATCCGGGCGCGCACGTAGCCCTGCCTGGACATGTCCTCCAGCAGCTTTACGAACTCGCCCTTGCGCCCCCGCACCACCGGTGCCAGTATCATCAGCCGCGTGCGCTCCGGCAGGGCCAGGATCTGATCCACGATCTGGTCCACCGTCTGCTGCCGTATGGGCTTGCCGCACTTGGGGCAGTGTGGCACGCCGATCCGGGCGTACATCAGGCGAAGATAGTCGTGGATCTCCGTCACCGTGCCCACCGTGGAGCGGGGGTTGCGGCTGGTGGTCTTCTGGTCGATGGATATGGCCGGGGACAGGCCCTCGATGTAGTCCACGTCCGGCTTCTCCATCTGGCCCAGGAACTGCCGCGCGTAGCTGGACAGCGACTCCACATAGCGCCGCTGGCCCTCGGCGTAGATCGTGTCGAAGGCCAGGCTGCTCTTGCCGCTGCCGGAAAGGCCCGTCATCACGATCAGCTTGTTCCGGGGGATGACCAGGTTCACGTTCTTCAGGTTGTGCTCACGCGCGCCCTTGATGATGATTTCGTTGATGTTCAAGATCGGTGTACCTCGCTTTTACTTAGGCAATAGGGAACAGGGACAGCGAGCGCCCGGAAAACGGCACAGTGCGCCGTTTTCAGCGAGCTGGGGCCGGCAGGCCCAAAGCAGGGAACAGGAATGGTGGCTGCCGCGTCCAAAAGCCATCCCCATCTCGTGCGCGATGGGACCCGGCGCCTTGGCGCTGGGCGCGCGCGATTCCTTGTTTGGGGAAGGTGGATTGCCGCGAAGCGGCAAGACGGATGAGGTCCTTTTCGGTTGGCTCCGCGCCTTTATTGCGACAGAAGCGCGAAGCGTAGCGTCAGGGGACCTCATCAGTCTGGCCTTCGGCCAGCCAGCTTCCCCAAAGGGGAAGCCTTTTGGAAAAGCCGCCGAGCGCCCGGAAAACAGTCTGGAGAGGGAATAGCCTTCCCCTATGGGGAAGGTGGCCGAGCGCAGCGAGGTCGGATGAGGTCCTTTGCGGATGGCCTCGCGCCTCAATTCCGGCAGAGGCGCGGGACGACGGGCAGGGGACCTCATCAGTCACGCTTCGCGTGCCAGCTTCCCCAGAGGGGAAGCCTAAGGATGCGTCTTTTTGTAGCCGTTTTCGTAGGTCTTGCCCGCGTCCAGGGCGGCGATGGTTTCCGCGTCCAGCGTTCCCTTGCCGTCGTATCGGTAATACGCCGCTTTTTCGGCGGTGAATTCGACGACGGTGTAGTCCGGGTCGTCCGCGCCCAGGGGATAGTACTTCTCGTCCCCGTCGTTCCACAGCAGCCGGCGGTAGTCCTCCCGGCGCGTCGGCACGGCCCGGCCCGTCAGGCAGACGCCCTCGAAGGTCTCGTTGTCGGCGAAGTACAGGCAGGCCTCGGGATGTTCGCTGAGCAGCCGCACATGGCCGGAGGACGTGTTGGTGGAGATCAGGTGGCCGCCGATGCCCCGGTGCCAGGCGCAGAACACCCGGCGTATGGCGGGGTTGCCGTCACTGTCGATATAGCCCAGGTCGGCGAACAGGGAACGGTCGATGAGATTTTGGATTTCAGAAGCAGTCATACCGGGCGCTCCTTTGCAGTCGATCATACCGCGTCCTCCTCCAGCGCCTCCACCAGGAAGCTCACCGGCCTGAAGCCGTCGTTGCAGCTGATCATGGCGGACCTCGGGTCCTTCATCCAGCCGTCGTACAGGTTCTCGCCGCCGTGGGCCAGCGTCATCACGAAGGGGGAGAGGGTCTCCCACGCGCTGTCGCACATGCCCTCGGGCCTGGCCCAGCCGTTGCATATGAATTCCCGACCCTGCCACATGCCGCAGGCGTGCTCGATGGGATTTTCGTACTGTGCCATCAGATCGTCATACCGCGCCATGCGCACGACCGTGATCCTGACCTTTTTCATGGTGACCTCCGTGATCAACCCGGATTCCTGTGGGTCATCTTCTCTCTTCTTCTGCGCTTCTGCCGGGACTGTTCGTTGCTGGCCATCACCTTTTCGCCCTTCAGGGCCAGCATCTGGTCGCGGTACTTGGCGGCCTTCTCGAAGTCCAGGTTGTTGGCGGCCTGGAGCATCAGCTCCTCCAGCCGGTCGATGGCCATGCGCTTCTCCTCCTCGTCCATGCCGGTATCGGCGGCGTCGTCGGGGGCGCGGGTGACCTCCATCAGCTCGCGGATGGCGGTGCGCACGGTCCGGGGCTCGATGTGGTGCTCCTCGTTGTACTTCTGCTGGATCTCCCGGCGGCGGTTGGTCTCGTCGATGGCGCGGCGCATGGAATCGGTGATCCCGTCCGCGTACATGATCACCCGCCCGTCCACGTTGCGGGCCGCGCGGCCGATGGTCTGAATGAGGCTGGTCTCGCTGCGCAAAAAGCCCTCCTTGTCCGCGTCCAGTATGCACACCAGGCGGACCTCCGGCATGTCCAGGCCCTCGCGGAGCAGGTTGATGCCCACCAGCACGTCGAACTCGCCGCTGCGCAGGCCGTGGATCAGCTTGATGCGCTCCAGCGTCTCGATATCGCTGTGCAGGTATTCCACCCGCACGTCCATCTCCTTCAGGTACTGGGTCAGGCTCTCGGCCATGCGCTTGGTCAGCGTGGTCACCAGCACGCGCCCACCCTCGGCGGTCACCCTGTTGACCTCGCCCAGCAGATCGTCCACCTGGCCGGTGGCGGGCCGCACCACGATCTCCGGGTCGATCAGCCCCGTGGGCCGTATGATCTGCTCCACCACCTGCCCGGCGCGCTCCAGCTCATAGGGGCCTGGGGTGGCGGACACGTAGATGGTCTGTCCCGCCCGCTGCTCGAACTCGTGGAACTTCAGCGGCCGGTTGTCATAGGCCGCCGGCAGGCGGAAGCCGTAGTCCACCAGCGTGCGCTTGCGGGCGTAGTCGCCGTTGTACATGGCCCGGATCTGGGGCACGGTCTGGTGGGACTCGTCGATGAAGATCAGGAAGTCCCTGGGGAAGTAGTCCAGCAGCGTGAACGGCGCTTCCCCGGGCTGCCGCCCGTCGAACTAGCGGGACTAGTTCTCGATGCCGCTGCAA
>JBGUQG010000123.1:0-12375 GCA_045130815.1 Christensenellales bacterium
TGCGCTCCACATGCCGCAGGAACGCGTGTCCCAGGCCCACGCCCTGGGCCGCGCCCTCCACCAGGCCGGGGATGTCCGCCAGCACGAAGCTGCTCTCGCCGTGCTTCACGATGCCCAGGTTCGGCTGCAGGGTGGTGAAGTGATAGTTGGCGATCTTGGGCCGCGCCGCGGTGACCACGGACAGTATCGTGGATTTGCCCACGTTGGGAAAGCCCACCAGGCCCACGTCGGCGATGGACTTCAGCTCCAGCGTCAGCTCGATCACGTCCCGCTTTTCGCCGGGCTTGGCGAACTGGGGGGCCTGGCGCGTGGGCGTGGCGAAGTGCTGGTTGCCGAAGCCGCCGTTGCCGCCCTTCACCAGCGTCTTGCGCTCGCCCGGGGTATACAGGTCCAGCAGCAGGCGGCCCGTGGCCTTCTCCCGCACCACCGTTCCCGGGGGCACCTGGATCACCGCCGGTTCGCCGGACTTGCCCGTGCGCCGGTTGGCCATGCCGTCGCCGCCGTTCTCGGCGGTGAATTTGCGCTTGTAGCGGAAGTCCATCAGCGTGTGCATCCGCTCGCTGGCCTCAAAGATCACGTCGCCGCCGCGCCCGCCGTCGCCGCCGTCCGGCCCGCCGGCCTGCACGAATTTCTCCCGGTGAAAGGACACGCAGCCGTTGCCGCCGTCGCCCGCCTTCACCGTGATGGTCACCACATCCACAAACAATGCCATATCAATTCTCCATGTGCTTTTCGCAAAGTCCTTCATCCAGGGGGCAGCGCTCGCACTCCGGCTTCCGGGCGTGGCAGCAGCGCCGTCCATGCCAGATGATCAGATGGTGCCCCAGGGACCAGATGTCCCGATCCAGCAGCTCCCGAAGCTGCCCTTCCACCTTTTCCGGCGTGTTGCCGTCGGCCAGGCCGATGCGCCGGGATACCCGGAACACGTGGGTGTCCACCGGGATCTGATCGTCCCCGAAGGCGGCCAGCAGCACCACGCCCGCGGTCTTCTGCCCCACTCCGGGAAGCGCCATCAGCTCGGCGCGGGTGGAGGGCACCTTGCCGTCGTACCTCTCCACCAGCGCGCGGCTGGCGAGCACGATGTTCTTCGCCTTGTTGTGGTACAGCCCGCACTCCCGGATCATCGGCTCCAGTTCCTCCGGCTCCAGCTTCGCCATGGCGAAGGCGTCCGGGTACTTGGGGAACAGCCGCGCCGTGACCATGTTCACCCGCTTGTCGGTGCACTGGGCGGACAGGATCGTGGCGATCAGCGTCTCGTAGGGATTGGCGAAGTGCAGCTCCGGCTTCGCCTCCGGGTACAGCGTGTGAAGCGCCTCCATCACCAGCGCCGCCCGCTTCGCGTCCATGCCGTTCCCCCCCCTCATCCTTTGCATGATACTGATTATACCCTTTGTCCTGCCAAACGGTCAAGCATGAACGCGCTAAAAATTATACCTGTACCAGCAGTATAAAAATAATAATTCCAATGGTATTGCCGGTGTCTTCACTTGGAGGTCGATACAGGTTATAATGATCTCACAAGCCGCGAAGGGAGGCACGACGATGAAGACGCAGTTATCCGAAAACATACGCGCGTTCAGGAAGGCGCGGAGCCTGACCCAGGAGCAGCTGGCCGAAGTGCTGGGCGTCACGGTGGGCGCGGTGCACAAGTGGGAGTCCCGGCTGTCGGTGCCGGAGCTGCCGATGATCATTGAAATGGCGGACTTCTTCGATTGCTCGGTGGACGCGCTGCTGGGCTATTCGATGAAGGACAACCGGCTGGCGGCCACCGAGGCGCGCATCTGGCGATACCACAGCGAGAAAAACCGCGACGGCCTCGCGGAGGTGGAGAAGGCGCTCAAGCGGTATCCCAACGCCTTCAGCATCGCCTACGCCGGGGCCATGCTCCATCACGGCATCGGCTTCGAGGCCCAGGACAAGGCCCTGCTGCTGCGGGCGCTGGAGCTGTACGAGAAGGCGCGCCAGCTGCTGCCCCAGAACCGGGACAGCGGCATCAGCGAGCAGACCCTCTGCGGGTCGATCGCCCAGGTGTACTTCGCCCTGGGCGAAAAGGAGAAGGCCATCAACATGGCCAAGGAGCACAACGCAGGGCATCTCTACAGCGCTATGATCGGCGAGGTCCTGGCCGTGGAGATGGGGCGGATGGACGAGGCGGTCCCTTACCTGTCCCACGGAATCGTAATGACCTTCAACGGCATCATCTACACCGTGATCGGCTATGCGGCCGTCTACCTTGCCCGCCGGGACACGGAGAACGGCATGGCGGTGCTGCGATGGGGCATCCAGTCCCTCCGCGCTCTGAAGTGCACCGAGCAGCCGGATTTTATCGATAAGCTCTGCGCGGTATTCCACGCCTGGATCGCAGGCTTCCAGCTGGCATCGGGAGACGATGCCGCCGCCGGAGCTTCCCTGGCCAAAGCCGTCAACCTGGCCCGCGTCTTCGACGCCAGCCCGGACTACAGCTGCCGGAACCTGCGGTTCATCCATGAAGTTCACCGAAACGACAGCATTTACGACAGCCTCGGCAAAACCGCCCTGGAGGCCGTGGAGAACGCGCTGAAGGACATCGGCAGCAAACCGCTTGCGGCGATGTACCGGGAACTGACAAACGACCCTGAACAGGAGGTGTGATATCATGCTCGGATGGACATTGTTCGGTATACGATGGCCCACGAAACAGGCCTGCCGCGTGCTCGAAGTATTGAAGGAGCACCGCATCCCCGCGCGGATGCCCTCGGACGACATGTTCTTTGTCGGCCCCTTCCACCAGCCCCATCCCGACAGGCGCTGGCAGATCTTCGTGCGGCGGCGGGATGTCCGGAGGGCGATGCAGCTGCTGAAAAAGGAAGGCTTGATAAGCGGCGCGACCCCGTCGGATCGCGCCGAAGAGGACGACGCCGACCCTATGTCGGCGTCACCCGCAGCCGCCGCCCGTCGTATTCCGCGCGGTACAGGCCGATCAGATTGCCTGTGCCGGAAGCGGCCAGCGCGCCGCGCACCTGCGTGAGATATTCCATGGGAAAGCGCACGGACAGCCCGCAGCCCATGGAGATCGCCCGGGGCGTGGACACCACCTGCGCCGGCACGCCCATGCGCCGCAGCACGGCCTCGAACCGCATCACCTGCTGGCGCGAGCGGAAGGCCGCCACGCCGTAGATATCCCGCATGCCCAATCCCTCCTTCCAACCGATTCACGCGCCCCGGCTCATAAAAGCGCCGGGGCGCATGTATTCTATACTACGCGCAACGGCGAAGGAGGGTTCGACCATGCCGATCTATTTTGACAACGCCGCCACCAGCCACCCGAAGCCCCAGGCGGTGATCGACGCGGTGCGGCGGGCGCTGACGGAATACAACGCCAACCCGGGCCGCTCCGGCCACAGCGCGGCGCTGCGGGCCGCGCGGGTGGTGCTGGACACCCGGGAGAAGCTGGCGGCGCTGGTCGGCGCGGCGGACGCCATGTCCGTGATCCACTGCTTCAACTGCACCGACGCGCTGAACCTGGCCATCAAGGGCAGCCTGCGGGCGGGGGATCACGTGATCGCCACGGCGCTGGAACACAATTCGGTGCTGCGGGTGCTGGGCACGCTGGCCGCCCGGGGACGCATCACCTATACGCTGGTGCCGCCACGGCCCGACGGCTATGTGGACCCGGCGGACATCCGCGCCGCCGCCACGGGCGGCACCGCGATGATCATCTGCACCCACGCCTCAAACGTCACCGGCGCGATCCAGCCCGTGGCCGCCATCGGGCAGCTGGCGCGGGAAATGGGCCTGCGCGCCCTGATCGACGGCGCGCTGGCCCTGGGCGCGATGCCGGTGAACGTGAACGCGCTGGGCTGCCAGCTGTACGCCTTCCCGGGCCACAAGGCGCTGCTGGGTCCCCAGGGCACCGGCGGGCTCTACATCGCCCCAGGCACAGCGCTGCTGCCCGTCCGTGAGGGCGGCACCGGCACCGAGAGCGCGAACCCGCTGCAGCCCGCCGGACTGCCGGAGCGCTTCGAGGCCGGCACCGTGAACCTGCCGGGCATCGCGGGTCTGGGCGCGGGCGTTCAGTTTGTTTCCGAAAACCTGTCGAAGATCATGATGCACGAGCGGGAGCTGACCACCGCGCTGTATGAGGGGCTCGTCGGCATGCCCGGCGTGACCGTCTATTCCCCGGACCAGGAGGCCGGACGCGCGGGCATCGCCTGCTTCAATATCGGCGACCTGTCCAGCGCACAGGCCGCGGACGCGCTGGCCCGGCGGGGCATCGCCGTGCGCGGCGGCCTGCACTGCGCCCCGGGCGCCCACCGCTTCCTTAAAACGCTGGACCGCGGCGCGATCCGCGCCAGCGTGGGCCACGCCAATACGTTTGAGGAGGTGGAAACGCTGCTTGAGGCGGTCAGAGGGATTGCGAAAGAAGAAAGGTGAATCCGGCTCGATTCACCTTTCTTCCCGCATAGCATAACGCCATATTGGGCAAAATGCTTCCAAAGGAGGTCGATCCCATGCCCATGGCCGAATGCCGTAACTGCCACAAGACGGCCGATTCCCGCGCCTTCCGGCGCTGCAACGACTGCGGCGCGCCCCTGTGCGACGACTGCGCCAACGAATACGCCGGCCTGTGCCCGGACTGCGACCAGTCCGAGCCCGGCTGGATACTGCACGGGCTCTATTAAGAGAGTGGAGATCAGCTGTCCCTGTTCCCTGTTCCCTGCTTCCTCATCGCTTCGGCAAACCTTGCCAGCACCTCATTGGCGGGCTTGCCGTAGGTGCAGTAGCCGTTGTCGTCCGCCCCGGCAAATTCCGGGTACAGCCGGGTGGCGGGCCAGTCCCACCAGCCCACGCCCCGCACGAAGGGGAAGCGCCCCAAGGCTTCGATGAACGCGGCGTACCATTGGGCCTGGGCGTTCAGGTCCAGTCCATGGCCGAAGCGCCAGTCGTTGGGGCGGTATTCGCTGCCGCCGCGGCTGGGACAGCCGCACTCCATGAACATGAAGGGCCGATCCGCCCGTCGGGCTGCGGCTTCAATGCGTCTCAGGTTCTCGTCCAGCCGGTCGATGGGATAGTAGCCGGAGGAGGAGATCACGTCCACGGCGTCCCACCAGGTCACCCGGTCCTCCTGGTACTTGTCGCAGTTGTAGGTGATCGGGCCGTCATAGCGCTTGCGCGCCTGCCTGATCAGCGCCCGCCAGTGGGCCGCCTGGTCGTCGGTTCCCACCATTTCGCAGCCCACGCACAGCATGTCGGCGCGGTTCTCCCGGGCCATGTCCGCCACCATGCAAACATGGTCCGTCCAAGCGGCGAACCAGTCCGCCCAGCAGGGCTCCGTGGGCACTGGCGGGTCGAAGAAGTGTATGAAGGCCCGCCACGCGCCGTCCCGGCAGTTGACCATGGCCTTCAGGATCACCTTCAGGCCCAGGCTCCGGGCATGCCCGCACACGTTCCTCACGTCCTCGCCCGACATCACGTCCGGCGAGGATGATTCCATTTCCGTGGACCAGGGATGCTCCTGCCAGGCGCACACAGGCAGTATGATGCCGTCGCAGCCGGTGGTGCGGACCATCTCCTCCAGGGAGCGCCGCCACGCCGTGCCGGAGGTGAAGCCCCGCTTTTCGCAAAAGCCAAAGGTCATGGCGTTGATGAAGCCTGTTTCGATCACGGCAAACCGCCTCCTACTGCGCCTGCACGGCGGTGATGCTGATCGTGTTCACGATGTCCTCCACGCTGCAGCCCCGGGACAGGTCGTTGCAGGGCCTGGCCAGACCCTGCAGCACAGCGAAGCAGTCCGCGCCGCCGATGCGCTGGGTGATCTTGTAGCCGATGTTGCCGGATTGCAGGTCCGGGAAGATCAGCACGTTGGCGCGGCCGGCCACCGGGCTGCCCTTCGCCTTGGAAGCGCCGATCTCCGGCACCAGCGCGGCGTCCAGCTGCATCTCGCCGTCCAGCAGCAGCGCCGGGGCCAGCCGGTGGGCGATCTCGGCGGCCTCGCGCACCTTGTCCACCAGCGGGTGCTTCGCGCTGCCCTTCGTGGAGAAGGACAGCAGCGCCACCCGGGGCTCTTCGACGCCGCACAGCGCCTTCGCGGTGTCCGCGGCGGCCACGGCGATGTGGGCCAGCTCCTCGGCGGTGGGGCAGGGCATGACCACGCAGTCGGCGTACACCAGCAGTCCGTCCTCCCCCAGGCTCTTGTTTGGGCAGTCCATCAGAAAGCTGGAGGACACCACCTTCATGCCCGGTTTGGTCTTGATGATCTGCAGCGCCGGGCGCAGCATGTCGCCGGTGGTGTGCGCCGCGCCGGACACCAGCCCGTCCGCGTCGCCCAGCTTCACCATCATGATGCCGAAGTACATCGGGTCCGCCACCAGCCTCGCGGCCTCCTCCTCCGTGACGCCCTTGGCCCTGCGCAGCTCATACAGCGCCGCCGCGTATTCCCCCGCCTTCGCGCTGTTCAACGGATCGACGATCCCGATGCCCCCGATGTCCGCCCCGGCCTCGCGCGCCACAGCGGCGATGGCCTCCGCGTTCCCGATCAGCACCGGCTCCGCCAGTCCCTCGCTCTTCACGATGGCCGCCGCCTTCACTGTTCTCGGTTCGTCCCCCTCCGGCAGCACCACGCGCTTGACATCCTTCCTCGCCTTCTCCTTGATCCGCTCTATCAGACTCATAAAGCCACCTCCCCGGCCGTCTCACTCTCTACACTGTCCACCGTCCACTGACCACTCTAAAACCCAAACCCCTCCCACACCGGCTTGCCGGTATAGGTCATGGGCTCGATCTCGCCCCGCATGGCCTTCAGCGCGCCGCCGGCCAGGGCCTCCTGCTCCATTTCGCCGGGGTACACGCTGATGGGCGCGATCCAGCCGCAGCGCTTCCGGATGCCCTCGGCCACGTCGTCAAAGCGCATCAGGCCGCCGGTGAGCAGTATCGCCTCCGCCCGGCCGCACAGCACGGCGCTCATCTCGCCGATCATCTTGCAAACCTGATAGATCATGGTGTTCCAGACCAGCCGGGCCTTTTTGTCGCCCCGCTCGGCCAGGTCGTGGATCGTATCGGAATTGGAGGTGCCGAACAGGCTGACGAAGCCGCCCGCCCGGGAGCACATCAGCCGAGCCTCCTCCAGGGAGTGGGCCTCGATATAGTCCAGCAGCGACAGCACCGGCACGCTGCCGATGCGTGTGGGCGTGAAGGCCCCTTCGCCGTCCGCGCCCATGTTGCCGTCCACCATGCGGCCGTGGTCGTGGGCGCTGACGGTGATGCCGCCGTCGATGTGGGCCACGATAAAGTCGCAGTCCTCATAGCGCTTGCCCAGCTTTCGGGCGTGGTATTCCGCCACGGCCTTCTGGTTCAGCACGTGGGAGTGGGACACCCGGTACACGCCCCTGATGCCCGTCAGGCGGGCGTATTCGCCGTATTCATCCACGTTGGTGGGGTTCATCGTGAAGGCGGGCTTGCCATATTCGCAGGCGAACCTCCAGGCCAGCATCACGCCCAGCTTCGCCGGGTGCTCGCTGCCGCCCACGGCCTTCTCGGTGTCGTCGTACAGCCGCTGGTCCACCCGGGTGACGCCGCCGGGCTGGGTGCAGGCGCTGCCGCCCCGGCCCACGAACACGTCGATATCCTCGGGCCTTACGCCCTCCTGCTTCAGCATGTCCAGGATCACCTGGTAGCGGAAGGGCATCTGGCCGTTCACGTGGGGATAGCGCAGCAGCTGGGGCGCGTCGTGGAACAAACTGTGCTCGAACACGCTGTTTTCGTTTTCAAACAGGCTCACCTTGGTGCTGGTGGAGCCGGGGTTGATCACCAATATCCTGTATATCTTTTCCGTCATCTGAATTGCTCCTTGACCTGGGATGTGCTTTGACCCTTCATTGGGCTATTGTATTATAGCGGTAAAGTGTGAAATGCGCCACCCCTTTCGGGCCCCGCCGGCGTTAAATTTGAAGGGGTACGCCGTGATGCTACGATTTTGTAGTTTTTGTAAAACTATTGAAAAGCAAAAACCCGATTCCTGTCACCACAGCGGCCCTCAAAACATGGTATACTGATAATCACCCGCCCGACCGGGCAGACAGCAAGGAGGCGACACCCGTGATCACCTACAAGAAGCTCTGGGTCCTCCTGAACCGGCGCGGCTATATCCAGCGGGATATCATTGCGATGGCGGGCATCAGCGAATCGACCTACCAGAAGCTGGTGAAGGGCGAGGCCGTGCGCCTGGACGTGCTGGAGCGGGTGTGCGACGCTCTGTCGGTGGACATCGGCGACGTGTGCTCCTTCCGGGGCTTCCGAAGAAGGTAGGTTTTTTCAAAGCGGGAGGCTGTCCCAAAGCGCGCGCCGGCGGCGCCCGGGACAGCCTTCCGCTTTATTATGCCTTCTCCCGCACCATGCTCAGCGCGATGCGCTTCTTTTTTTCGTCCACCTCCACCACCCATACCTTCACCACGTCGCCCACCTTCACCACCTCGGAGGGGTGGCGGACAAAGCGGTCGGCCAGGCGGGAGATGTGCACCAGGCCGTCCTGATGCACGCCGATGTCCACGAACGCGCCGAAGTCGATCACGTTGCGCACGGTGCCGGTCAGCTCCATGCCCGGCTTCAGGTCGCTGATATCCATCACGTCCGTGCGCAGCACGGGCTTGGGCAAATCGTCCCGGGGATCGCGGCCCGGCTTTTGCAGCTCGGACAGTATGTCGTTCAGGGTGGGCAGCCCCACGCCGGCCTCCTTCGCCAGCTTTTCCGGCCCGTACAGCTTCGCCCGCCGGCCCGCGTCCGGGATGCCGCCGTGCACCGCCTTCGGGTCACAGCCCAGGGCGGCGATGATGACCTTCGCCGCGTCATAGCTCTCCGGGTGCACGGCGGTAGCGTCCAGCGGGTTTTTGCTGTCCCGCACCCGCAAAAAGCCCGCGCACTGCTCGAAGGCCCTGGGGCCCAGCTTGGGCACCTTCTTCAGCGCCGCCCGGCTGGGGATGCCGTTCTCCTCCCGGTAGGCCACGATGTTCTTCGCCAGCGCCGGGCCGATGCCCGCCACATGGGAAAGCAGCGCCGCCGAGGCCGTGGAGACCTCCACGCCCACGTCGTTCACACAGCGCTCCACCACGCCGTCCAGCGCCGCGGTCAGCTCGTTCTGCTTCAGGTCGTGCTGGTACTGGCCCACGCCGATGGCCCTGGGCTCGATCTTCACCAGCTCGGCCAGCGGGTCCTGCATCCTGCGGGCGATGGACACCGCGCTGCGCTGGGTCACGTCGAAATCCGGGAACTCCTCGGCAGCCAGCTTGCTGGCGGAGTACACCGAGGCCCCGGCCTCGCTGACGATGATGTAGGCGACCCCCGGCAGCTCCGGCAGCAGCGACACGATGAACTGCTCGCTCTCCCGGCTGGCGGTGCCGTTGCCAATGGCGATGGCCGTCACGCCGTACTTCTTCACAAAGCCCTTGATCAGCCGCGCGGCCGCCGCCTTGCCCGCGTCGTTGCCCGGCAGTGTGAAGTGGCCCACGCCGGTGTCCAGCACCTTGCCGTTCTCATCCACCACCGCCAGCTTGCAGCCGGTGCGGAAGCCCGGGTCGACGCCCAGCGTCACCTTGCCCTTGATGGGCGGCTGCATCAGCAGCTGGTGCAGGTTGTCGGAGAACACCCGGATGGCCGATTCGTTGGCCCGGTCGGTGAGCAGGCTTCGTATTTCCCGCTCCAGCGCCGGGAAAAGCAGCCGGTCCCAGGCGTCCCCGCAGGCCAGGGCCACCTGCTCTCCCGCGGGCGATGCGTTGCGCACGAAGGCGCGCTTGACCTCGCCCACCATGCGCTCCTCCTGAACCTCTACGCTCACCTTCAGGAATTCCTCCCGCTCGCCCCGGTTCACGGCCAGTATCCGATGGGCCGCGATGCTCCTGACCGGCTCGCGATAGTCATAGTAGTTGCGGTACACGCTGTCCCCGTCCTTCGCTGCGCGGGACACCAGCACGGCCTCCCGACTGATCAGCTCCCGCAGGCGCTTGCGCAGCGCGGCGTCGTCGCTGACGGTCTCGGCGATGATGTCCCGGGCCCCGGACAGCGCCGCCCCGGCGTCCTCCACGCCCTTTCCCGGGTCGACGAACTCCGCCGCCTTCGCCGCGGGGTCCGCCCGCTCCGGCTGGACCATCAGCCAGGCCGCCAGCGGCTCCAGGCCCCTTTCCTTCGCCACGGTGGCCCGGGTGCGGCGCTTGGGCCTGAAGGGCCGGTAGATGTCCTCCAGCTCGGCGAGGGTGGCCGCCCCGGCGATCTGCGCCGTCAGCGCGTCCGTCAGCACGCTCTGCTCGGTCAGGGCCCGGACGATCTCGTCACGCCGCTTGTCCAGCCCCCGCAGGTACTCCAGCCGCTCGGCCAGCTGCCGCAGCACCTGGTCGTCCAGCGAGCCGGTGGCCTCCTTGCGGTAGCGGGCGATGAAGGGGATCGTGTTGCCCGCGTCCAGCAGCTCGATCACGGCCTGCACCTGGGCCGGGCGCAGGGAGAATTCCCTTGAAAGTATGGAAGCATAGTCGCTCGTCATGACATTGAACCTCGCATTTGTTTTCCCCAATGATACCACGAAACGCGCCGCGTTTCAATCCCGTATGGACTTAACGCCGCGGCAGTGGTATGATGGTGCAAAGGAGATGAAGCGCCATGATGAATCCCATCCCCCAGCGCTATGCCGCGGCCTGCGAAAGCGCCGGCGGGCTTGAAGCCGTGCCCTACCGGAACAAGTATGCGCTGCTGTACACCCCCGCAAAGCCCGCTGGGCGCATACTGTACCTGATCCACGGCGGCGGGGGCGACCAGCACGCCTTCATGTGTCCGGCCTTCGTGAACATGATCGACCACATGATCGCCGAGGACGTTCTCGCGCCCGTCTACATCGTCGCCCCCTGCTTCTACGATCCCGATGAGACGGACAAGACTCCGGCCTCCTCCGGCAGGGCCGTGGCGGCGTTCTGCAGGGAGCTGCGCAATGAGATCATCCCTGCCGTACAGGGGCGCACCGGTCGCGCCTTCCGCCGGGAGGAGCGGATCATCAGCGGCTTCTCCATGGGCGGCGTGACCACCTGGTACGCCTTTTTGCAGGCCATGGACCTGTTTGAACGGTTCCTGCCCCTCAGCGGGGACTGCTGGGCCTGCGGCGAGAAGGGCGGCGGCACATACCCGGAGAGGACCGCCGAAGCGCTGGCCGAGGCGGCCCGCAGGTGGGCCCTGCCCTATCGCATCCACGCCGTCACCGGCGACAGGGACATCGCTTTTTCCAACCTGGACGCCCAGGTGAAGGCCATGCGCGCCCTCCCACAGCTGTTCGGCGAGGAACGGATGGCCTACGCCGTGTACCCCGGCGGGGTGCACGATTACGAGACGATGTTCCTGTATCTGTACAACATATTGCCGGGGTTTGTTTCTTCTAATTGAAATTACCGTAAAAAAACTGCTTGCCTCTTTCTATGGGACATGGTATGATAGGCATATGCGGAAAGGAGGGAGCGCGTTGAAGAACCGGAAGTACCCCTATTATGACATCCCCCCGATCAAAAGCCTCGCCGACATGCTGGAGACGGCGGACCGGGAGCGGCCGGACTTCATCGCCTTCCGGTACCGTGCGGGCAGGGACGGCGTTGAGGAAAAGACCTGCCGGGATGTGCTCGCGGACGTGCGCAGGGTCGCCTGCCATATGGAGCGGACCCTGGGCACGGGCAAGCACGTGGCCGTGATCGGCGAAAACAGCTATGAGTGGCTGCTGGCCTTCTTCGGGGCGCTGGGCTCCGGCAACGTGGCCGTGCCCATCGACAAGGAGCTTCCGGCGAACGAGATCGCCGATATGATCCGCGGGGCGGACGCGGACGCCGCCTTCGTCTCCCCCACCTACATGGACCTGGTGGAGGGCATCGAGGGCCTGCCGGTCACCGGCCTCAGGCAGCTGGCAAAGGCGCAGGCCGAGGGCTGGGAAGGCTATGCGCTGCGCCACCCGGATAAGGACGCGCTGGCCTGCATCTTCTTCACCTCCGGCACCTCCGGCCGCAGCAAGGGCGTGATGCTGAGCCACGGCAACCTGGCCAGCGACGTGTCCGGCGGGGCCATGGTGTTCAGCCCGGAGGGCCGGTCGGTGCTGGCGGTGCTGCCCTTTCACCACGCCTTCGGACTGTTGGTCACGATCATGATGGGCTTCCAGTTCCGCGCCACCATATTCATCAACCGCGGCCTGAAGCGCCTGAAGGAGGACATGCTGCTGGCAAAGCCGGGGATCATCACGGTGGTGCCGCTGTTCGTCGAAACCTTCTACAAGCAGATCCGGGACGGCATCCGCAAGAGCGGCAAGGAGAAGACCTTCAGGCTCGGCGTGAAGCTCAGCCGCCTTTTGCTGGCCCTGGACATCGACGTGCGTCCCCGCCTGTTCAA